>JAAXOU010000036.1 GCA_012396115.1 Streptomyces somaliensis DSM 40738 | reverse complement strand
ACGCTCTTCCGATCTCGCCCTGGCCCGGAGGCGGGGACGCCCCGCTCGCGGGTGCGCCGCCGGCCCCGGCGGGGGTACACGGTCCGGAGCGGTGGCCCGCGGCCGCGGAGGAGCCCCACAGCCGGGTCGGCGGCCTGCGGACGGGCCGGGGACCCACCACCGGACGAACGGCCCACGGCCGGGCGGGAACCGTGCGCTCCGTACGGCTCCTCCCCGGCCGCCGCCGTCCGTACGCGCCGCACGCCGGCCGGCACACCGACCGGGCCGGGGAGGCGGGCGCCCCGCGAGGGTGCGCGGGCGGGGGCCCGGACGGCCCGACTCCCGGTGGATCCCGCGCTCCTGACAGCGTGTGGAGGGCACCGCGGCAGTGTGACGCGAGTCACGGAACTTTTCCGGGCAGCCGCCCCATCCGCCCCGTCCGCACACCCGCCCCATTTAATGTGTGCAATTGCACTGCCCTTCGCACCCGTGCCGGCGCAGAAAAAAGATCGCGCCGGACCCGGCGGAGTCCGGCGCGATCGATGACGTCAGCCCGTTGGGGCGGGCGGCCGTCGGTGTGGCATGGGGTGGGCGAGCCGGGTTGGGGGACCCGGAAGAGCCCGGTTCACGAGGGTGATCAGGCCTCGCTTCGCTGCTGGGGGATGCCCGCGAGCAGCGCGCGGACCTCCGCCTCGCGGTAGCGGCGGTGTCCGCCCAGCGTGCGGATGGACGTGAGCTTGCCCGCCTTCGCCCAACGGGTCACCGTCTTCGGGTCCACGCGGAACATCGTGGCGACCTCGGCGGGGGTCAGCAGCGGCTCAGCATCAGGGGTGCGAGCGGTCATGAGCGGCCTCCTCGGGAGAGCCGACGTTCTCGGTTCTTTCCTCTAAATTCTGCACCTTGACCCGCGTTGCCCGAAATGGCGGACGCGGGCCGAGTCGGTTATAGGACGAACGGCTTGTCCTCGGCACTACAACTACACCATCTGTCCAGCCACCTTCGGCCAAACCGATGGAATTGCCCTCTCAGGCGTCCATGAGCGGCGGAAGCCGATGGACCATGCCATAGCGGACAGTCACGTCACAGTGACGATCAGTCACAGAGCGATCAGGAGCCACCAGACCCCCCATAGCGTGCAATGCTGAGCCTTCCACCCTTAGTTGGGCGGAAAGAGCCCTCCCCGGACTCCTTGTCCTATTTTGGCATGAGGTTGGGCGATGGGCGCAAGAGCCACTGTTAGTGCGATCCATCACCCTTGGGACAAAGGCCCGGTTCGGGGGGTCTCTCCGTCACCTGACGTCACACAAGACTCAGGCGCAACAGTCTCCGGCGCAACAGCCCCGACCCGGGAATCTTCCGTTCAGTTGGCGAACTGCAGGTGACGCACCGAGCGCCACCGCTCCGCGAGCCGTTCGTAGGCCTCCCCCGCGGCCGCCCCGTCACCGTCCCGGAGCGCGGCCATGCCCGCCGCGACGTCCGCGGCGGAGCGGTCCCCGGCGAGCAGCTCCGCCGGCAGGGCGTGCACCAGGCCGCCGTAGTCCAGCTCCACCAGCGAGCGCGGGTGGAACTCCTCCAGCCACCGCCCCACGTCGACGAGGCCCTCGGTGAGCGGCCCCCCGTCGGCCGACTCGCGCAGCGTCCGCAGTGACCGCGCCACCCGCCGCCGCGCCTGGACCATCGGCGTCCGGTACCGCAGCACCGGCGCCCTCCCCTCCCCACCGCCCGGCGCGTACTCCCGCTCCTCGTCCGCGAAGAGGACGAACCACCGCACGGGCACCTGCCACACCGCGCTCCTGATCCAGGGCCGCGCGTCCGGGTTCCGCTCCCGCCACCGCTCGTGGTCCGCCTCCGCCTGCCCCCGCACCAGCGGCGGCAGCGCCGCGTCCAGCACGGGCCGCGGCAGCAGTTCCGGCACCGCCCCCAGGGCCAGCCAGGCGCGCAGCCGCGTGCGCCACGGGCAGACGCACAGCACGCCGTCCGCCTCCGCCACGAACGCCTCCCCGCTCTCGTGCACCGGCACCGGCACCGGCGGCGTCGGCAGCAGGTCGGCGAGGGAGCGCCGCAACTCGTCCTGCGCCGTGGGCGCGCGGCCGCGCAGGACGCGCTCCGCGTAGCGGGCCCAGTGGGCGCGCTCGGCCTCCGGGAAGGCCGTCAGGGGCTCGTACACGCGCAGGTAGGAGGCGTACGGGACGAGGACCGAGGAGACAGCCGACATGCGCCGCATCCTTCCACGCGCGCGCCCCCGGGAAGGTGATCCTGCGCACTGCGGCGGCTTTACGCCCAGGTAGCACTTACCCTCTTGCGGACAGGTCCCTCCCCACCCCCCCGGAGGAACCGATACCGCCGCTTCGTACTTGGGAGTCACCACCGTGACCGATGTGACCGACGGCGTCCTGCACACCCTGTTCCGCTCGGAGCAGGGGGGCCACGAGCAAGTCGTGCTGTGCCAGGACCGCGCCTCCGGCCTGAAGGCCGTCATCGCCATCCACTCGACCGCACTGGGCAGCGCCCTCGGCGGCACCCGCTTCTACCCGTACGCCTCCGAGGAGGCGGCCGTCCTCGACGCGCTCAACCTGTCGCGGGGGATGTCGTACAAGAACGCCCTGGCCGGGCTGGAGCACGGCGGCGGCAAGGCCGTGATCATCGGGGACCCGGAGGTCGCCAAGACCGAGGAACTGCTCCTGGCCTACGGCCGGATGGTGGCCTCCCTGGGCGGCCGGTACATCACGGCCTGCGACGTCGGCACGTACGTGGCGGACATGGACGTCGTCGCCCGCGAGTGCCGCTGGACGACCGGGCGCTCCCCCGAGAACGGCGGCGCCGGGGACTCCTCGGTCCTCACCGCCTTCGGCGTCTTCCAGGGCATGCGCGCCTCCGCCCGGCACCTGTGGGGCGAGCCGTCGCTGAGCGGCCGCAGGGTCGGCGTCGCGGGCGTCGGCAAGGTCGGCCACCACCTGGTCGAGCACCTGGTGCGGGACGGCGCCGAGGTCTTCGTCACGGACGTGCGGGAGGAGTCGGTGCGCCGCGTCACCGACAGGTTCCCCCAGGTGCGGGTGGCCGCCGACACCGACGCCCTGATCCGCACCGAGGGCCTGGACGTCTACGCGCCGTGCGCGCTCGGCGGCGCGCTCAACGACGACACCGTGCCGGTCCTCACGGCGAAGGTGGTGTGCGGCGCGGCCAACAACCAGCTCGCGCACCCGGGCGTCGAGAAGGACCTCGCCGAGCGCGGGATCCTCTACGCGCCCGACTACGTCGTCAACGCGGGCGGCGTGATCCAGGTCGCCGACGAGCTCCGCGGCTTCGACTTCGAGCGGTGCCGGGCCAAGACGGCGAAGATCTTCGACACCACGCTGGAGATCTTCGCACGTGCGAAGGAAGACGGCGTCCCGCCGGCCGTCGCGGCCGACCGGATCGCCGAGCAGCGGATGGCCGACGCCCGCGGCGCGTGACACCGCGCACGGACCGCTTCCGGTTGGGGAGCGCGCGTCCGCCGGATGGGCGCCCTTGACAGACCCGCCCGGCGGACGCCGGGCGGGCGCTCGGGGGCGTCTTCCGGACACTCCCCGCGCCGGCGGGCCCGCGCGGACCCGCGCCTACCCCGGGGAGAGATGGCTCACGCCGGTCGGCGGGTCGACCTTCGGAAGAAGATAAAATCGCAGCTGACCAGCGGGGACGGGGCGTCTCGCGGGTCCGGCGCCGAGGCGCGTCATGCGGGCGGCGTACCGTATGGCCGCGGAAGCAGGTACCGTTAAAGCCCACGGGCCGGTCTCTCCACGGAGAGTCCGTTCCGCACCATGAACGCGTGTCAAGACTCTGGGGCCGTCGAGCCCCGTCACCGAGGGGGTCGAGCCATGGGGCGCGGCCGGGCCAAGGCCAAGCAGACGAAGGTCGCCCGCCAGCTGAAGTACAACAGCGGTGGGACGGACCTCGCACGGCTGGCCAGCGAGCTGGGCGCATCGACTTCGAGTCAGCCTCCGAACGGAGAGCCGTTCGAGGACGACGACGAGGAAGACGACCCGTACGCCCGCTACGCGGAGCTGTACAACGACGACGAGGACGAGGACGAGGAGTCCGGTCCGTCATCCCGGCGTCGCGGCGCTTGACGCCTGCGCTCTTCCGACCCGGTCCGGGCCCTTGCCCCGGACCGGGTCCAGTGCTGTTCAGCTCGCGTAGTCACCCGTGAGGGCGGCGCCGGTCGGGTGGTCCCCGCGCTCGGTGACCTCGCCCGCGACCCAGGCGTCGACGCCCCGGTCCGCGAGCGTCGCCAGCGCGACGTCCACCGATTCGGCGGGGACGACGGCCATCATGCCGACGCCCATGTTCAGGGTCTTCTCCAGCTCCAGCCGCTCCACCTCGCCGGCCCTGCCGACCAGGTCGAAGATCGCGCCGGGCGTCCACGTCGACCGGTCGACCGCGGCGTGCAGGTGGTCGGGGACGACCCGCGCCAGGTTGGCCGCCAGGCCACCGCCGGTGATGTGGCTGAAGGCGTGCACCTCGGTGGTCCGGGTGAGCGCCAGGCAGTCCAGCGAGTAGATCCTGGTGGGCTCCAGCAGCTCCTCCCCGAGGGTCCGGCCAAGCTCGTCCACGTGCTGCTCCAGCGCCATGCCGGCCCGGTCGAACAGGACGTGGCGGACGAGGGAGTAGCCGTTGGAGTGGAGGCCCGAGGAGGCCATCGCGACGACCGCGTCACCCGTGCGGATGCGGTCGGCTCCCAGCAGGCGGTCCGCCTCCACGACGCCCGTGCCGGCGCCGGCGACGTCGAAGTCCTCGGGTCCCAGGAGGCCGGGGTGCTCGGCGGTCTCGCCGCCGACGAGGGCGCAGCCGGCGAGGACGCAGCCCTCGGCGATGCCCTTGACGATGCCGGCGACCCGCTCGGGGTGGACCTTGCCGACGCAGATGTAGTCGGTCATGAACAGCGGCTCGGCGCCGCACACCACGATGTCGTCCATGACCATGGCGACCAGGTCGTGTCCGATCGTGTCGTACACGCCCATGCGGCGGGCGACGTCGACCTTCGTGCCGACGCCGTCGGTGGCGGAGGCCAGGAGCGGGCGCTCGTAGCGCTTGAGGGCGGAGGCGTCGAAGAGGCCGGCGAAGCCGCCGAGGCCGCCGAGGACCTCGGGGCGCCGGGTCTTCCTCACCCACTCCTTCATCAGCTCGACGGCGCGGTCGCCCGCCTCGATGTCGACGCCCGCGGCGGCGTAGCTGGCACCGCCTGTGGCACTGGTGGCCTGAGACATGGCTACAGAACTTTCGGTCGTACAGCGGGGGGCGGGGGTGCCTACGGGCGGCGGAGCGCTTCGGCGGCGGCCGTGGCGGCGGGGCCCGCGGCCAGCTCCGTCTCCAGCAGCTGCTTGCCGAGCAGCTCGGGGTCGGGGAGCTCCATGGGGTACTCGCCGTCGAAGCAGGCGCGGCAGAGGTTCGGCTTGGCGATCGTGGTCGCCTCGACCATGCCGTCGAGCGAGATGTACGCGAGGGAGTCGGCGCCGAGGGACGTGCCGATCTCGTCGACCGTCATGCCGTTGGCGATCAGCTCGGCGCGGGTGGCGAAGTCGATGCCGAAGAAGCAGGGCCACTTCACGGGCGGCGAGGAGATCCGGATGTGGATCTCCGCGGCGCCGGCCTCGCGGAGCATCCGGACGAGCGCGCGCTGTGTGTTGCCGCGGACGATCGAGTCGTCGACGACGACCAGGCGCTTGCCCTTGATGACTTCCCTGAGCGGGTTCAGCTTGAGGCGGATGCCCAGCTGGCGGATGGTCTGGGACGGCTGGATGAAGGTCCGGCCGACGTACGCGTTCTTGACCAGGCCCGCGCCGAACGGGATGCCGCTCGCCTCCGCGTAGCCGATCGCGGCGGGGGTGCCGGACTCGGGCGTGGCTATGACGAGGTCGGCGTCGGCGGGGGCTTCCCCGGCGAGTCTCCGCCCCATCTCCACGCGGGAGAGGTAGACGTTCCGGCCGGCGATGTCCGTGTCCGGGCGGGCCAGGTACACGTACTCGAAGACGCAGCCCTTGGGCTTGGCTTCTGCGAACCGGGACGTTCGCAGGCCGTTCTCGTCGATGGCGATGAGCTCGCCCGGCTCGATCTCGCGGACGAAGCTGGCGCCGACGATGTCGAGGGCGGCGGTCTCCGAGGCGGCGACCCAGCCGCGCTCCAGCCGGCCGAGGACCAGCGGACGGATGCCCTGCGGGTCGCGGGCGGCGTACAGCGTGCCCTCGTCCATGAAGACGAGGGAGAAGGCGCCCCGGACCTGCGGCAGGACCTTGGCGGCGGCCTCCTCGACGGACAACGGCTCGCCGTCCTCGTCGGTCTGGCCCGCGAGGAGCGCCGTGACGAGGTCGGTGTCGTTGGTGGCGGCCGTCTGGCCGGACCGGCCGTTCGCCCTGGGGAGCCCGGCGGCCATCTCGGCGAGCTGCGCCGTGTTGACGAGGTTGCCGTTGTGGCCGAGGGCGATGGAGCCGTTGGCCGTGGCCCGGAACGTCGGCTGGGCGTTCTCCCAGACGGACGCGCCGGTGGTCGAGTAGCGGGCGTGACCGACCGCGATGTGCCCCTGGAGGGAGCTGAGGGAGGTCTCGTCGAAGACCTGGGAGACGAGCCCCATGTCCCGGAAGACGAGGATCTGGGAGCCGTTGCTGACCGCTATCCCGGCGGATTCCTGACCCCGGTGTTGGAGGGCGTAGAGCCCGAAGTACGTGAGCTTTGCGACCTCTTCACCCGGAGCCCAGACGCCGAAGACGCCGCAAGCGTCCTGGGGGCCCTTCTCGCCGGGAAGCAGATCGTGATTGAGTCGACCGTCACCACGTGGCACGCCACCGAGTGTAGGCGAGATCGACCACTGGTCCGAATGGGGACGGACCCGCCCGGAGGGCCACGGAGTGGGGAGGGCCCCCGTTCCGGGCGGTGTTTCCCCGTTTCGGGGGCCCTTTCCGGCCGTGTCCGGTGTGACGGACCTCGCACCTCAGGGGGTCGTGTCAGGGGGTCGTGGCGCGGGCGCCGAACCCCGAGCCGTCCCGCGCGGTGACCGTCAGCGTGCGCTGTTCGACGCGGTACGTCACCGGTCCGCCGCCCAGCGTTCCGTACAGCTTCCGCTCCAGTTCGTTCTGGGGCCGGGCGCACATGCGGCGGGTCACCGTGAGCGAGCCGAACGTCAGCTCGTCGCCGTCGGTCTTCACGGTGGCGGTGAAGTTGTTGCAGCCGAGGTTCCCGCGCGCGGTGCCGTCGGCGCCGACGGTGAGGTGCGGCCTGCCCCGGACTCCGGCGGGCAGGGAGGCGGCGGTCCCCCCTTCGATGAGCGTCTCGACGCTCCACCTGGTGCCCTCCAGGGGCGCCTCGGGCTGTTCGGACAGGGTGATGGTGTCGCCGCCGGGGGTGGTGAGGGTGAGGCGGTCGCCGTCGAGGCGGGCTTCGAGCCTGCCGGTGAACAGCTTGCGGAAGTCGCTCTCGAAGCCCTGGTCGGTACAGGCCATCTGGGTCAGGACGACCTTGCCGACGGTGACGGTGTCGCCGTCGACGGCGGTCTCGGCCTCGAAGTCGTTGCACCCGGCGTTGCCGTGGGCCCTGCCCTCCGGCTTGAACTCGATGTACGGGGTGGGCTTGGGGGGCGTCTTCCTCGCACCGTCGACGGTGAGCGCGTCGAAGGCCCAGTGGGTCCCGGTGATGGGGATGTCGGGCCGGTCGCCGGGGCCCGGTCCGGAGCCGGAGCCGCCGGCGCAGCCGGCGAGGGCGGTGGCGGTGGCGGCGAGTACGGGGAGCAGGCACTTGTTGATCCGCATGCCGTTCTGACGGCACGCGCGGCGAACCGGTTCCGCTTCCTCGCGCCGGCGCGAGGGGCCGGGGCCCGGGGTCAACCCAGGACGGGGAGCCACGGCGCCAGGTCGGCGCGCTCGCCGCTGGCGTGGAGGCGGGCTCCGGACAGCGCCTCCCGCCAGGAGGTCCGCCCCGTCGCCAGGCGGGTCCACGTCAGCGGGTCGGTCTCGACGACGTTCGGCGGCGTCCCGCGCGTGTGCCGGGGACCCTCCACGCACTGCACCACCGCGTACGGCGGCACCCGCAGCTCCACCGAGCCGCCCGGCGCCTTCAGCGCCAGGGCGTCCGCCAGCACCCGCGTGCAGGCCGCGAGCGCCTGCCGGTCGTGCGGGACGTCCAGGCCCGTCGCCGCGTTCAGGTCGTCGGTGTGCACGGTCAGCTCCACCGTCCGCGTCACCAGGAAGTCGCCCAGCGGCATCCCCCCGAACCGCGTCACGATCAGCCGCTCGTCCGCCGCCGCCAGCGCCCCGGCCAGCTCGTCCGCCGTGCGCGCGTACAGCTCCGCCAGCCCGCCCGCCTCCTCGGCCCACTCGGCCAGCTCCCGGGTGTCCTCGTCCACCGCCGCCGCGAACCCCCGCGTCGCCGCGGGCCAGTCGAGGAGCACCACGTCCCGGGCGGCGGGCTCCGGCGCGGCCACGCCCCGCACGACGGACCGCAGCACCAGCGCGATGTGGGCGGCCAGCTCGCGCACCGTCCACTCGCCCAGGCGCGTCGGCAGCGCCAGCTGTTCCTCCGTCAGCCGCGCGACGCCGTCCCGTACGTGAGCGAACTGCGCCGTCACCGCCGCGCGGGTCTTCGCGGAGTCGTACCGGCGGGTGCGTTTCCTCGGCTCTGGCATGTTCCGAGGCTACCGCCGCCCACCGGGCCGCGGCGGGTGTTCGGCCGGGGCGGGCGCCGCCCGCCGCCCCCGGGGCCCGCAACACCGTGGAGGGCCGGCCCGCGGCGTTGTGCGGGGCCGGCCCTCCAGGGCGTGTGCGGTCCGGGCGTCCGGGTCTCAGGCCACCAGGCCCGGGATGGTCGCCTCGTGCGCCTCGCGCAGCTCCGCCAGCGGGATGGTGAACTCGCCCTGCACCTCGATCGCGTCGCCGTCCACGACGCCGATCCGCGTCGCGGGCAGCCCGCGCGCGGCGCACATGTCGGTGAAGCGCAGCTCCTCGCCGCGCGGCACCGCCACGACGGCGCGGCCCGCCGACTCGCTGAACAGGAACGTGAACGCGTCCAGACCGTCCGGGACGACCAGCCGCGCGCCGTTCCCGCCGCGCAGGCAGGACTCGGCGACCGCCTGGACCAGGCCGCCGTCGGACAGGTCGTGCGCCGCGTCGACCATGCCGTCGCGGGAGGCGGCGACGAGGATCTCGCCGAGCAGCCGCTCGCGCTCCAGGTCCACCCTGGGCGGCAGGCCGCCGAGGTGGTCGTGGACGGCCTGCGACCAGGCCGAGCCGCCGAACTCCTCGCGGGTGTCGCCCAGCAGGTAGAGGAGGTGGCCCTCCTCCGCGAAGGCGATCGGCGTGCGCCGCGTCACGTCGTCGATCACGCCGAGGACGGCGACGACGGGCGTCGGGTGGATGGCGACGTCGCCGGTCTGGTTGTACAGCGAGACGTTGCCGCCGGTGACGGGCGTGCCCAGCTCCAGGCAGGCGTCGGCGAGGCCGCGGGTGGCCTCGGCGAACTGCCACATGACCGCCGGGTCCTCGGGCGAGCCGAAGTTCAGGCAGTTCGAGATGGCGAGCGGCCTGGCGCCGGAGGCGGCGACGTTGCGGTACGACTCGGCCAGCGCGAGCTGCGCGCCCGCGTACGGGTCGAGCTTGGCGTACCGCCCGTTGCCGTCCGTCGCCATCGCCACGCCGAGGTTGGTCTCCTCGTCGATCCGGATCATGCCGGAGTCCTCGGGCTGGGCGAGGACGGTGTTGCCCTGCACGAACCGGTCGTACTGGTCCGTCACCCACGCCTTGGACGCCTGGTTCGGGTGGGCGACCAGCTTGAGGACCTGCTCGCGCAGCTCCTCGGGGCTCTGCGGCCGGGGCAGCCTGCCGGCGTCGTCGGCCTGGAGGGCGTCCTGCCACTCCGGGCGCTCGTACGGCCGGTGGTACGTCGGGCCCTCGTGGGCGACGGACCGCGGCGGCACGTCGACGATCTGCTCGCCGTGCCAGAAGATCTCCAGGCGCTCGCCGTCGGTCACCTCACCGATGACGGTGGCGACGACGTCCCACTTCTCGCAGATCTCCAGGAACCGGTCGACCTTGTCCGGCTCGACGATCGCGCACATCCGCTCCTGCGACTCGCTCATGAGGATCTCCTCGGGCGAGAGCGTCGCGTCGCGCAGGTGGACGCGGTCCAGCTCCACGCGCATGCCGCCGGAGCCCGCGGAGGCCAGCTCGGACGTGGCGCAGGACAGGCCGGCGCCGCCGAGGTCCTGGATGCCCGCGACGAGCTTCTCCCCGAAGACCTCCAGGGTGCACTCGATGAGGAGCTTCTCCTGGAAGGGGTCGCCGACCTGGACCGCCGGGCGCTTGGCCGGCTTGGTGTCGTCGAAGGTCTCGGACGCGAGGACCGAGACGCCGCCGATGCCGTCGCCGCCGGTCCGGGCGCCGTACAGGATGACCTTGTTGCCGGGGCCGGAGGCCTTGGCGAGGTGGATGTCCTCGTGCTTCATCACGCCGATGCAGCCGGCGTTGACCAGCGGGTTGCCCTGGTAGCAGGAGTCGAAGACGACCTCGCCGCCGATGTTGGGCAGGCCCAGGCAGTTGCCGTAGCCGCCGATGCCGGCGACGACGCCCGGCAGGACGCGCCGGGTGTCGGGGTGGTCGGCGGCGCCGAACCGCAGCGGGTCGACGACGGCGACCGGGCGGGCGCCCATCGCGAGGATGTCGCGGACGATGCCGCCGATGCCCGTGGCCGCGCCCTGGTAGGGCTCGATGTACGAGGGGTGGTTGTGCGACTCCACCTTGAAGGTGACCGCGTACCCCTGGCCGACGTCGACGACGCCGGCGTTCTCGCCGATGCCGACGAGCATCGCGTCGGAGTCGGGCTTCTTCTCGCTGAACTGCCTCAGGTGGACCTTGCTGCTCTTGTACGAGCAGTGCTCGGACCACATGACCGAGTACATCGCCAGCTCGGCGCCGGTCGGGCGGCGGCCGAGGATCTCGCGGATGCGCTCGTACTCGTCCTTCTTCAGGCCCAGCTCGGCCCACGGCTGCTCGACGTCGGGCGTCTCGGCGGCGTGCTTGACGGTGTCGAGGGTCACGCTCGGTCGCTCCTTCGCGCGGGGTGGTGCGGGTGTCGAAGGCCGGGGCGCCCAGTGGCTCCCGCGGCCGTTCCGGCGTCGAGGCTCATCAGGCGTTGACCAGCTTCTTGAGGATCGAGGTGAAGAAACCGAGCCCGTCCGTGCGGCCCGTGCCGACGAGCGGCTCCACGGCGTGCTCCGGGTGGGGCATGAGGCCGACGACGTTGCCCGCGGCGTTGGTGACGCCCGCGATGTCGCGCAGCGAGCCGTTGGGGTTCACGTCCAGGTACCGGAACGCGACCCGGCCCTCGGCCTCCAGCTCGTCGAGCGTGCGCTCGTCGGCGACGTACCGGCCGTCCATGTTCTTCAGCGGTACGGAGATCTCCTGGCCCTGCTCGTAGTCGGCGGTCCAGGCGGTGTCGGCGTTCTCCACCCGCAGCCGCTGGTCGCGGCAGACGAAGTGCAGGTGGTCGTTGCGCAGCATGGCGCCGGGCAGCAGGTGCGCCTCGGTCAGGATCTGGAAGCCGTTGCAGATGCCGAGGACCGGCATGCCGGCCCTGGCCTGCTCGACGATCGTCTCCATGACCGGCGAGAACCGGGAGATCGCCCCGGCGCGCAGGTAGTCGCCGTAGGAGAAGCCGCCCGCGAGGACGACCGCGTCCACCTGACCGAGGTCCTTGTCGCGGTGCCAGAGCGGGACCGGCTCGGCGCCGGCGAGCCGGGCGGCGCGCAGGGCGTCCTGGTCGTCGAGCGTCCCGGGGAAGGTGACGACTCCGATGCGGGACGTCACGCCTCCTCCACCTTGACGACGAAGTCCTCGATGACGGTGTTGGCGAGGAAGGTCTCGGCCATCTCGTGGATGCGGGCGAGGGCGGCGTCGTCGACGGGGCCCTCCACATCCAGTTCGAAGCGCTTCCCCTGGCGGACGTCCGCGATCCCCTCGAATCCGAGGCGGGGCAGTGCGCGCTGCACCGCCTGTCCCTGCGGGTCGAGGATCTCCGGCTTGAGCATGACGTCGACTACGACGCGTGCCACTGGCACTCCCGGTGGTGTGTTGCGTGGGCGGTTCCCCCAGCGTACCCGCCTACAAATTCTACGCGAGTAGATTTCCAGAGGATCCCACAAACGCACGAAGTGATCACGGGACGGGGGCAGCGGAGGAGCCCACCCGGACGGGCTGGCGGCCCGGGACCGGGAAGCGCGCGGGGAAATCCCGGAAAAGAATCGGCGTACGGCGATTGCCCGCGGACACGCGGGGGCAATTGCCGGGTCTTCCCAGCGCGGCACTCCGGGGGGTACAAAGGAATACACCAGATAAACCAGGTATCGCCGCACGTCACACGTGTGACAGAACACACCGGGAACGGCGGCTTACCACGGGAAAGGACCGATATCCGTGGCGCAGCGCGTAGTAGTGACGCTCACCGACGACATCGAGGGCGGAGAAGCGGCGGAAACGGTCAGATTCGGCCTCGACGGTAAGTGGTACGAGATCGACCTCAGCGAAACCAATGCAGAGAAACTGCGCAAGGGCCTCGCGCCGTACATGGAGGCGGGGCGGAAGAAGTCCGGCGCGGAGAAGGCCCGCAGGGTGTTCCGGCACACCGCCGTCGACCCCGACCCGGCGGCCGTGCGCGCCTGGGCGCAGTCCAACAGGATGGAGGTGCCCGCGCGCGGGCGCATCCCGAAGCGGATCTACGAGGCCTTCCACCAGGCCAACTGAAGTGGGGCCGCGCGGCGCGGCGCGGGGCCGCCGCACCCCCCTTCCCGGTCCGCGCCCCGGCCGCGGGCCGGCCGGGACGGCGGCCCCGGGCGGCCCGGCACCGAGTTGCGCGGCACCCCACTTGATCGGCTAGAGTCTGGAGCACGCCGAGGGGCGCGGCGGGAAAGCCGAGTGCCTCACGGAGCGTGCGGGTGTAGTTCAGTAGTAGAACATCCCCCTTCCAGGGGGAAGGCGCAGTGTGCGATTCCTGTCACCCGCTCCACATCACATACCCACCACTCAGGCGGATCGGGTACAGTGGTGTTCGCACCGCCCGGTGAGAGCCGGTCGGGAGCAATGCGGACGTGGCTCAGTTGGTAGAGCATCACCTTGCCAAGGTGAGGGTCGCGAGTTCGAATCTCGTCGTCCGCTCATGAGCGAAGACCCCGGTCATTGGACCGGGGTCTTCGTCGTTTACCGGTGGGATCCGCCGCCCATGACATTTGTCATCGCCGGCCGCTGACACCCCGTACTGCCGGGCCTTCCGGGGTGGCCCGAGGCTGGAGCCATGACCAGCTACGACGACCACACGGGCCCTGTGCGCCCCGTGCACGGCCACGTGATCGAGGCCGAGGAACTGCGGCGCAGGTACGCCGGGGGCTTCGAGGCCGTGGGCGGCATCACCTTCGCCGTCCCCCGCGGCGAGGTCTTCGCCCTCCTCGGCACCAACGGCGCGGGCAAGACCTCCACCGTCGAACTCCTCGAGGGCCTCGCCCCCGCGAGCGGCGGCCGCGTCCGCGTCCTCGGCCACGACCCGTACCGGGAGCGCGCCGCCGTCCGGCCGCGCATCGGCGTGATGCTCCAGGAGGGCGGCTTCCCCTCCGACCTGACCGTCGCCGAGACCGTCCGCATGTGGGCGGGCTGCACCAGCGGGGCCCGCCCCACCGGGGAGGCCCTGGAGGCGGTCGGCCTCTCCGGCCGCGCGCGCGTCCGCGTCAAGCAGCTCTCCGGCGGCGAGCGGCGCCGCCTCGACCTGGCGCTCGCCCTGCTCGGACGGCCCGAGGTGCTGTTCCTCGACGAGCCGACCACCGGGCTCGACGCCGAGGGCCGCCGCGACACCTGGAACCTCGTGCGGGAACTGCGCGACACCGGCACCACGGTGCTGCTCACCACGCACTACCTGGAGGAGGTCGAGGCCCTGGCCGACCGGCTGGCGATCATGCACGGCGGCCGGATCGTCGCCTCCGGCACCCCCGCCGAGGTCACCGCCTCCCGGCCCGCCCGCATCCGCTTCGAGCTGCCCGCCGGGGTGCCCGTCGCGCAGCTCCCGCTCTCCCTGCGGGCCGCCCTGCCGGACGGTCGGCGCGTCGAGGTCCGCACCCACGACCTGCAGTCCTCGCTGGCCGAGCTGCTCCGGTGGGCGGACGAGCGGGGCGTACGGCTCGAAGCGCTCGACGCCCGGTCGGCGTCCCTGGAGGAGGCGTTCCTGGAGATCGCCCGCTCCGGCGCCGCGGCCGAGCCGGCGGGGGTGTGACATGGCCTCCACGACCGTCCCCGACTCGCCCGACACCCGTACCGGCACCCGTACCGGCACCACGGCGGCCGGGCGGCTCGGCGCGCTCGCCCGCGCCGAGATGCTCCTCCTCGTCCGCAACCGGACCGCCCTCTTCGTCACCCTCCTCATGCCGCTGCTGATGATCGGCTCCCTCCGCGCCGCCCTCGACGGGACCGCCCTGAAGGGGACGGGGATGTCCCTGGTCGAGGCGGCCGTGACCGGTGGTCTCGGTATGGTCCTCGTCATCGTCGTCTACCTGAACCTCGTTCCCGCCTACGTCAGCCGGCGCGAGGAGCTGGTGCTGAAGCGGCTGCGCACCGGGGAGGTCTCCGACGCGGAGGTCCTCACCGGGACGGCGCTGCCCTCGGTGGCGCTCGCCCTCGCCCAGTGCGTGATCATGTCGGTGGCCGCGGTGGCGTTCCTCGGCGTGCGGGCGCCGCAGCGGCCCGAACTGCTCGTCGCCGGCGTGCTGGTGGGCATAGTGCTGCTGGGCGCGCTCGCCGCGTTCACGGCGACGCTCACCAGGACCGTGGAGAGCGCGCAGTTGACGACGATGCCGCTGTTCCTGGTGTCGGCGTTCGGCTCCGGGCTGTTCATCCCGCTGGAGGCGCTGCCCGAGCGGGTCGAGGCGGCGTGCGCGCTGCTGCCCGTGACCGGGGTGGTGGCGCTCGTACGGGCCGGGTGGCTCGGCGGGGCCGACGCGGGGGAGCTCGTACGGGCCGGGGCGGCCGCCCTGGCCTGGACCGCTGCGGCGTTGTTCGCCGTGCGGCGGCGGTTCCGGTGGGAGCCGCGCCGCTGAGGAGGAGGGGGTGGGGGGCGCATGGCCAGACTGACCGGCTGGTGGACCAGCAGGAGCAACCCGGAGAAGGTCGAGCTCTACACGCGGTGGACGTACCACGGGCTCGCCTGCGTGGCCGTCCTCGTCGGCGGGCTGCCCTGCCTGGTCGCGACCAGGCAGGTGGGGCCGATCGGCGGGTGGCTGTTCCTCATGGTGGTCCTCCACACCGTGGTCGTCGCCGTGCTGTCGTCGCGCGCGCTCAGCTGGCAGCTGGGCCGGCGCGGGCGCCCGGACCGGCTCGCCGCCGCCGTGGCCGTGCTCACCGTGGCCGGCTGCGGCGCGGTGCTGACGTTGCGGCGGGTGGTGGGGCCGGCCGTGGACCTCCAGATGTCGATGTACGTGGTGGCCGGTCTGGCCAGCTGGGGTGTCGGGGCGCTCGCCCTGTGCACGGTGCGGGTGCGGCACATGCTGGGTCTGACGGTGGTCGCGGTGGCGGGGCTCCTGGTGGCCTCGCTGGCCGTGGGGCTGCCGCCCACCGACACGGTCGCGTACACGTTCCCGGCCACGTTCGGCACCGTCGTCTTCGCCTTCACCAGCGGCTTCTCCGGGTGGCTGCTGCGGGCCGTGTGGGAGTTGGACGCCGCCCACCGGCTCCAGGCGCGGCTGGCCGTCGCCGAGGAGCGGCTGCGGTTCGCGCGGGACCTCCACGACGTGATGGGGCGGAACCTCTCGGTCATCGCCCTCAAGAGCGAACTGGCCGTGCGGCTGGCCCGGCGCGGGTACGCCGACCGGGCCGTCGACGAGATGGCCGAGGTCCAGCGGATCGCCCGCGAGTCCCAGCGGGAGGTGCGGGAGGTGGTGCGCGGCTACCGCGAGGCCGACCTGCACACCGAGTTGGAAGGGGCGCGCGGAGTCCTGGCCGCGGCGGGCATACACTGCCGCATCGACGTCCGCGACCCGGACGCGGACCTGTCCGCCGCGGCGCAGTCGGCCCTGGCCTGGGTCGTCCGGGAGGCCACGACGAACGTCCTGCGCCACAGCGACGCCCGCAACTGCCGGGTGACGCTCTCGGCGCCGCCGGACGGGGGGCAGGCGGTGCTGGTCGTCGAGAACGACGGCGCGGGCGCGGGACCCCCGCACGGCGGCGGGACGCCGGACGGCACCGGGGCGGACGGGGAGGCGGAGGCGCCCGGCGGCGCCGCCGGATCCGGTCTGGCCGGGCTGCGGGAGCGGCTCGTGGTACTGGGCGGGGTGCTGGAGGCCGGGACCCCGGACGGCGGGCGGTTCCGGGTGACCGCGCGGGTGCCCCTCGCGGGTGAGGACCGGCGCCCCGCCGTGGGCGAACCGGCCGGGAAGGGGTCGTCATGACCGTACGGGTCCTGCTCGCCGACGACGAGCACCTCATCCGGGGCGCGCTCGCCGTGCTCCTCGGCCTGGAGGACGACCTGGAGGTCGTCGCCGAGGCGGCGTCCGGTCCGGAGGCGATCGCCATGGCCCGCGCCCACCGCCCCGACGTGGCGGTGCTCGACCTCCAGATGCCGGGCGCCGACGGTGTGAGGGTCGCCACAGCGCTGCGGGCCGAACTCCCTGGCTGCCACACCATGATCCTGACCGGCCACGGCCGCCCCGGACACCTCAAGCGGGCCCTCGCCGCCGGGGTGCGCGGCTTCGTGCCGAAGACCGTCAGCGCCCAGCGGCTCGCCGAGATCATCCGCACCGTCCACGCCGGAAGCCGTTACGTGGACCCCGAGTTGGCGGCCGACGCCATCTCCGCGGGCGACTCCCCGCTGACCGCCCGCGAGGCCGAGGTGCTGGAACTCGCCGCCGACGGCGCCCCCGTCGCGGAGATCGCCCGGCGCGCGTCCCTCTCCCCCGGGACGGTCCGCAACTACCTCTCCTCCGCCGTGCTGAAGCTCGGTGCGGAGAACCGTCACACGGCGGTGCGTCTCGCACGCGAGCGGGGTTGGGTATAGTGGTTCTCGCGCTGCGGCGCAGGCGGACGTGGCTCAGTTGGTAGAGCATCACCTTGCCAAGGTGAGGGTCGCGAGTTCGAATCTCGTCGTCCGCTCGTGAGCGAAGGCCCCGGTCATCGGACCGGGGCCTTCGGCGTTCCCGGAACGGCCGCGCCCGGCCTTCCGAAGGCCGGCGGCGCCGGACGCGGCGGGACGGATGGCCGGGGGGCGGATGGCCGGAGGCGGGTGCGCCGCCCCCGCCGGCTCCCCCGCTACGACCAGGCCGTGCCGGTCAGCAGCTCGTACGCCTCGACGTACTTCGCGCGCGTGGCGTCGACGACCTCCTGCGGCAGCGGCGGGGGCGGCTGCTCGCCGCGGCGGTCCCAGCCGGACGCCGGTGAGGTCAGCCAGTCCCGCACGTACTGCTTGTCGTACGACGGCTGCGCGCGGCCCGGCCGCCACCCGGCGACCGGCCAGAACCGCGAGGAGTCCGGGGTGAGGACCTCGTCCGCGAGGACCAGTCCGCCGTCCTCGTCGTGGCCGAACTCGAACTTCGTGTCCGCCAGGATGATCCCCCGGTCCCGCGCCACGTCCCGCGCGCGGCTGTAGACGGCGAGCGTGGTCTGGCGCAGCCGGGCGGCGGTCTCCGCGCCGACCCGGCGGGCGACCTCCTCGTACGGGACGTTCTCGTCGTGCTCGCCGACCGCGGCCTTCGTCGCGGGCGTGAAGATCGGGGCGGGGAGTTCCGAGCCGTCGGTGAGCCCCTCGGGGAGGGCGAGGCCGCAGACCGTGCGGGACTCCTCGTACTCGGCCAGACCGGAGCCGGTGAGGTAGCCGCGGGCCACGCACTCGACCGGGATCATCCGCAGCGACCGGCAGACCAGCGTGCGGCCCGCCCAGTCGTCGGGGGCGCCCTCGGGGACCTCCGTGGAGATCACGTGGTTGGGGATCAGGTCGGCGAGCCGGTCGAACCACCACAGGGAGAGCTGGGTGAGGACGCGCCCCTTGTCCGGGATCTCCGTGGGCAGGACCCAGTCGAACGCGGACATGCGGTCGCTGGCGACCATCACGAGGTCGCCCGCCTCGTCGCGGTACAGCTCGCGCACCTTCCCGGTGTGCAGATGCACCAGGCCCGGCACCTGAACGGGCTCGGGCTTCTCTACGAATCCGGACACGGTTCCTCCCCGTGGTTCTGTCCCATCGGCTCCGATTCTCCCGTACGCGGGAGGATGTGACGCGGCCAGGGGGTGCGGGGAGGTCCTAGTCGCGTTTGCAGATGCGGTCCAGCAGGTTCGCCGTGGCGCGCTGGACCCTCGTGTCGACGTGGCCCGGCCGGTCCAGGGCCGGGGACCAGCCGAGCGTGCCGGACGCGAAGACCAGCGCCCCGGACGGCGCCCGGTACAGGGAGGTCTCCTGGTGGCGCACGGCCCCCTCCGCGTCCCGGTAGGGGGAGTGCGCGAGGAGGATGCGGCGCCGGTGCGCGGGCAGTGCCGTGCGCGGGAAGTAGCGGTCGGCCTCGCCCGCGACGAGCCCCGGCAGCTCGTCTCCCTCGCCCGCGCCGGTCGCCTCCCACAGCCAGTGCCCGGCGTTGCGCACGACGAGGGGGTGCGGCTCCGGGACGCGGCCCGCGTACTGGATGCCGAGCAGTTGCTGCTCCGGCCGGTCCGCCTCCCGCCACGACACCGGGCGGCCGGGGCCCCGGCGCTTGCGGCACGTCAGGATGCGGTCGGGGGCGCCGGACGGGGACGGGGCCAGCTCGACCCGCCAGTACAGGGTGTTGGCGGAGAGGAAGACCAGGGAGGTGCCGCTGTCGCGGGCCTCCTCCACGGCACGGCGCAGCGGGGCCGACCAGTACTCGTCGTGGCCGGGGAAGACCGCGCCCCGGTAGCGGGCGGGGTCGACGCGGCCGGAGTGGAGGTCGGTGGCGTTGGCGTAGGCGAGGTCGTAGCCGTAGCGCTCCGCCCAGCGGATGACGTCGTACGCGTGGCCGATGTGCAGGGGCAGGCCCTGGCCGGCGTACGGCCGGTCGAAGGAGACCGTGGTCGCGGCGTGCGGCTCGTCCAGGAGGCGGCCCCCCTCGTCCCACGCGTGGTACAGGCTGGCGCCCGTGCGGCCGTCCTCCGGGTACAGGTTGTACGCCTGCCAGGTCAGGTCGGGCAGGACGAGCAGCAGGTCGCCGGGGTGGTCGTCGCGGACGGTGAAGGGGATGTGGGAGCGGTGGCCGTCGGCCGTGGTGAGGACGGCGACGTACGCCCCGGTGGACCAGTACGACGGGACCTGCAGCCGCCAGGAGAGCCACCAGTGGTGGCAGGAGACCGTGCGGTCGGCGGTGAGCGGCGCCGGCTGGACGATGCCGGGGAGGCGGGGACTGGTGGTGATCTTGGTGGCGCCGTCCCCGCCGTAGTGGCCGACGCGGTAGACGTCGACGGAGAACTGCTGCGGCGGGTTGACGGTGACGTGGAAGTCGATCGCCTCGCCGGGGGAGACGGCGCCGGCCGAGGCGAAGCCCTTGATCTGGAGGTGGACGTCGTCGGCCGCGCGGGGGCCGCCGCCGGGGGCGGGGCGGGGCGGGGCGGACCGCGCGTACCAGGGGGTGATCCGGCCGCCCTCGCCCACGTACTGCTCGGTGCCGCGCAGCCAGGGCAGCGGGCCCTGGCCGAACGGGTCGTCCGCGGCGTGGGCCAGGGCCCCCGACTCCCACCGCCGAACCTGCTCCGCCCCCATGCTGCGCCCCTCCCTGGGCTCCCCCGACGCCCGACCTTCCCGACGCGTTCAACGCCGGTCCACAGCACATCACATTACGCACGCAGTCCGTCACCCGTCGTCGCGAATTGGCGCGAACGGAAGGGGACGCACCGAAACACCGTGCGCGGGGTGAGGGGGTGTGGGGGCGTGGGGGTGTGGAGGTATGGGGTGCCGGGGCGTCGGGGCGCGGGGGTGCCGGGGCGGGGTGGTAGCGGGGCGGGGGCGTGCGGAGGCGTTCGGGAACGGGATGCGGGGACGCGGGGACGTGGGATACGGGGACGTGGTACGCGGAGATACGGGGACGCGGCGCCGAAGTGCGGGAGTGCGGCCGGATGGCGAGTGCCGCACGGCGTACGGAGCGGACCGGACGGGGTGCCGCGCGCCCTGCGAAGCGGCCCGGCGGGGCACACCGCACGGAGTACGGGGCGGCCCCGGAGGCACGTACGGACCGCGGGCCGGATCCGGCGGGCACGCCGTACGCACCGCGGAAGAGGCCCGGCGGGCCGGTCGCCCGGGAGTCAGGCGAGGCGCACGGGCTTCTCGGGGCGCGCGCCGACGGAGGCGAGCCAGTCGCGCAGCGGCCCGGGGTCGGCGTCCTCGACCAGCGCGAGGACCCCGGGGGCCACGTCGGCCCGCCGCCCCCCGGCGCCGCCGCCGACGAGCAGCACGGGGCCGTCCAGCCAGTCCAGTCCGGGCGCCGCGCCGGCGGTGTCCACGGCGGCGCAGCACACCATGGCCAGCACGTGGTCCGCCAGGAGGTCCCGTCCGCTGCGCGGCGGCTGGAGCGGCAGCAGGGGCAGTTCGTCGGTCCCCGGGACGGAGAGCGCGGGTCCGGCGGACGCGGCGGCGTCCCCGCCGGTGCCCGGGCCGGCGCCGTCCCCGCCCCGGCCGCCGGCCGCGCGGTCGGTGGCCGGGGCCGGATCGGTGCTCCCGGCCGGGGCGGACGCGGTCTCCCCCACCGCGCCCGCCCGGGGCGAGCGCTCCTCTCGGGACAGCTCCGCGCTCAGCGCCGCCGCCAGCGCCTCCCCGTCGTCGGACGCCGAGAAGTGGTCCATGACCCGGGTCAGCGTCGGCCCCTCCGGGGCGGCACGGGCGCCCAGGCGGTCCAGGGCGCGGTGGAGGCGCGCGGCCTCGGTGCGCCACTTGCGGTCGACGACCTCCTCCGGGTACCGGTGCCAGTCCACCGGGGCCCAGCCGGCCCCCGGCTCTGCGGGTCCGCCGTGGAAGAGGCGCGCGGCCAGCAGGGACGTGGCCTCGTCGACGAGGCCCGGCTCCTCCAGCAGGTCGCACGCGGGCCGCTCGCCGAGCCTGGACGCGAACCCCTCGGCGAGCCGGTCGCGCCGGGACAGCTCCGTGAGGGCCGAGACGACGCCCGCGTCCAGCCGGGACGGCCACCTCCCCATGCGCCACGCGGGCAGCGCCACCCGGGTCAGCAGCCGGTCCCACCCCGCGTACGCGAGGCCGACCTGCTCCTGGGCGGCGATCCGCAGCCCGTAGTCCACCGTCCGCGCCCGCTCCGACGCGGCGGCAGCGACGCCCCGCTCCATCTCGGCGGCGTGGTCCCGCACGGCCCTCAGCATCAGCCGGGCCACCGCGCCCACGGCCCGCGCGCCCGGGCGGTGCACCGCGCCGACGCCCGGTCGGCCGGGCAGCGCCACCGCGGCGTCCAGACCCCGCACGAACCGCCGCGCGGCGGCTATGTCGGGGTCGGCGGACGGCCCCGTACCGGCCACCACCGGAGCCAGTACCGCCCGGAGCTCGCCGACCCGCATCCACCACAGGAACGGCGATCCTATGACCAGTACCGGAGCGGCGTCCGACGTGCCGTGCGCCTCGCCGCCGGACGTGCGGTGCGCCCGGTGCGTACGGTCCTCCAGCCAGCTGTCGCAGTCGGGGGTGAGCGCTATCGCGGACGGTGCGGGCACCGCCAGCCGCACCGCCAGGTCCCGCACCATCCGGTACAGGTCGGGCGCGGAGGACTCCGCGATCTCCACCGTCGGCGTGAGGGCCGGTCGGGCCCGCGCGATCACCGCGCCCACCCCCACCGCGCCCAGCAGCACGACCACCGCGACGGCGGACACCACCCACCGGGCGGTGTCCCAGCCGGGGCCCTCCAGCCTGCCCGTCGCCCCACCGGCCAGCAGCACGACCGCCAGGGCCGCCGGCAGGAGCGCGACGGCCAGGGCCCTGCCGCGCACGCGCAGCACGGCCAGGGCCCGGGCGCGCGCGGCCCGCGCGCCCCGCTCCTCACCCAAGGCGCCCGCGACGCGCGTCGCGCGCCCGTCGGCGCCGTCGGATCCGGAACCGAACACGGCTGTGCGTCACCCCCTCCACCCCTGCGGCGGTTTTGCTCACTCCCCCACTGTGACACCCGCCACCGACACCGCAATGCCGGTGGGCCAAGTGCCGGAACCGCCTGCGCGGCACCCTAGTTGGGGTGTCGGCGGGCGTCATTCGGATGGAGGAGCCATCACTCGATGGAATGGCTTGGGCAGGACTGGGACGGCTCGGGGCGCCTGGGGGTGTACTGCGGGCCCGGAGTGTTCGAGCGTGTGCAGGTCTGTGCGGATGTGTGCGGCGGGCCGTGGGAGATACGGCAGGTCCGGGGCGCCCGGGGAGGCACGGCGGACCCGGAACGCTCGGGAAGAGCGGCAGGGCCGGGGCGCCCGGGGAGGCGCGGGAGCCCGGGGCGTACGCGCCCCGGGCCCGGCGCGCGCCTACCGCTGTCCGGCGGCCGCGCGCGCGATGTCCGTACGGTGCTGGGAGCCGTCCAGCCGGATCCGTCCGACCGCCGCGTACGCCCGCTCCCGCGCCTGCGCCAGGTCCTCGCCGGTCGCGGTGACCGACAGGACCCGCCCGCCGGCGCTCACGACCGCGTCGCCGTTCCGCTCCGTACCGGCGTGCAGGACGTACGCGTGCGGGGCGTCCAGCTCCGCCACCTCGTCCAGACCGGTGATCGGGTCCCCGGTGCGGGGAGCCCCGGGGTAGTCGCGCGCGGCGACGACCACGGTGACGGCGGCCTCGTCGCGCCAGGTGAGCGGGGGCTCGGAGTCGAGGGCGCCGGTCGCCGCGTGCAGCAGGACACCGGCGAGGGGGGTGCGCAGCCGGGCGAGCACGACCTGCGTCTCGGGGTCGCCGAATCGGGCGTTGAACTCGATGACCCGCACACCGCGCGACGTGATCGCGAGGCCCGCGTACAGCAGGCCGGAGAACGGCGTGCCGCGGCGGCGCAGCTCGTCGACGGTGGGCTGGACGACCGTCTCCACGACCTCGTCGACCAGCTTCGGGTCGGCCCAGGGCAGCGGCGAGTAGGCCCCCATGCCGCCCGTGTTCGGGCCCTCGTCGCCGTCGAGGGCGCGCTTGAAGTCCTGGGCGGGCGCGAGGGGGAGGACGGTCGTGCCGTCGGTGATCGCGAAGAGGGAGACCTCGGGCCCGTCCAGGTACTCCTCGACGACGACGCGGTCGCAGGACAGGGCGTGGGCGCGGGCCCGTTCCAGGTCCTCGGTGACCACGACGCCCTTGCCCGCGGCGAGGCCGTCGTCCTTGACGACGTACGGGGGGCCGAACGCGTCGAGGGCCCTGTCGATCTCGGCGGGGGTGGCGCACACGTAGCTGCGGGCCGTGGGCACGCCCGCGGACGCCATCACGTCCTTGGCGAACGCCTTCGACCCCTCCAGCCGCGCGGCCTCCGCGGAGGGGCCGAAGCAGGGGATGCCGGCCGCGCGCACGGCGTCGGCGACGCCGGCGACGAGCGGCGCCTCCGGGCCGATGACGACCAGGTCGGCCCCCAGGTCACCGGCGAGGCGGGCCACCGCCGCGCCGTCGAGGGCGTCGACCCGGTGGAGCTCGGCGACCTCCGCGATTCCGGCGTTGCCGGGCGCGCAGTGCAGAGCGGTGACGTCGGGATCGAGGGAGAGGGAGCGGCACAGGGCGTGTTCGCGGGCGCCGCCGCCGATGACGAGGACCTTCACGCCAGCCAGGGTAGCCCGGAGGGCGGCCCGCTCCTCGTGCGGGCCGCCGGGCGGGGGGCCCTACTCGTTCGAGTACTCCTCCACCACGGTCGCGCCGAGTTCGCGGACGATCAGCTCGTGACCCGAGAGGGCGGAGTCGACGAGGTCCGGGTCGTCCTCCTCCGGCACGTCGTCCTCGGGGGAGACCTGCCGGGGCGCGGCGGGGGACGGGGGCGCGTGACCGGCGGGGCCGGGCCCCGGGCCGGTGTGCGGCGGCTGGTACGGCGCGGGGGCGGGG
>JAAXOU010000359.1 GCA_012396115.1 Streptomyces somaliensis DSM 40738 | reverse complement strand
CCCGCCCCGAGTCCCCGGCCGGCCGCGGCACCGGCGGCGCCTCCGTCTGGACCCGTCCGGACGGCGCGGGCGGCACGGGCGGCGGCCACGACGACCGCAGGGCCGGCGCCGGCACCTGGGACCCGAACTTCTGACGCGACACCGCACGACGGGGCCCCGCGTCCCGAGGGGAGACCTAATGAAGATCTACCAGCCCATGCTCTTCGTCGGACTGGGCGGCACCGGCGGACGGATCGGCGCCGAACTCGAGCGCAGCCTGCGCCGCGAACTGTGCGGTCCCGACGGCACCCGGCTCGTGGACGGCGGCCGCCGCGCCCCGTTCCAGCTGCCGGACTGCCTCCAGTTCGTGTACGCCGACTTCAGCGAGGGCGACCTGAAGTGGCACCCGCAGTTCAGCACGAAGGGCTCCGAGGCCGCCGCGTACGCACGCACCACCCACATGGTGAACGACCTGCTGCCCGGCGGGTTCGAGAGCTCCTCCGACGTGACCCGGATGCTCCGCGTCGCCATGCCCGAGGAGACCCGCGACTGGCTGCCCCCGGACGTCCGCCAGCCCCGCGTCGCCCCCCTCCACAACGGTGCGGGCCAGCTGCCCACCGTCGGCCGCGCCGCCCTGTTCGCGACCCTCCGCGGCGGCCTCGAACCCGTCCTGCGCCCACTGCGCGCCGCGATCAGCGCCATCGGCACCTCCGCCGGCGACCTCCAGCGGCTGGGCGGCGGCCGCATCCGCGGGTGCGACGTGTTCGTGGCGTTCTCCGTCGCGGGCGGCACCGGCGCGGGCATCTACCACGACTTCCTCCACCTCGTCGGGCACGAGTTCCGCAACGCCGGGGTGCCCGGGGTGAAGATCTACCCGCTCGTCGTCATGCCCTCCGCCTTCCCGCCCGAGGCCGGCGGCGGCCGGGAGGCCGAGCTCAACGGCGCCCGCGCCCTGGTCGACCTCTCCCGGCTCGTCGACGACCAGAACATGCCCGGCGCCGACTCCGACGTCGGCGACGTCGAGCACCGGTCCCGGATCAGCGTCCGCTACCCCGGCGACACGGTCGTACGGCTGCGCGCCTCCACCGTGCAGACCGCCTTCCTCTTCAGCAAGCCCACCGTCATCCGCAGGGAGGACCTGCGCCGCTCCATCACGGCCCTGGTGATGTCCCTCATCGGCACCGAGCTGCCCGACCGGGCGGGCGGCTCCCAGGACGACTACCAGTCGTTCGCCGAGAGCTTCATCAACAAGGGCGTCGAACGCTCCAGCCACGCCTCCTCCGGCATCGGCTACCGCAGCATGTCCACCACCCTCGCCGCCTCCCTCACCGTCCCCGTGGACGACCTCGCCGAGATCGTCGCCGCCCGCCTCCTCGCCCAGGCCGTGCGCAGCATGGATGAACGCGCCCGCAAGCCCGTCAAGGACGGCACCCAGCGCGTCCGGGAGATGTTCGAGCAGGCCCGCGTCGACGCCCTGTGGTCCCGCGCGGCCCCCGACGTCCCCGACCCCGAGGTGCCGCCCCGCGGCAGCCGCGCCGTGACGCTCGCCCTCCACAACCGCCGCGGCGACATGGAGGACGCCCTCAACCGGCTCGAACGCGACCTCGCCCGCGACATGCCCCGGCTGGTCGAGGAGTTCCAGCCCGGCGGCGCCGTCCGGGAGATGCTCTCCGCGCACGGGCCGTTCGACGTCAGGACCGTGGTCCAGGGGCTGCGCGAGCACCCCGAGCCGGTCGCCGAGGCCGGCTTCAAGGGCATGCTCGACAACCGCCGCAGCGAACCCCGCCGCCCCCCTCACGTCCAGCAGGCCGCCCCGCAGGTGCCCAGGATCAAGGGCGGCGCCGCCGGCCTCGTACCGGCCCGCTGGAGCGACCCCGACGTGCGGAAGGCCAGGACCGAGCAGGACGACTGGTACCGCTGGCGCGCCAACGCGCTGTGGCACCACGCCTGGCGGGAGAACGAGTCCCGGTGGCGGCCGGTCCTCAACCACGCCGTCCAGGAACTGGAGGAACTCGTCACGGCGCTGCGCCGGCACGCCGACGAGGAGGGCAAGGCGTTCACCGCCCGCCGCCGCGAGCTCTACCGCGACGACCGCAAGGGCGTTTCCTACCTGCTGCCGCCGCAGAACAGCCTCCGCGTCTTCTACGACGACGTCGTCCGGCGCCTCGGCCGCAGCCTGCGCCTGCCCGAGGAGAACACCGACGCGGCCCAGATCGTCGGCCGGCTCGTGGGGGCCTCCGACTGGCTGCGCGCCCTGGAGGCCGTGCGCCACTCCCACGGCGCCGCCGTCAAGGAGGTCAAGCAGGTCCTCGAACGGCGCGTCAAGGCACTGTTCGGGGAGGAGAGCAAGCAGCTCAACGAGCGGCCCCTCCTGCCGTCGATGGCGCAGCTCCTGCGCGCCGCCGCCGGCGACGAGGCGGCCGAGGCCGCCGTGGACGCCCGGTGGCTGGAGCAGTTCCGCGCCCAGGTCGCCGGGCTCCTCCCCGTCGGTTTCACGCCCGACGGCAGCGGCCCCCTCAAGGCGCTCATCACCTACCCGCAGAGCGAGGGGGAGAGCCGCACCTCCGACTACCTGAAGAAGTCCCTCTACCTGCCCGCGCACGCCGACGTCGACCCGCACCCCGTCGACTCCGAGTCCATCACCGTCGTGCTGTTCCGCAGCGGGATGAGCCTCACCGACATCTCCGAGGTCCGCGCACTGCTCAAGCTGTGGTCGGAGGCGCGGGAGGCCGGCCGCTCCGACGACTTCCTGCCCTGGCGGCAGCGGCTCGGCTACCAGGACGACTGGCTCGTCAGCACCGAGGAGGACCGGCAGCACATCCTCCACCGCGTGCTGTGCGCCATGTGGAACGGGCTCGTCGGCCACGACGGCGCCGCCGCCTCCCCGGACGTCGTGCGCATCCGCCTCCAGCGGGGCGAGTCCGCGACGATGGCGCTCCGCGTGGAACCGTTCGACGGGCAGCTCTCCAGCTGGGCGGGGCTCCTGCGGGCCTACGAGCGCACCGCGCTGCTGGAGGAGGAGTCGATCATCGGGGTCTTCTGCGACCGGCTCATGCACATGCAGCCGGCCGGCCTGTCCACCGCCCCGGTGGCGCCGTCCCCGCTCTTCCTGGACCTCGTGGAGGAGATCGCGCCGCGCGAGCGGGCCCGCATCGAGGAACTCACCGCCCGCTGGGGACCGGAGGAGTGGCTGGAGCCGGTGCGGCACTTCTGGACCGAGACCCTGCCCGGGGCCCTCGCCCGGCCCTTCGAGACGAAGGGCAAGAGCTCCTCCGCGTCACTGCGCGACCTGTACGAGCGGTACCGCCGCGACCGGGAGGAACGGGCCGCCGCGCCCGAGCCGCCCGCCGCCTCCCCCCACGCAAGGGCCGTTCGGGAAAACGGTCCCGGCGCATCGCCGCCCGGACCCGGGCCACTGCCTCCGACCGGCCGGCCCCCGATCCGACCACCGCCG
>JAAXOU010000358.1 GCA_012396115.1 Streptomyces somaliensis DSM 40738 | reverse complement strand
CGCGCGCCCGCTCCCGCGCTCCGGCCGGACCGCCGGCGCAAGGCTTCGGCCGTTTGCGCTACTCGGGGGTACTCGCGCTGCGTAAGGTTGTCGGGAGAGGAGGGAAGGGAGGGAAGACATGGACGACAAGGAGACACCGCGGGTCGGCGCGGCCGTGCGCAGGAGGCGCAGGGCACTGTCCCTGACCCTCGCCGCCGTCGCCGAGCGCAGCGGCCTGTCCGTGCCCTTTCTCAGCCAGATCGAGAACGAGCGAGCCCGTCCCAGCACGCGCTCCCTGGAGTGCATCGCCGACGCGCTGAAGACCACCGCCGTCGAGCTGCTCGACGCGGGTGACGCGGCCCGCACGGTCGACGTCGTACGGGCCGCGGCCCGCGCCGACGACCCGGGCGCCCCGGCCGGGGTCCGCGCGCTGGTGCGCGGCGAGCACCAGATGCACGCCGACGAGTTCACCGGCGAGCACGACGCCGGCCGCGAACTGGTCCTCCGCAACGACGCCCTGCTGTACGTCGCCGACGGCACCGTGGAGGTGGAGGCCGAGGGCCGCGCGTACCGGCTGGAGCGGGGCGACACGCTCTACCTGTCCGGCGGGGTCCGCCACCGCTGGCGCGCCTCCGGGCCCGGCACGCGCGTCCTGGCCGTGTCGGTGGCGCCCCACATGGAGGCCGCGGAGCGGTGATCCGAGTCGTCTCGCTGGTGCCGTCCCTCACCGAGGCCGTCGCCGTGACCGTCCCCGGGGCCCTGGTCGGCCGCACCGACTGGTGCACCCACCCGGCGGGCCTCGACGCGCCCCGGATCGGCGGCACGAAGAACCCGGACGTCCCCGCGGTCGTCGCGCTCCGCCCCGACCTCGTCGTCGCCAACGAGGAGGAGAACCGCCCCGTCGACCTGGACGCCCTGCGCTCCGCCGGCCTCGACGTCCTGGTCACCGAGATCCGCGACCTGGAGCAGGCGCTGCGCGAACTGGACCGGGTCCTGCGCGCCTGCGGCGTCCCCTCCAGGCCCCGCTGGCTCGACGAGGCCGAGGCCGCCTGGGCCGGGCTCACCCCGGACGGGCCGCCCCGCACGGCGGTCGTGCCGATCTGGCGGCGGCCCTGGACGGTGCTCGGCCGCGACACGTTCGCCGGCGACCTCCTCGCCCGTCTCGGCGTCGCCAACGTGTACGCGGACCACCCCGAGCGCTACCCGCGCGTCCCGCTGGACGAGCTGCGCGCCCGCGCCGCCGACCTGGTGGTCCTGCCGGACGAGCCGTACCGGTTCACCGCCGACGACGGGCCCGAGGCGTTCGACGGCCTGCCCGCCGCGCTCGTCGACGGCCGGCACCTCACCTGGTACGGGCCGTCCCTGGCCCGCGCGCCCCGGGTACTGGGGCGGGCCCTGCGAGCAGCGACCCGCTGACCAGGCCCCGCACCGTCCCCGAGGCCGCCGCCAGCCACCCGGCGGCCAGCAGGACGTACAGCGCCACCGACACCCCGCCGAGCGCCGCCAGGCCCGTGTGCCGGGCCAGCGCCGCCGTGCCCGTCACGCACGTCCCGACGGGGAAGGTGAACGCCCACCACGTCATCGCGAAGCGCATCCCGCGCCGCCGGGCCCGCACCACCAGTGCCCCGGCCAGCGCCAGCCACAGCAGCGCGAACCCCGCCACCGGCAGTCCGTACGCCACGGCGAGCCCCCGCGCGTACGGCACGCCCGGCATCGCGTCGGCGAGGGCGGCCGCCGCGGTCACCGACTGGCCCAGCGGGCCCAGGACCAGCAGCAGCGCCGGCGCGGACGCGTCCGGGGGAGGGCCGGCCGTCACCAGCCGGCTGAAGACCGGCGGCAGGATCAGCAGCGTCGCCAGCAGACTCACCCCGAACATCCCGTGGCAGCCCGCGAGCAGGGTCGCCCGCGCCTGCCCCTCCGGCAGGTACGGCGCCAGCGGCGGTCCGGTGGCCGCCGACACCATCGGCGCGACGACCGGCAGGAGCCACAGCGGCGACGGCGCCTCGACGCGGTGCCGCACCACCATCAGGTACGGGACGCCCACCGCCACCACCAGGCCGGCCGCAGTCCCCGCCGCCCACAGCGCGGCCGACAGGGCCACCGCCGGCCCCTCGCCGAGCCGGTCCCGCCCCAGCAGCAGCGTCCCGCCGCTGACCGAGGTCAGCGCCATCGACAGGCAGCCGTAGAACGGCGCGACCACCGGGTCCAGCAGGTGTGCCCGGGCCTGGTCCCGGTGGCGCGCCCAGTGCACGGCCCGGGCGCCCAGCAGCACGGCCAGCGCCAGCAGCGCCAGGGCCCACAGCGCCGTACAGGCCGTGCGCAGACCCGGCGGGCGCAGGGGCAGGCCGGCCCCCGCGGCGCCGAGGATCGAGGTGCCCATGACGGCGGCGTAGAAGTTGGGGCCCAGGTGCCGCACGCCGGCCGCCCGCGGGCGCGGACGGGTGCGGAGCGGGAGCCGGGGGCGGGACTGGGGACGGACGGCGGTGGCCATGGACCCAGCCTCCCCGGGCGGAGGCCCCCCGACCAGGGGCCGTGTATCTATGAGCCCATAAGCTGTTTTTATGAGCATCTCCCATCGCGTGCCCGACCTCGGAGCCCTGGAGCTGCTGCTCGCCGTCGCGCGGCACGGCAGCCTGGGCCGGGCGGCCCGCGAGGTCGGCATCACGCAGCCCGCCGCCAGCGGCCGCATCCGCTCCATGGAGCGGCTCCTGGGCGTGGCCCTCGTCGACCGGTCGCCCCGGGGCTCCCGGCTCACCGAGGCGGGGGCGCTCGTGACCGACTGGGCGCGGCGCGTGGTGGAGGCGGCGGAGGCGTTCGACGCGGGGGCCCAGGCGCTGCGCGACCGCCGGGACTCCCGGCTGCGCGTCGCCGCGTCGATGACCATCGCCGAGTACCTCCTGCCCGGCTGGCTGATCGCGCTGCGCGCCGAGCGGCCCGACACGGCCGTGTCGCTGCGGGCGGGCAACTCCGCCGCCGTCGCCGCCCTGCTGCTCGCGGGGGACGCGGACCTCGGGTACGTGGAGGGCCTCGCCGTACCGGACGGGCTGGACGGCGTGGTCGTCGCCCGCGACCGGCTGGTGGTCGTCACCGCGCCGTCGCACCGCTGGGCCCGCCGCCGGGCCCCGGTCGCGCCCGCCGAACTGGCCGCGGCGCCGCTGGTGCTGCGCGAGTACGGCTCGGGGACGCGGCAGGTCCTCGACTCGGCGCTGGCCGCGCACGGCGGGCTCGCGGCGCCGCTGATGGAGCTGGCGTCGACGACGGCGGTGAAGGCCGCCGCCGTGAGCGGTGCCGGGCCGGCCGTCCTCAGCGAACTGGCGGTCACCGAGGAACTGGCCTCCCGCCGGCTGGTGGAGGTCCCGGTCGAGGGCGCCGACCTGCGCCGCGCCCTGCGCGCCGTGTGGCCGACCGGCCCCCGCCCCACGGGCCCGGCGCGGGACCTGCTGTCCCTGTCGCGGACCCGCTGAACCGGGCG
>JAAXOU010000357.1 GCA_012396115.1 Streptomyces somaliensis DSM 40738 | reverse complement strand
GAGGCGTTCCGGGGCGGAGGCCGACGCCGCGCGGCGAGGCGCCGGCCTCGTCGGCGCCACCAGCGCCGTGGGGGCCGGTGCCGCGGGGCCCGACGCCGGGCGGCGGTTACGGTGAACCGGCCGCCCGGGCGGGGCCTACTGCGGGTTCCACCCGGAGACGTCCCCGCCGGGATCGTCGGGCAGGGCGATGCGTACGGTGATCCGCTTGCCGATCGGTTCCCGCCGCACCTCGAAGCCCTGGGCGACCGCCATGACGATCTCCAGCCCGTGCTGGCCGACCCTGCCCGGGTCGGCGGCGCGGGCCACGGGCAGCACCGGGTCGCTGTCCCACACCGTCGCCTCCACCGCGTCCCCCGCCACCCGCAGCTCCAGCAGCGCGGGCCCGGGGGCGTACTTGCAGGCGTTGGTGACCAGTTCGCTCACCACCAACTGCGTCAGGTGCATCGCGCGCAGCGACACGGGCAGGCCGTGCTCGGCCTGGACCCGCTCGAGGAACTCCGTCGCGGCGTCGCGCCCCTGCGCGATGCAGGCGGTGCCGCCCTCCAGGGCGACGATCGTCTCCATTGCGTGCGCCGTCGGCGCCGCCTGTTCCCGGGCACCGCGTCCCGACTCCACCATGACCGTCCTCCACTCCCCCGTCGACGGACCCGCGTCTACCCGGCATTCCCCTCCTCACACCCTTCCGTTCCCCGGAGCGGCGGACCGGGTCGGCACCGCGGCCCCGGGCGTCTCAGTCGAGCAGGCCCAACCGGACCGCCTGCACGCCCGCCGCGAAGCGGCTGTCGGCGCCGAGCTTGGCCACCAGCGAGGCCAGCAGGCGGCGCAGGGTGCGCTCCGAGCAGCCCAGCCTGCGGGCGATCGCCTCGTCCTTCGCCCCGGCGGCGAGGAGGGTCAGCACTTCGCGTTCCCTCGGCGTGTAGTCCTCCGGCGCACCGCCGGCCCCGGGGCGCTTCGTCCTCGGTACCGCCGAGCTGCCGGTGGCCCAGTGGTGGTCGAACACCCGGACGAAGGAGTCGGCGAGCCGCGCACTGTGCAGGATGACGTCCCCCGGAGGTTGGTCCTGCCCGCCCGCGGGCCCGACGGCCATGACGGTCACGGACCGGTCGAAGACGTTCAGGTGGAGGGGGACGGTCGGGACCACCCGCACCCGGGCGCCGTGGTCCACCAGGGCGGAGACGTACTGCGCGACGCCGGGACGGCGCATGGCCCGGGCCGCCACCAGCAGGCGCAGCTCGACCTGCCGTTCCAGCAGCCGCAGATCGCTCTCGAGGCTCTCCTCCAGCACCTCCCGGGGCGGAAAGGCCGTGCGCATGCCGAGGAGCTGCTCCCGGCAGAGCGTGTCCAGGTCCTCCATCCGCTTGCGCAGCCTGGTGCGGTCCTGGAAGAACTCCGCCTCCACGATCTCCCGTCCGGAGGGCGTCATGACGGGGATCAGCCGCAGGACGTCGTCGACGGCCTCCAGGCCCCGGTGGAGTTCCTCCCGGTACCGGTCGATCCGCGACCGGTGCTCGTCGATCAGCTCGTGCAGGGCGCGCTGGGGCGACCGCACCCGCCGGCACGCCTCGTCGAGCAGTCTCCGCTCGGCGAGCCAGCGCCGCACGTCCCCGGGCAACGCTCCGGGGTCTCCCGGCGGGGGCCCCTCGGCGTCGGCGTCGGCCGCGGGGGGCGGGTCCGTCCGCCGGGTGAGCGTCTCGTAGGCGGCCCTGGCCGCGGCCGGGGTCCCGCGGCGCTCGTCGGCGGGCTCTCCCCGGTACGCGTCCGGCGCGTGTTCCGGCTCTGCGGGCGGCCCTGGGGGCGACTGGTGGGGGGGTGTGGGTCGCATGGTCAGGACCATAGGCCCGCCGACCGGGCTCTGACCACGAACGGACACCTCGCCGTCCCCTTCGTGTCCGCCCGCGGTCACGCCTGATTCGGCCGTGGCGGATGGATCACCGCGTCGATATGTTTTCGCAGCACCGAGATTCGCCCCGGATCCGCAGGGCGGCGACCCCGCCCCGCGTCCGTGGCCGCGGTGTGCACCGGCCGTCCCGCCGCGAGGAACGGGAGGACCGGTGCGGGCGGATCCTCGACACGCCCGCAGTCGCACCGCACCGCGGTCGCGCGGCGCACGCCGTCGCGTCGCACCGTTCCACCCCACGCGTGCCGCCGTCCCCAGCCGGCGGGTCACCCCAGGTGTCCCGCGGTCCGGTGGCACGCCTCCCCCACACCGGCCGGGGCAGCGGCCCCGCCGGAAAAACGATGAGGTGTTCGCTTCCCCATGCGCAAAACCCACGTAGGCGCGCTCGCCCTGGCCCTTCCCATGGCCCTCCTGCCCGCCGTCGGCGCCGCCGCCTCCGCGGCCGAGCCGTCGCCCGCCCCGCTGGTGAAGGTGAAGGAGGCCCCCGCGGCAACGGAGATCAAGGGCCGCTACATCGTGACCCTCAAGGCCGGCGCCGACCCCGCCGGTCTCGCCAAGGGCAAGTCGGTCAAGACCCGGCACGTGTTCGAGGAGGTCCTCAACGGCTTCGCCGCGGACCTGAGCGCCGGCCAGCTGGAGGCGCTGCGCCGCGACTCCCGCGTCCTGTCCATCGAGGAGGACCAGAGGGTCGGCGCCACGGCCACGCAGACCAACGCCCCCTGGGGCCTGGACCGCATAGACCAGCGCAGCGGGCGCAACGGCACCTACACCTACGCCCGCAACGGCGCCGGTGTGACGGCGTACATCATCGACACGGGCATCGCCACCGCCCACGCCGACTTCGGCGGCCGCGCCCGCAACGTCTTCGACGCCTTCGGCGGCAACGGCCAGGACTGCAACGGCCACGGCACCCACGTCGCCGGCACCGTCGGCGGCACCACCTACGGCGTGGCCAAGGGCGTCCAGCTGCGCGGCGTGCGCGTGCTCGACTGCCAGGGCTCCGGTTCGTTCTCCGGCATCATCGCGGGCTTCGACTGGGTCCGGCAGAACGCCGTCAAGCCGGCCGTGGCCAACGCCTCCCTGGGCGGCGGCTACTCCGAGGCCCTGAACAACGCCGCGGCCTCCCTCGCCAACTCCGGCGTGCACCTGTCCGTCGCGGCCGGCAACGAGAACCAGGACGCCTGCAGGGTGTCCCCGGCCAGCGCCTCCGGCGTCATCTCGGTCGCCGCGTCGGACTCCTCCGACCGCAAGGCGAGCTTCAGCAACTACGGCTCCTGCACCGACCTGTACGCCCCCGGAGTGGACATCACCTCCGCCCGCCCCGGTGGCGGTTCCACGACGATGAGCGGCACCTCGATGGCCTCCCCGCACGTCGCCGGTGTGGCCGCCCTGTACAAGGCGACCTACGGCGACGCCTCCAGCTCGACCGTCAACAGCTGGCTGGTCAACAACAGCACCCCCAACGTGATCGGCGGCAACTACAGCGGCACCCCCAACCGCCTGCTGTTCAAGTCCACCCTCTGAGTCACCCGTCCGGCGCCGCCCCCGTCACGCGGGGGCGG
>JAAXOU010000356.1 GCA_012396115.1 Streptomyces somaliensis DSM 40738 | reverse complement strand
ACCCTCACCCCGCGGGCCGCGAGCAGCTCCGCGAAGGCGCGCGCCGTCTCCCGCGCCGGGTCCGCCGCGCGCGGGGCCGGACCGGAGGTGGAGCGGTCGAGGCGCCCCGCGCGGGTCATGAGCGCCGTGACGGGGGCGATGTCGTCACCGGCCCCGATCCGGTGCCGCACCGGGCCCACGTAGCGGGAGGTGTCGTACGTCAGGGCCGCGGGCGCGGCGCCGCGGGCGCGCAGCGCCTCCGCGGTGGCCGTCGCCAGGGCCTCCAGGCGGCCCTCGTCGAGCGTCGGGTCGCCGCCGCCGACGAGGGTGACCGTGCGGGCGTCCCGCGTCGCGACGACGCCGGTGGTGAGGCGGTGGTCGGGCCCCAGGGCGGAGAGGGCCGCCGCCGCGGTGGCGATCTTGACGGTGGAGGCCGGGACCACGGGCGTCGCCGCCCCGCGCCCGTACAGCGGGCGGCCGGTCGCCGCGTCCACGACGGACGCCGTGCGCGGGGAGCCGAGAGCGGGGGCGCGCAGCAACGGGTCGAGCACCCCGGCGAGGGCGGTCGCGGAGGCGTCCGGGGCGCGGGCGGTCGCCGCCAGCGGCGCGAGGACCGCGGGGGCGCTCGGCGCGGGCGCGGGCGCCCGGGAGGCGGAGGGGCCCGGCGCGGCGGCCCGGCCGTGATGTGCGCCACCCGTGGCGACCCGGGCGGCCGCGCGGTCGCGTTCGGCCGTACGCTGGCCCCCGTCCCAGGGACCGGCGAGACCCGCCGCCGTGGCGGCCAGGGCGACGCCGGCGACGGCGGAGCCCGCGGCCAGCCGCAGCACGTTCCGCTCCAGCACGGCTGAACGGCCCCTTTCGCGAGCACCCGGTTGCGTGAGGGACACTTAACCACTGAGCTGGGCCACGAGCACGGCACCCCGGTGATCACGGCGGTCCAGTGACCCGACATTGTGATTGATCTTGGAGGAGCCACCCGTGGAGTTCGACGTCTGCATCGAGATCCCGAAGGGTTCGCGGAACAAGTACGAGGTGGACCACGAGACCGGTCGCATCCGTCTCGACCGCCACCTCTTCACCTCGACCGTGTACCCGGCGGACTACGGCTTCGTCGAGGGCACCCTGGGTGAGGACGGCGACCCGCTGGACGCGCTGGTCATCCTGGACGAGCCGACCTTCCCCGGCGTCCTGGTCAGGTGCCGCGCGGTCGGCATGTTCCGCATGACCGACGAGGCCGGCGGCGACGACAAGCTGCTGTGCGTCCCGGCGTCGGACCCGCGCATGGAGCACCTGCAGGACATCCAGCACGTGCCGGAGTTCGACCGCCTGGAGATCCAGCACTTCTTCGAGGTCTACAAGGACCTGGAGCCCGGCAAGTCCGTCGAGGGCGCCGACTGGGTCGGCCGCGCCGAGGCGGAGGCCGAGATCGAGGCGTCCATCAAGCGCCTGGAGGAGCAGGGCGGCGCCCACTGAGGCGGCTCCCCCCACCCCCTTCCCCGCTCCCCCGGTCCCGGACCGGGGGAGCGGGTCCGTGTGAGCCGGGTCCGCGCGGGCCCGTCCGGGCGAACCGGGGGTACGCCCTTCCGACACCCGCACGCCCTTTCGACTCCAGGAGGCGGAGAGGTGCCCGTACATACTTGGTCGGGACGGACGCGGCGGCGCCGGGAGTAGGCCGCGGCGTCCCGGGAAGGCGGAGACGACCGGTCGGAACGATCAGGCGGGAGTGACGGGCACGGTGGTGGCGGAGCCGCGCGGTCCGGAGGAGGACCGCAGACCGCAGCCGGACGAGGCGCACAGCGCCTTCGCCCCGCCCTCCGGCGTGGAGCCGCCGGACCCGCCCGAGGACGACCACCCGAGTTCGGAGTTCGCCCTCCCGGAGGGGATCGCGGTGGAGCCGCCCGGGGAGCCGGACGGGTCCGCCTTCGCGCCGCCGTCGACCTTCGACGCGCGGCTGGCCCACCCGGCGTACACCCCCGCGCAGGCGCTGCCGAAGGTCCGGCTGTCGAAGGACGCCCCGTGGCAGGACCGGATGCGGACCATGCTGCGGATGCCGGTGGGCGAGCGGCCGCTGGCCGAACCGGCGCAGCGGCACGAGGAGGGCGCGGTCCCGGCCGCGCCCCGCGTGCTGGACCTGACGCTGCGCATCGGCGAGCTGCTGCTGGCGGGCGGCGAGGGCGCCGAGGACGTCGAGGCGGCCATGTTCGCCATCTGCCGCTCGTACGGGATGGACCGCTGCGAGCCGACGGTCACCTTCACCCTGCTGTCGGTCACCTACCAGCGGTCGCTGGTGGACGACCCGGTGACGGCGAGCCGGATCGTGCGCCGCCGCGGCACGGACTACACGCGGCTGGCGGCCGTGCACCAGCTGGTCACGGACATCAGCACCGAGGGCGTCGACGTCACCCTGGAGGACGCCTACCGGCGGCTGGCGCTGATCCGCCGCAACCGGCACCCGTACCCCGGCTGGGTGCTGACCCTGGCCGCGGGCGGGCTGGCGGGCGCGGCGTCGGTGCTGCTCGGCGGCGACGTGACGGTGTTCCTGATCGCGGCGGCGGGGGCGATGCTCGGCGACCGCCTGGCGTGGCTGGCGGCGGGGCGGGGGCTGCCGGAGTTCTACCAGTTCGCGGTGGCGGCGGTGCCGCCCGCGGCGTTCGGCGTGGCGGTGAGCCTGCTCCACGCGGGGCTGCGGCCCTCGGCGGTGATCACGGGCGGGCTGTTCGCGCTGATCCCGGGGCGGGTGCTGGTCGCGGCCGTCCAGGACGGCCTGACGGGCTTCTACATGACCGCCTCGGCACGTCTGCTGGAGGTCGTGTACTTCTTCGTCGCGATCGTGGTGGGCGTGCTGACCACCCTGTACGTGGGCGTCCAGCTGGGCGCGCAGCTCAGCCCGGAGGGGACCGCCGCCCCGGTGGAACGGCCGGGGGTGTCGATCCTCGCGGCGATGGCACTGTCGCTGACCTTCGCGGTCCTGCTCCAGCAGGACCGTTTCACCGTGGTGTTCGTGATGCTGAACGGCGCGGTGGCGTGGGCGGTGTTCGGGGCGGTCGCGGTGACGGCCGGGGGGTCGGCGGTGCTGGCCACGGCGCTGGCGGCCGGGCTGGTGGGCCTCTTCGGGCAGCTGATGGCGCGGTACGAGCGGTCGACGTCGCTGCCGTACGTCACGGCGGCGATCGGGCCGCTGCTGCCGGGCTCCGCGATGTACTACGGCGTCCTCAACATCGCGCAGAACAACATGGACGCCGGCTTCGCCTCGCTGGCGCGCGCGGTGGCGCTGGCGCTGGCCATCGCGATCGGCGTGAACCTGGGCGGCGAGCTGGCCCGGATGTTCCTGCGGGCGCCGGCGGCGGCGGCGACCCGCCGCGCGGCGAAGCGCACGAGGGGCTTCTGACGGCGGCGAAGCGGCGGCCCACGGGTGCGGCGGCGGCACCCTCGGTCCAGATCAGGGGCAGCGCGTCGGAGAGCTCGGCGGCGAGGGTCTTGGCCGGGTTGGCGTACGTGGCGACGGCGGGTCCG
>JAAXOU010000355.1 GCA_012396115.1 Streptomyces somaliensis DSM 40738 | reverse complement strand
CCCCGGTCGCCGCGGCGAAGCCCGCCGCCGCGGCCGCCCCGGCCAGGACCGCCCGGCCCGTGACGTACACGGTGACCGCCGGCGACACCCTCTCCGGCATCGCCCGCGAGCACTCCGTGAAGGGCGGCTGGAAGAAGCTCTACCGGGACAACAGGAAGGCCGTCGGTGACGATCCGTCACTCATCCGGCCCGGCCTGGAGCTCGCCGTCGCGGCCGGGGCGCCGGCCGCGGGGAAGCCCGCCGCGAAGCGCTCAGCGCCGGCCCGCGCCGACCGCTCAGCGCCCCGCGCCGCCGCCGTCCCCGCCGCGGCGAAGTCGTACACCGACGACCTCGACGGCTGGATCAGGGAATCGCTCGACGTCATGGCCCGGCACGGAATTCCCGGGACGTACGAGGGAATTCACCGCAACATCATGCGGGAGTCCTCCGGGAATCCGCTCGCGATCAACAACTGGGACTCGAACGCCGCCGCCGGGACCCCCTCGAAGGGCCTCCTCCAGGTCATCGACCCCACGTTCGCCGCCTACCACGTGCCGGGGACGCCCCTCGACCCGTTCGACCCGGTCGCCAACATCACCGCCGCGTGCAACTACGCCGCCGACCGGTACGGCTCCATCGACAACGTCAACGGCCCGTACTGACCCGCCCCTCCCGGGCACCGGCCCCGGTGCCCGGGAGCACGCGGCCCGTCCGCGCCGGCCCGTCACCACTCCGGTTCGTCGAAGGGCACCGGCATCTCCAACGGTGCCGGTCCGCCCGTCGGCGACTGCTCCGTCCACATCACCTTGCCCCCCGGCGTGTACCGGGTGCCCCACCGGCCGGCCAGCTGCGACACGAGGAACAGGCCGCGGCCGCCCTCGTCCGTGGTGGCCGCCCGCCGCAGGTGCGGGGAGGTGCTGCTGGCGTCCGACACCTCGCAGATCAGGTTCCGGTCACGCAGCATCCGGACGTGGATCGGCGCGGAGCCGTACCGGATCGCGTTGGTGATCAGCTCGCTGAGCACCAGCTCCGTGGTGAACCCGATCTCCCCGAGCCCCCAGCGCTCCAGCTGCCGGCCGCACGCCGCCCGCACCGGCGCCACCGCCGACGGGTCGGGCGGCACGTCCCACTCCGCCACGCGGTCCCGGGGCAGCAGCCGGGTGCGGGCCACCAGCAGGGCGATGTCGTCGCGGCGGTGCGGCGGCAGCATCGCGTCGAACACCGCCCGGCAGGTCTCCTCCGGCGTCCGCCCCGGCGCCCCGGCGAGCGCGTCGCACAGCATCCGCAGCCCCGCGTCGAGGTCCCGCTCCCGGTGCTCGATCAGCCCGTCCGTGTACAGCACCAGACGGCTGTCCTCGGGAAGCGGCACCTCGCATATCTCGAACGGGCCGCCCCCCAGGCCCAACGGGGGGGAGACGGGCAGGTCGGGGAAGCCCACCGACCCGTCGGGGCGCACCACGGCCGGTGCGAAGTGGCCCGCCGACGCCATGCAGCAGCCGCCCGTCACCGGGTCGTAGATGGCGTACAGGCAGGTCGCCCCGGTGATGCCGGAGTCGGCGTCCCCGGCCTCCTCCTCGTCGATCCGGGACACCAGCTCGTCGAGGTGGCCCAGCAGCTCGTCCGGCGGCAGGTCGAGCGCGGAGAAGTTGTGCACCGCCGTGCGCAGCCGGCCCATCGTCGCCGCCGCGTGCAGGCCGTGCCCGACCACGTCCCCGACGACGAGCGCCACCCGCGCGCCGGACAGCGGGATCACGTCGAACCAGTCGCCGCCCACCCCGGCCTGCGCCGGGAGGTAGCGGTACGCGGTCTCCAGCGCGTCCTGCTCGGGCAGCACCCGGGGCAGTAGGCTCCGCTGGAGCGTCACCGCCATGGCGTGCTCCCGCGTGTACCGGCGCGCGTTGTCGACGGCGACCGCCGCCCGCGCCGCCAGCTCCTCCGCGAAGGCCACGTCCTCCTCGTCGAACCGCCCGGACGGCGCCGAGCGCCAGAAGTTGGCCATGCCCAGGACGACCCCGCGCGCCTGGAGCGGCACGCTCACCAGCGAGTGGATGCCGTACGCGAGGGCCACGTCGGCGCCCGCCGGGTCCTGCTCCCGCCAGCCGTGCGCCACGGTCAGGTCCGCCTCCAGCACCGCCTTGCCCCGGGCCAGCGCCGCGGCCATCGGCGTCGTCGGCACGTCGAACCGGATGAGGTCCCCGACCGGCTGCAGCGGATGGTCGTCCCGCACGCCGCTGACGGCGGCGCGGCGCATCACGGTGTGGACCTCCGTGGGCTCCTCCCCCCGCAGCACCGGGTCGAGCAGCTCGACCGTCACGAAGTCCGCGAACCGGGGGACCGCGACCTCCGACAGCTCCCGCGTCGTCCGCGCGACGTCCAGGGTCGTCCCGATCCGCACCCCCGCCTCGTACAGCAGCGTCAGCCGCTCCCGCGCCACCGCCGCCACACCCGTCACGGCCCGCAGCTCGGTGGTGTCGCGGAGCGTGGCGACGGTGCCGGACGGGCCGCCGTACGGGTCGGTCGGCCTGGTGTTGACCGCGAGCAGGCGGTCGCCCGCGAGGTGCACCTCGTCGGTGACCGGGCGGCCCGACGCGAGCAGCTCGGAGGTGTCGCCGGCCAGGCCCAGGTCGGTGACGTGGCGGCCCTCGGCGTCGGCGGGCAGGTCGAGGAGGCGGCGGGCCTCGTCGTTGGCGAGGGTGAGCCGGCCGTCGTCCCCGACGATCAGCACCCCCTCCCGCACGGCGTGCAGCACCGCGTCGTGGTGTTCGTACATCCGGGTCATCTCGGCCGGGCCGAGGCCGCGCGTCTGGCGGCGCAGCCGTCTGCTCACCAGGGCCGCGCTGATCGTCGCCAGGGCGAGCGCGGCGGTGCCCGTGCCGAGGATCAGCGGCAGCTGCCGGGCGGCGGCCTCGCCGACGTTCTCGACCGACACCCCGGCGCTCACCAGGCCGACGACCGCGCCCCGGTCGTCCGTCACGGGGACGACGGTCCGCGCGGCGTCGTGCGGGCTGCCTTCGAGGACCTCCGTGACCGCCCGGCCCCGGGCCGCCCGCCCGGTGCCCTCCGCGCGGGTGCCGACCAGGTTCGGGGCGCTGTCCGCGACCCGCACGCCGTCCGGGGTCAGGACGGCGACGAAGTCCACGCCCGAGCCGCGCCGGGCGGCCACCACGTGCCGCTGCAGGGCCTCCCCCGGGTCGGTCGAGCGGAGCGCGGCGAGGGTGCCGGGGGCTTCCGCGAAGGACTCCGCCGCGGCGCGCGACCGGTTGCGCGCGTCGCGCTCGCTGTCGTACCGGGCCTGGTACGACAGGGCCGTCACCGCGGCAACGATCAGGACCAGGGCCATCACGACCTGGAGGAGGAGCACCTGTCCCGCGACGCTGCGCGCGCCTGGAAGCCGCCTCCAGCGCCCGGACCGTCCGAGACGGCCGCTCTTGCCCCTCATGCACCATTTCTAACACCGGGCGTGTTCTCCC
>JAAXOU010000354.1 GCA_012396115.1 Streptomyces somaliensis DSM 40738 | reverse complement strand
CCCGGCCGCCCGGCGCCGGCCACGGCGCCGTGCACAGGGCGGCCGCGCCCGGGGCGGTACGGGCCGAAGGGCCGTCGCCGTCCGGCCAGGGGGCGACGCACACCAGGGCGTGCAGCCCGTCCGCGTCCGGCCCGAGCGCCGAGCGGAGCGCGGCCAGTGCCAGGTCGTACCGCCACTCCCGCTCCGCGGTCAGCACAGCCCGCAGCTCCCGCGACAGGTCGGCGCCGGCCCGCTGCTCGTCGGCGAGCAGGATCCCGATCCGGTCCGTCACCTCCATGGCCGCGGCCAGCCGCTCCGGCGCCGGGCCGGGCGAGGCGTCGAGCAGCCACACGTACCCCAGGACGACGCCCCGGTGGCGCACGGGCAGGCAGAGGCGGTCCCGGTACACGCCCGCCTCCGGCGCGGCGGGGATGCGCACCGGGCCGGTCGCACGGGCGATGCCGAACCCCTCGAACCAGGCCCGAACGGCGGGGGTGGACCTGCGGGTGAGGATCGACCGGGTGCGGACCGGGTCCATGGCGGAGGCGTCGTCGCCATCGTGCGCCCCGAAGGCGATCAGCCCGAAGTCCCGGTCCTCCAGCGTGGCCGGGGCGCCGAGGAGCGCCGAGACCTCGTCGACCAGTGCCTGGTAATCGCCCTTCACCCGGACAGTCTGCCACCGTTTCAGACAGTTGTCTGAGATCCGCGGCACGGATGCGTGACAGCTGTCGATGGCACGCGCCCGGGACGATCCTTAGGTTTCACGGTGGTTCCCCGTGCCGTTTTCCACACCGTCGGGTTCCGGCCGCATTGTCCCGTTGTCAGCCCCTGTTCGTGGAGGTAACCCGTGCTGGGTCCCGTGATCCTCGCCGCTTCGCGCAGCGACAAGATGCGCCGCATCGTGTCGGCGGCCCCGGTGACCAGGCCGGTCGTCGACCGCTTCATCCCCGGCGAGACCGTCGACCAGGTCATCCCCGTCGTCGAGGACCTCACGGGCAGGGGCCTCGACGTCACCCTCGACGTGGTCGGCGAGGACATCACCACCCCCGCGCAGGCCACCGCCGCCCGCGACGCCTACCTGGAGCTCGTCCGCCGGCTGGAACCGCTGGAGCTGGGCGGGAGGGCGGAGATGTCCGTCAAGCTGTCGATGTTCGGCCAGGCGCTGGAGGGCGGCCACGAACTGGCCCTCGCCAACGTCCGGCCCGTCGTCGAGGCGGCCGCCGCCATCGGCACCACCGTCACGCTGGACGCCGAGGACCACACCACCCTCGACTCGATGTTCGCCGTCCACGAGGAGCTGCGGAAGGACTTCCCGGAGACCGGCTGCGTCGTCCAGGCCTACCTCTTCCGCACCGAGGAGGACGCCCGGCGCCTCGCCGCGAACGGCAGCCGCGTCCGCCTGGTGAAGGGCGCCTACAAGGAGCCCGCCTCCGCCGCGTACCAGGACAGGGCGGAGATCGACCGGGCCTACGTCCGCATCCTCAAGATCCTCATGGCGGGCGAGGGCTACCCCATGGTCGGGACGCACGACCCGCGGCTCATCGCCGTCACCCGGGAGCTGGCGCGCCGCCAGGGACGCAAACTGGACGAGTACGAGTTCCAGATGCTGTACGGCATCCGCAGCGAGGAGCACGTCCGGCTGGCCGCCGAGGGCCACCGGATGCGGGTCTACACGGCGTACGGGACGGACTGGTACGGATACTTCATGCGCCGTCTCGCCGAGAAGCCGGCCAACCTGCTGTTCTTCGCCCGTTCGATGATCACCAAGAACTGACCCGGAGCCCGTGGGGCCGCGCCCCCGACACCCTCACCAAAGGAGTTACGAGACCCATGGACGCTGTGACCCAGGTCCCCGCCCCGGTCAACGAGCCGGTGCACGGCTACGCCCCGGGCTCCCCCGAGCGCGCCCGGCTGGAGGCCAAGCTCAAGGAGCTGGCCGAGAACCCGATCGACCTGCCCATGACCATCGGCGGCGTCAAGCGCATGGGCGGCGGCGAGCGGACCGACGTCGTGCAGCCGCACAACCACCGGGCGGTCCTCGGCACCTTCGCCGGCGCCACGCCGCAGGACGCCCGGGACGCCGTGGAGGCCGCCCTGGCCGCCGCCCCGGCCTGGCGCGCCATGTCCTTCGACGACCGCGCCGCGATCTTCCTGCGCGCCGCCGAGCTGCTGTCCGGCCCGTGGCGCGAGACGCTGGCCGCCTCCACCATGCTCGGCCAGTCGAAGACCGCCCAGCAGGCCGAGATCGACACCCCGTGCGAGCTCGTCGACTTCTGGCGCTTCAACGTCAAGTACGCCCGCGACCTGCTCGCCGAGCAGCCCCCGGCGAACGCGCCCGGCGTGTGGAACCGCCTGGACCACCGCCCGCTGGAGGGCTTCGTCTACGCGATCACGCCGTTCAACTTCACCGCGATCGCCGGCAACCTGCCGACCGCCCCGGCCCTGATGGGCAACGTCGTCGTGTGGAAGCCGTCGCAGACGCAGACCCACGCGGCCGTGCTGCTCATGGAGCTGCTGGAGGAGGCCGGCCTGCCCAAGGGCGTCATCAACCTGGTGACCGGCAGCGGCGCCGCCGTCTCCGAGGTGGTCCTGGAGCACCCGATGCTCGCCGGCATCCACTTCACCGGCTCGACCAGGGTCTTCCACCAGCTGTGGAAGACCGTCGGCGGCAACATCGAGAAGTACCGCTCCTACCCGCGGATCGTCGGCGAGACCGGCGGCAAGGACTTCGTCGTGGCGCACCCGAGCGCCGACCGCGCCGTCCTGAAGACCGCGCTGACCCGCGGCGCCTTCGAGTACCAGGGCCAGAAGTGCTCGGCGACCTCGCGCGCGTACATCCCCGCCTCCATCTGGAACTCCGGCTTCAAGGAGGAGTTCGCGGCCGAGGTCGACGGCATCAGGATGGGCGACGTCACCGACCTGTCGAACTTCATCGGCGCCCTCATCGACGAGCGCGCCTTCGCCAAGAACAAGGCCGCGATCGACCGCGCCCAAGCCGACCCGGCCTGCACGATCGTCGCGGGCGGCACGTACGACGACTCGGTCGGCTACTTCGTCCGCCCGACCGTGATCGAGTGCACCGACCCGGAGAACGAGGTCTTCCGCGAGGAGTACTTCGGCCCGATCCTCGCCGTGCACGTCTACGAGGACGACCGCTACGAGGCCATGCTGGAGCAGATGGAGTCGGTCTCCGCCTACGCGCTGACCGGATCGGTCATCGCCAACGACCGCGCCGCCGTCGCGTACACGATGGACAAGCTGCGGTACGCGGCGGGCAACTTCTACATCAACGACAAGTCGACCGGCGCCGTCGTCGGTCAGCAGCCCTTCGGCGGCGGCCGCGCCTCCGGCACCAACGACAAGGCCGGCGCCCCGCAGAACCTGATGCGCTGGACGCTGACCCGCGCCATCAAGGAGACGCTGGTCCCGCCGACCGAGTACGGCTACCCCCACATGGGCTGAGGCCCCCCGCGGCCCGCACGGCCGCCCCGCACCGCCCCCTCCGGCCCCGCGCCGGGCGGGGCGGTGCCGCTTCCC
>JAAXOU010000353.1 GCA_012396115.1 Streptomyces somaliensis DSM 40738 | reverse complement strand
CGCCGCGACGAACGTGCCGGCGCGGCCCCGGGTCTCGACCACGCCGTCCGCCTCCAGTGCCCGGTACGCCTTGGCGACCGTGTTCGCGGCCAGGCCCAGCTCCTCCGCCAGGCCCCGCACGGTGGGCAGTCTGCAGCCGACCGGGAGCCGGCCGGAGCGGGCCTGCTCGGAGATCTGGGCGCGCAGTTGTTCGTAGGGGGCGGCCGGAGAGCCGGCGTCGACGGAGAGCTTCAGGGTCACGGGCCGATTCTCCCCCACGGCGCGGAAATGGGGAGGCGGCCCGCGCCGGGGGCCCGTACCGTGGTCCCCCGTGTCCGTCATCATCCGTGATTTCCGCCCCGAGGACGCCGAGGCCGTGGCCCGGTCCCGCCGGGCCACCGTGCCGTTCCTGGCGGTGACGGCGCGCTCGGTCCTCTTCGACGTCGAGACCGCCAACCCGGCGGAACGCTTCCGCCTGCTCGTGGCCGAGGAGGACGGCGAGGTCGTCGGGACCGCCTACGCCGGCATCGCGTACGACAGCGACCGGCCCGGCCAGGCGTACGCCACGCCGAACGTCCACCCCGACCGCCGCGGCCGCGGTGCGGGCGGCCTGCTGCTGCGCGCCGCCGAGGAGCACCTCGCGGCCCACGGCGCCACGTCCGTCTACGCCTGGGCGCGGGACGATCCGCGGAGCCTGGCGTTCGCACGCGGGCGCGGCTACCGCCCCACCAGGACCGCGCACTTCCAGCACCTGGACCTGGCGGGCGCCGCCCTGCCCGAGCCGCCCGGCACGCTCCCGCCCGGGGTCGCGCTGCGCACGGCCGCCGACTACGAGGACGACCCGAGGCCGATGTTCGAGGCGGACGCGGAGGCCACGCTCGACGAGCCGGGCGACATCACCACCGACTTCGACGACTTCGACGACTGGGTGGGCCGCACCTGGAACAACCCGCTGTTCGACCGCCGACTGTCCACGGTCGTCACGGTGGACGGCCGGGTGGCCTCCTACACGGTCGCCTACACGGACGGCGGTTCCCGCTACGTCTCCGGGATGACCGGGACCCTGCGCGCCCACCGCGGCCGCGGCCTGGCCACGCTGGCCAAGGCCGACTCGCTGCGCCGCGCCCGCGCCGCCGGCCACACCGACGCGTACACGAGCAACGACGGCGCGAACGCCCCGATGCTGGCCGTCAACGCCCGGTTCGGCTACCGGATCTGCGCGACGGAGGTGCGCCATGTCCGCGCGCTCGGTTGACGTCGTCCTCGTCAAGGCGGGGCGCACGAAGGTCCGCTACCCGGCGGAGGTCGTGTCCGACGACGGCACCCTGCTGACGGTCCGCGCCGCCTGGGCGGGCGAGGGGGTGCGGGACTTCGGCTTCGTGCGGTTCGAGCCCGGCGACGTGTTCACGGAGCACTACGGGCGGGACCGGTGGTACTCCGTGAAGGAGGTGCGGGCCGCGGACGGCACCCCGAAGGGCTGGTACTGCGACATCACCCGGCCCGCCGGGGTCGGGGACTCGGAGGTGGTCGTGGAGGACCTGGACCTGGACCTGTGGGTGTCGGCCGACCGGCGGCTCGTGCTGCGGCTGGACGAGGACGAGTTCGCGGCGAGCGGCCTCGCCGAGCGCGACCCGTGCGCCGCCGCCCGCGCGGTGGCGGCGCTGGACGCGCTGGAGGCCCTGGCCCGCCGGGGCGGCGGCCCCCGGTGGTGGGCGGGGGCGTAGGGTCCGGGCGGGCCCGGCGGGCGCGCCCCCTCGGCACGGGGCCCCCGGCTCCGGGATACCGGAACCGGGGGCCCTCACCGCCTCGCCGTGCCCGGCGTCAGCCGATCCGCGCGCCGTACTCGGTGAGCGCCTCGGTGACGGGCTGGAAGAAGGTGACCCCGCCGGAGGTGCAGTCGCCGCTGCCGCCGGAGGTCAGGCCGACGGCCGCGTCACCGGAGAAGAGGGAGCCGCCGCTGTCGCCGGGCTCGGCGCACACGGTGGTCTGGATGAGCCCCTCGACGATCTGGCCGTTGCCGTAGTTGACGGTGGCGTCCAGACCGATGACCTCGCCCTGGTGCACCTGCGTGGTGGAGCCGCTGCGGGTCACCTTCATGCCCACGGTGGCCTCGGCGGCGCGGGCGATCTGCTGGACGCCGCCGTCGTACAGGTTGACGGCGCTCGGGTGGTCGACCTCGCGCTCGTACTCGACCAGCGCGAAGTCGCTGCCCGGGAACCGCGAGTCGACCATCGTGCCGACCGGCTCGCCGCCCTGCTCGTCGGACCACTCGGAGCCGGTGTCACCGCAGTGGCCGGCGGTGAGGAAGTGCGGCCGGCCGTCCTTGACGACGTTGAAGCCGAGGGAGCAGCGGCCGCCGTCGGTGTGGATGGCGTCGCCGCCCGCAGCGAACGGGGTGAACGCGCCGGCGGCCCGCTTCAGCTCCGCCCTGTCGTCGAGGCTCTCGACGACCCGGGTGAGCTTCTCCCAGGCCTCGCCTTTGACGGTGCGGTCCGCGGTGACGACGACCTTGTTGGTGACCGGGTCGACGGCCCACGAGGTGCCGGGGATGGTCGCCCGGTCCTTCAGCGTCTCCCGCGCCGACTTCAGCTCGGTCAGGGAGTGCTCGACGACCCGCGCCTCGCCGCCGGCACGGCGGACGGCGTCCGCCGCGGCCTCGTCGACGACGTTCACCACGAGGGTGCGGGACCCGGCGTCGTAGTACGCGCCGGCGGTGTCGCCGTCGCCGAGCCGCGCGTCGAGTGAAGAGGCCAGCTTTCCGGCTGCAATGGCCGACATCGTCTTGGCCTCGAACTGCGGCACGTCATCGCTGGCGTTCGCAGTCTGGAAAGTGACCGCTGCTCCCAACAGGGCGACCACGGCTCCGCCGGCGAGGGCCGTGCGCCTCTTGGGTATGCGTCGGTGCTTCAACGTCAACCTCCCGTGGGGACCCGCGCCCGGCACGTGGGGTACCTGGCACGGAGGATGGGCCGCCCACTATTCCGACGCCGGTGGGCCGTACACAAGAACGACTTCAGGACGCACACATGATCGTCACACCCCTCCCCCACTCACGCCCGTTACCGCTGACCACCATCGGTGAATCCCGATTGCGAACACCTTGTCGACAATCGGACGGGCGCCGGGGGAGGCCTGATTCCGTCTTGAATACGCAGGTTTACCCGAGGAAACGGCTAGAACCGGTCGCGTCCGGGCGGACGCCGGGACGGGGAAGGCCCCCGCCCGGGTGCCGGGACGGGGGCGCGGTGGAGCGGCGCGGGCCGGACGGGAGGGGCGCGCCCGGAGGGGTCGGCGCCGTACGGGGTCAGCAGCCGTCGCAGGGGCAGCAGCAGTCGCAGCCGCAGTTGCCGCAGTCGCAGTCGCGGCAGCAGCCCTTGCGCTTCTTCCGCGACCAGGGGCCCTCGTACTCCTCCGCGCAGCAGATGCGGCAGGTGCAGAGGAGGCCGGCGAAGACGGCGCAGCCGGCGAGCAGCCCGCGCGGCGGTTTCTGCCCCGACCCCCCGCCCCGGGAGCCGG
>JAAXOU010000352.1 GCA_012396115.1 Streptomyces somaliensis DSM 40738 | reverse complement strand
GGCGGGACCGGCCGCGCGGACGCCGCGGACACCGCCGGTCCCCGGCCGTCGGGGGCGCCCCCGGAGGGGTGGCGGGCCCGGGGAAGCGCCCCGTACGGCCGCGGCGCCGCCGGGTACAGTGCGCAGACCGACAGACCCACTGGTGAGGCCCCCGTGTTGACGCACACCACCACCCGGGTCCTCGAACCCGGGGACCTCGGCGCCGCGCTCGCAGTCCTCGACAGCGAGCCCGTCGCCAACGCGTTCGTCACCGCCCGCGTCCAGGCCGCCGGCCTCGACCCGTGGCGCCTCGGCGGCGAGATGTGGGGCTGGTACTCCGGGGGGCGGCTGCGCTCCCTGTGCTACGCGGGCGCGAACCTCGTCCCCGTCTGCGCCACCCCCGAAGCGGTCCGCGCCTTCGCCGACCGCGCCCGCCGCACCGGCCGCCGCTGCTCCTCCATCGTCGGCCCCGCCGGGCCGACCGCCGAGCTGTGGCGCCTCCTCGAACCCGGTTGGGGCCCCGCCCGCGACGTACGGCCCCACCAGCCGCTGATGGTCGCCGAGCGGCCGGCCGCCGACGTGGAGCCCGACCCGCTGGTCCGCCGCGTCCGCAGGGACGAGATGGACCTGATCATGCCGGCGTGCGTGGCGATGTTCACCGAGGAGGTCGGCGTCTCCCCGACGGCGGGCGACGGCGGGCTGCTGTACCAGGCGCGCGTCGCCGAACTGGTCTCCTCCGGCCGGTCCTTCGCGCGCGTGGAGGACGGCCGGGTCGTCTTCAAGGCGGAGATCGGCGCGGCCACGTCCAGGGCGTGCCAGATCCAGGGCGTCTGGGTCGACCCCGGGTACCGCGGCCGGGGCCTGTCGGAGACCGGCATGGCCGCCGTCCTGCGGTACGCCCTCGCGGACGTGGCGCCGGTGGCCAGCCTGTACGTCAACGACTACAACAAGCCCGCCCGGGCCGCGTACCGCAGGGTCGGTTTCCGCGAGGTGGGCGCGTTCATGAGCGTGCTGTTCTGACGGCGCGGACGGGACGTAGGGTTCGGCCATGGATGACGTCGCGGTGGTCGGGCCGCTCGACCTGGCCGCACGGGTGGACGACGCGCTGGCCGTGCAGGCCCTCGCCTTCGGGCTGGGCGAGGGCGAGGTCGCGGTGCGCCGCCAGATCGTGGTCCGCCACATGGCCTGCCGGGGCGCCCGCGCGTACGGTGCGACCACCCCGGACGGGCGCCTCGTCGGCTTCGTGTACGGCATGCCCAACGACCGCGCCCACTGGTGGTCGACGGTCGTCCAGCCGTACCTGGTCCGCGAGGGCAACGAGGAGTGGCTGGACGACTCGTTCGTCGTCACCGAACTGCACGTCCACCCCGCCCACCAGGCCCGCGGCATCGGCACGGAGCTGATCACCACCATCACCGGCACGGCGCGGGAGCCCCGCTCGATCCTCTCGGCGATCGACGTGGAGAGTCCCGCCCGCAGGCTCTACCGCTCCCTCGGTTACACGGACCTCGCCCGCCGGGTCCACTTCCCGAGCGCCACCCGGCCGTACGTGGTGATGGGCGCCCCGCTGCCGCTGCGCCGGCGGCAGGGCGGCGGAGGGCCGGGCGCTCCGGGGAGCCCGGGGCGGCGCGACCCGCGCGGCGACTGATTTCCGCAGGCCGGGGCCGCCCCGCTAACCTCCTGCACATCACACTTTTCACCGCAGGAGAGATCCCCATGGCCCAGGTCCAGCGCATGTCCCGGTTGATGGTCAAGACACTGCGCGACGACCCGGCGGACGCCGAGACGCTCAGCCACAAGCTGCTCGTCCGCGCCGGCTACGTCCGCCGCAACGCCGCCGGCATCTGGTCCTGGCTGCCGCTGGGCAGGAAGGTCCTGGAGAACGTCTCCCGCGTCGTGCGCGAGGAGATGGACGCCATCGGCGCCCAGGAGGTCCTGCTGCCCGCCCTGCTGCCGAAGGAGCCGTACGAGGCGACCGGCCGCTGGGACGAGTACGGTGCCGAGCTCTTCCGCCTCCAGGACCGCAAGGGCGCCGAGTACCTGCTCGGCCCCACCCACGAGGAGATCTTCACCCAGCTCGTCAAGGACCAGTGCGCGTCCTACAAGGACCTGCCGGTGATCCTCTACCAGATCCAGACCAAGTACCGGGACGAGGCCCGCCCCCGCTCGGGCATCCTGCGCGGCCGCGAGTTCCAGATGAAGGACTCGTACTCGTTCGACACCACCGACGAGGGCCTCGCCGAGTCGTACCGCCTGCACCGCGAGGCGTACGTCAGGATCTTCGAGCGCCTCGGCCTGCGCCACAAGATCGTCTCCGCGGTCTCCGGAGCCATGGGCGGTTCGGCCTCCGAGGAGTTCCTCGCCCCCGCGGCGGCCGGCGAGGACACCTTCGTGTACTGCCCGTCCTGCGACTACGCGGCCAACACCGAGGCCGTCACCTTCGCGGGCGGCGAGCCCGCCGACGCCTCCGCGCACGGCCCCGTCGAGGAGCTGGACACCCCGGACACGCCGACCATCGAGACGCTCGCCGAGCACCTCGGCGTACCGGCCTCCGCGACGCTGAAGAACCTCCTGGTCAAGGTCGACGGCGAGATCGTCGCCGTGGGCGTCCCCGGCGACCGGGAGGTCGACCTGGGCAAGCTGGAGGACCACCTCGCGCCCGCCGTGGTCGAAATGGTCACCGCCGAGGACTTCACGGGCCGCCCCGACCTGGTGCGCGGTTACGTCGGCCCGCAGGGGCTGGAGAAGGTCCGCTACATCGCCGACCCGCGCGTCGCCCCCGGCACCGCCTGGATCACCGGCGCCAACAAGCCCGACACGCACGCCAGGAACGTCGTGTGCGGCCGCGACTTCCGGGTGGACGACTACCTCGACGTCGTCGTGGTCGAGGAGGGCGACCCCTGCCCGAAGTGCGGCACCGGCCTGAGGCTGGACCGCGCCATCGAGATCGGCCACATCTTCCAGCTCGGCCGCAAGTACACCGACGCCTTCCAGCTGGACGTGCTCGGCCAGAACGGCAAGCCGGTCCGGGTGACCATGGGCTCGTACGGCATCGGGGTCTCCCGCGCGGTGGCGGCCCTGGCCGAGCAGACGGCCGACGACAAGGGCCTGTGCTGGCCGCGCGAGATCGCCCCGGCCGACGTCCACGTGGTCGCGGCGGGCAAGGCGCTCCAGACGGAACTGGCCCTGGAGGTCTCCGAGAAGCTCCGGGAGGCCGGTCTGCGCGTCCTGGTCGACGACCGGGCGGGCGTGTCGCCGGGCGTGAAGTTCACCGACGCCGAGCTGATCGGCGTGCCGCGGATCCTCGTCGCCGGGCGCCGCGCGGGCGAGGGCGTCGTCGAGCTGAAGGACCGCCGCACGGGCGAGCGCGAGGAGCTGACCGTCGAGGAGGCGGTGGCCCGCCTCACCGCCGAGTAGCCCGCGGCGCCGGGCGGCCCCCGGCGGCCCTCAGAGGCATCCCGCCGTACCGGCGTCGCCGTCCCCCGGCGGAGCGGCCGGCGCTGGTGCGCGCGGGGGC
>JAAXOU010000351.1 GCA_012396115.1 Streptomyces somaliensis DSM 40738 | reverse complement strand
GCCGTCACGGCCGTCGAGGCGGTCCTCGACGAGCACCTCGCCGCCCGGCTGCGCGAGGCGCGCGAGGTGGACCCGGTGTACGCCCGAGACGTCGCCGCCCGCGTCGCCGCGTTCACCCGGCGCCGCGGGAAGCGCCTGCGCGCCGCCTTCGCCTGGTGCGGCTGGCGCGCGGCCGGCGGAACCGGCGACCCGCGGGCCGTGCTGGGGGTGGGCGCCGCCCTCGAACTCGTCCAGGCGTGCGCCCTGATACACGACGACGTCATGGACGGGTCGCCGACGCGCCGCGGGGCGCCGTCCGTCCAGGCGGACTTCGCCCGCATGCACACCGCGGACCGCATGAGGGGTGCGCCGGAGCACTTCTCGACCGCCGCCGCCGTGCTCGCCGGCGACCTGGCCCTGGCCTGGGCGGACGACCTGCTCGCCGAGACGGCACTCGGCACGCCCCGCGCGGCGGCCCTCCTGGCCGAGTGGCGCGCCATGCGCGGCGAGATGGTCGCGGGGCAGTACCGCGACGTCCACGCCCAGGCGACCGGCGCGTCCGGCGTGGACGAGGCGGTCGCCATCGCCATGCTCAAGAGCGCGCTGTACACCGTCGGGCGGCCCCTCGCCCTGGGCGCGGCCCTGGCCGGCGCCGACGCGGCCGTCCTGGACGCGCTCCGCTCCGCCGGACGGTGCGCGGGACTGGCCTTCCAGCTCCGCGACGACCTGCTCGGGACCTTCGGGGAACCCGCGGCCACGGGCAAACCGGTCGGCGAGGACCTGCGCGGACGCCGGCTCACCTACCTCTTCGCCGTCGCCTCCGCACTCGCGGGGTCGTCCGGCGACCAGGAGGCGATCGAGGCACTGCGGCCCGAGGGGGCGCCGCCCACGGACGGGGAGGTGGACCGGATGCGCGCCGCGACGGAGCGGACGGGGGCGCGCGCGGTCGTCGAGGCGGAGATCGCGGAACTGGTGGCCGCGGGCGTGCGCCACTTCGCCCGGACCGGCGCGGACCGCGCCGTCCGGGAGGAGTTCGCCGCCTCGGTGGGGATCGCGGCCGGCACCGCGCCGACGCACGGCGGGGAGGCCGCGTGAGGACCGTACCCGGACCGACCGGCCACGTCGTCGTCGTCGGCGCGGGGCTCTCCGGCCTCGCCGCCGCCCTCCACCTGCTCGGCGCGGGCCGGCGGGTCACCGTCGTCGAGCGGGAGGCCGGGCCGGGCGGCCGGGCGGGCCGGGTGGAACTCGGCGGCTACCGGATCGACACCGGCCCCACCGTGTTCACCATGCCGGAGCTGGCCGACGAGGCGTTCGCCGCCGTCGGCGACAGCCTGTACCGGCGGCTGGAGCTGGTGGCGCTGCACCCGGCGTACCGGGCGTGCTTCGCGGACGGCTCGGCCCTCGACGTCCACACCCACGCCGACGCCATGGAGGAGGAGGTGCGGCGGTTCGCCGGGCCCGCCGACGCCGAGGGCTACCGCAGGCTCAGGGAGTGGCTGGAACGCCTGTACCGGGTGCAGATGGGCCGGTTCATCGACGCGAACTTCGACTCCCCGTTCCAACTGCTCCACCCGGACCTCGCCCGGCTCGCCGCGCTGGGCGGCTTCGGCCGGCTGGCGCCGCGCATCGGGGCCTTCCTGACGGACCGGCGCCTGCGGCGGGTCTTCTCCTTCCAGGCCCTGTACGCCGGGGTGGCCCCCGCGCAGGCGCTCGCCGCGTACGCGGTCATCGCCTACATGGACACCGTGGCGGGCGTGTACTTCCCGCGCGGCGGGGTGCACGCCCTCCCGCGGGCCATGGCGGACGCGGCCGGCGAGGCGGGGGCGCGGCTGTGCTGGTCGGCGGAGGTGACGCGGCTGGAGCGCGGGGCGGGCCGGGTCCGCGCGGTCCACCTGTCGACGGGGGAGCGGATCGCCTGCGACGCGGTGGTGCTCACCCCCGACCTGCCCGTGGCCCACCGCCTGCTGGGAGGGGCGCCCCGGAGGCCGGTGCGCCTGCGGCACTCCCCGTCCGCCGTCGTCCTGCACGCCGGCACCCGCCGCACCTGGCCTGGGCTCGCCCACCACACGATCTCCTTCGGCGCGGCCTGGGAGGACACCTTCGAGGAGCTGACGCGGCGGGGGAGCCTGATGAGCGACCCGTCGCTGCTGATCACCCGGCCCACGACGCACGACCCGTCCCTCGCCCCCGAAGGGCGCCACCTCCACTACGTCCTGGCCCCCTGCCCCAACACGACGACCGGCCCGGCCCCCGAGGCCTGGCGCGACCTCGGCCCCCGCTACCGCGACGGCCTCGTGGCCGAACTCGAACGCCGGGGACTGGACGGGTTCGCCGCCTCCGTCGACCGGGAGCTGCTCGTCACCCCGATGGACTGGACGGCGCAGGGCCACGCGGCGGGCACCCCGTTCTCCGTCTCCCACACCTTCGCGCAGACCGGCCCGTTCCGGCCGCGCAACCTCGTGCGCGGCTGGGACAACGTCGTCCTCGCCGGCTGCGGCACCACCCCCGGCGTGGGCGTCCCCACGGTCCTCGTCAGCGGCAAGCTCGCCGCCGCCCGCATCACCGGTGCTGCCCGCCCCGGCCGGCCCGCCCGCACCGCCGTTCCCTCCCGGAAAGGCGGCGCCGATGACCCGTCGTGAACTGGACGCGGCCGGGATCGCCGACCCCCGCCTGCGCGCGGCGTACGCGCGGTGCCGGCGGCTCAACGCCCGGCACGGCAGGACCTACTTCCTCGCCACCCGCCTGCTGCCCGTCGAGCGCCGGCCCGCCGTGCACGCCCTGTACGGCTTCGCCCGCTGGGCCGACGACATCGTCGACGACCTGGCACGCAGGCTGACCCCCGCGGAGCGCGACCGGCGGCTGCGCGCCCTGGAGGACGACCTGGCCGGCGGGCTGCGCGGGGCCGGCGGCGGCGAGCCCGTGGTGCGGGCGGTGGCGGACACCGCCGACCGGTACGCCATCGACCACCGGCTGTTCGCCGACTTCATGGCCTCCATGCGCAGCGACCTGAGCGTCACGGACTACCCGACCTACGCGGACCTGCGCGCCTACATGCACGGCTCGGCGGCCGTGATCGGGCTGCAGATGCTGCCGGTGCTCGGCACGGTCGTCCCCCGCGAGGAGGCCGCCCCGCACGCGGCGGCCCTCGGGGTGGCCTTCCAGCTCACCAACTTCCTGCGCGACGTGGGGGAGGACCTGGACCGGGGCCGGGTCTACCTCCCCGCCGACCTGCTCGCCGCCCACGGCGTGGACCGCCCCCTGCTGGAGTGGAGCCGCCGCACCGGGCGCCGCGACCGGCGGATCCGTGCCGCGCTCGTCGCCGCCGAGCACCTCACGCGGGGGGTGTACCGGGAGGCCGAGCCGGGCATCGCCATGCTCGACCCCCGCGTGCGGCCCTGCATCCGCGCGGCCCGCGTCCTGTACGGCGGCATCCTCGACGCGATCGCCGACGACGGCTACGCCGTGCTGCACCACCGCTCGGCGGTGCCCCGGCGGCGCCGGGCCGCCACCGCCGCGGCCGGGCTCGTACAGGT
>JAAXOU010000350.1 GCA_012396115.1 Streptomyces somaliensis DSM 40738 | reverse complement strand
AGCGGCCGGGCCCGCCCGGGCCCGCCGGCAGGGCCAGCAGGACGGCGACGCGGTGCACGTCGGCGGCCACGGCCCCCGGGTCCACGGCGATGCGGTGCTCGGTGGCAGCCTCCCGGGGCACCTCGACGCCGGGCGGGGACGGCGCGCCGGGGTGGGCGACCCACCCGGTCCCGGCCACGGCCCCGGAGGCGTCGGAGAGCACGGCGCCCGCCACGACCGGCGTCCCGGACGACACCCGGATCTCGAGTCGGGCGTCGGGCAGCGGGTGGTTCTGGCCCCGGACCAGCTCGACCGTCATCGTGTCGTCCCCTCGGTGGTTGCGGCTGGGTGGCGTGCGTCGTGGAAAGCCCCGGCGGCGCACGTGTGGCAGCTCCCGGCGGTCGGGCCTCCGGGAGCTGCGGTGCGTGCGCCGGGCGCGGTTACAGGTGCGGCAGGATCGCCGGCATCAGGTCCTGGAACGTCCGGCCGTCGGAGGGCGCCCCGATGGCCGTCATCGTCCAGCCGCCGCCGACGCGGTGCACCTTCGCCATGATCTGCGCGGTGTACTGGCCGCCGCCGTCCAGGGTGTAGCGGGCGAGCTCCTGGCCGTTCGTCTCGTCGACGAGGCGGCAGAACGCGTTCTGCACCTCCTGGAACGTCTGGCCGGTGAAGGAGTTGACGGTGAAGACGATCTGGTCGATGTGGACCGGGACCCGCTGGAGGTCCACCAGGACCGCCTCGTCGTCACCGCCCTGGCCCGCGCCGCCCACCAGGTTGTCCCCGGTGTGGCGGACGGAGCCGTCGTCGCTCACCAGGTGGCGGAAGAACACGACGTCCACGGGCTGCTTGCCGGCGAACAGCACCGCCGACGCGTCGAGGTCGATCTCCCGGGTGCGCGAGCCGAACAGACCGCGGCGCGGCGCCGCCTTCCAGCCGAGTCCCATCCGTACCGCGGACAGGGCCCCCCCGTCGCTCTTCTGCAGGCTGATGGCCTGACCCTTGGTCAAGTTGACCGACACGCGCTGTCCCCTCTCTTCGGCGTTCCCCGCGGCCGCCCTGTCATGGGGGTGCGGTTGCCAGCACCCTATGCGGGGGTGCCGCACCGGGACGGCGGCAGGTCCCCCTTTGTGTCGGTGTTGCAACACGGCGGGCGCGGCGCCCGGGCCGCGCGCGGCGATCCGCCCCGGGGCGGCCCGGACGGCCCGTCAGGCGATGCCGGCCTCCCTCATCTGGCGCAGCTCCCTCTTCAGCTCGCCCACCTCGTCGCGCAACCGGGCGGCGACCTCGAACTGGAGGTCCGCGGCGGCGGCCCGCATCCGCTCGGTCATCTCCTCGATGATCCCGGCCAGTTCGGCGGCGGGGCGGTCGCCGGTGACGGCGCCCGTGCGGGCCGCCCCGCCCCGGGGGCCCTTGGCGCCGTCCCCGGCGGCCTTCCCCAGCGACGGGACCGGGGCCTTGGCGCCCTTGCCGTCCTTCGCCCTGCGGTAGCCGGTGCCGAGCAGCTGCTCCGTGTCGACCTCCTCGCGCGCGATGGTGGCGACGATGTCGTTGATCTTCTTGCGGAGCGGCTGCGGGTCGATGCCGTGGGCCTCGTTGTACGCGACCTGCTTCTCGCGGCGGCGGTTGGTCTCGTCGATGGCCTGCGCCATCGCCTGGGTGATCGTGTCGGCGTACATGTGGACCTGGCCCGAGACGTTGCGCGCGGCACGGCCGATGGTCTGGATGAGGGACGTGCCGGAGCGCAGGAAGCCCTGCTTGTCGGCGTCGAGGATGGCCACGAGGGACACCTCGGGCAGGTCGAGGCCCTCCCGGAGGAGGTTGATGCCGACCAGGACGTCGTACTCGCCGGCGCGCAGCTCGCGCAGCAGCTCGATCCGGCGCAGCGTGTCGACGTCGCTGTGGAGGTAGCGGACCCGGATGCCCAGCTCCAGGAAGTAGTCGGTGAGGTCCTCGGCCATCTTCTTGGTGAGGGTGGTGACCAGGACGCGCTCGTCGCGCTCGGTGCGGAGGCGGATCTCGTGGACCAGGTCGTCGATCTGGCCCTCGGTGGGCTTGACGACGATCTCCGGGTCGACCAGGCCCGTGGGGCGGATGATCTGCTCGACGAACCCGTCGGAGCGGGACAGCTCGTACGGCCCGGGCGTGGCCGACAGGTAGACGGCCTGGCCGATGCGCTCCTGGAACTCCTCCCACTTCAGCGGCCGGTTGTCCAGCGCGGACGGCAGCCGGAAGCCGTGGTCGACGAGGGTCCGCTTGCGGGAGGCGTCGCCCTCGTACATCGCGCCGATCTGCGGCACGGTGACGTGGGACTCGTCGACGACCAGCAGGAAGTCCTCGGGGAAGTAGTCGAGGAGGGTGTTGGGCGGGGAGCCGGGCTCGCGCTGGTCGAAGTGCATCGAGTAGTTCTCGATGCCGGAGCAGGAACCGATCTGGCGCATCATCTCGATGTCGTAGGTGGTGCGCATGCGCAGCCGCTGGGCCTCCAGCAGCTTGCCCTGCCCCTCCAGCTCGGCGAGGCGCAGCTCCAGCTCGCGCTCGATGCCGCCGACGGCGCGCTCCAGGCGCTCGGGGCCCGCCACGTAGTGGCTGGCGGGGAAGACGTACAGCTGCCGGTCCTCGCTGATGACCTCGCCGGTGAGCGGGTGCAGCGTGGAGAGGGCCTCGATCTCGTCGCCGAACATCTCGATGCGCACGGCGAGCTCCTCGTACACGGGGAAGATCTCGATCGTGTCGCCGCGCACCCGGAAGGTGCCGCGGGTGAACGCGAGGTCGTTGCGCGTGTACTGGATGTCGACGAAGCGGCGCAGCAGCTCGTCCCGGTCGACCTCGTCGCCGACCTTGAGGGAGACCATCCGGTCCACGTACTCCTGGGGCGTGCCCAGGCCGTAGATGCAGGAGACGGAGGCGACGACGACCACGTCCCGCCGGGTCAGCAGGGAGTTCGTCGCGGAGTGGCGCAGCCGCTCCACCTCCTCGTTGATCGAGGAGTCCTTCTCGATGTAGGTGTCCGACTGCGGGACGTACGCCTCGGGCTGGTAGTAGTCGTAGTACGAGACGAAGTACTCGACGGCGTTGTTCGGCAGCAGCTCGCGGAACTCGTTCGCCAACTGCGCGGCCAGCGTCTTGTTCGGCGCCATGACGAGCGTGGGCCGCTGGAGGCGCTCGATCATCCAGGCCGTGGTCGCCGACTTGCCGGTGCCGGTCGCACCGAGCAGGACGACGTCCTTCTCGCCCGCGCGGATGCGCCGTTCGAGGTCGGCGATGGCCGCGGGCTGGTCGCCGCTGGGCTGGTAGGGGCTGACGACCTCGAAGGGCGCCACCGAGCGTTCGATCTGGGTTACGGGCCGCATGAGTCCACCGTACGACTCCGCGGTGACAGCCGGCCCTCCCGGCGGCCCGGCCCCGGCCGGCGCTCCGGCCGGGGGCCGGTCAGCGCCGGACGTCGCGGTCGTGGTCGCGGTGGCGCGGGGCAGGGACGCCGGGGAGGCGGGCGCGCGGGTCGGCCGGGTGCCGTCCGGGCGGGTCGCCCCCGGCCAGGGACGGGGCGAACAGCACCGCGGTCCCCGAGAGGAGCAG
>JAAXOU010000035.1 GCA_012396115.1 Streptomyces somaliensis DSM 40738 | reverse complement strand
AGGCCCCGTCCGCCCCGTGCGGGCGGCCGGGGCCGGTCCGTCAGCCCTCGACGGCGGCGCCGGCCTCGCGCAGGGCCTCCACCGCCGCCCTGACGGAGGGGCGCCGGTCCGCGTCCGCGCGCCACACGGCGTAGATGTGACGGCGCGTCTGCCGGCGCACCGGGACGAGTGCGACGCCCTCGGGGACCGGTCCGCGGCCGAGCCGGGGCGCGACGCACACGCCGAGGCCGGCTCGGACCAGCGCGAGCTGGGTGTGGTGCTCGCCGGCGAGGTGGGCGATGCGCGGCTCGATGCCCCTGGAGCGCAGGGTGAACACGAGCCAGTCGTGGCAGAACTCGCCCTCCGGCCAGGAGATCCAGTCGTCGTCGGCGAAGTCCTCCAGGTCCGCCTCCGCGTGCCCGGCGAGCGGATGGCCGGCGGGCACGGCCACGTCGGCCGCGTCGTCCAGGAGGACGGCGTGGGCGAGCCCGCCGGGGACGGGCAGGCGCTTGTTGCTCCAGTCCAGCACCACGGCGAGGTCCACGTCCCCCCTCAGGACGTGGCGGATGCCGTGTTCGGGCTCCAGTTCGCTGCTGCGCACCCGGAGTTCGGGATGGCCGGCCCGCAGTGCGGTGATGGCGTGGGGGAACAGGCCGCGGACGGCGGTCGGGAAACCGGCCAGCCGCACCTCCCCCACCACCCGGCCGCGCTGGGCCTCGATGTCCGCCTGGGCGAGCGCCACCTGCGACAGGATGCGTGCCGCGTGGTCGGCGAGCAGCCGGCCGGCGTCCGTGAGGCGTACGCCCCGCCCGTTCCTCGCCACGAGCTGCTGGCCCACCTCGCGCTCCAGCTTGGACAGTTGCTGGGAGACGGCGGAGGTCGTGACGTGCAGGCCCTCGGCGGCACCGCTGACGGAGCCGTGCCGGGCCAGGGCGTCGAGGGTGCGCAGGCGCTCCAGGTTCAACATGTAAGAGATGCTAACCGGAAAGGAGAAGGGAATCTCACTTGTCCTAAGAGGTTCGACGGTACAGGCTTGGTGGCCATGAGCGCAGCGACCCCGTCCCGAACCCCCCGGCAGGCTCCCGCGACCCCCGGGAGGCCCGGTCCCGGGACCGCCGCCACGCCGGCCTCGGCGCCCGCCCGCGCGCCGCGCGTCGACTGGCGGGTGCGCTTCGCGGTGCTCGCCGTCGTGTGGGGCTTCAGCTTCCTGCTGATCAAGGTGGGCACCTCGGCGTACCCACCGCTGCAGGTGACGTTCGGAAGGCTGCTGTTCGGCACGCTGGTGCTGGTCGCGGCCATGGCGGTCCGCCGGACGGGGCCGCCGCGCGGCGTCCGCACGTGGGCGCACCTGGCGGTGGCGGCGTTCTTCCTCAACGCCCTGCCGTTCTCGCTGTTCGCCTTCGCGGAGCTGACGATCCCGTCGACCCTGGCGGGCATCTGCAACGCCACCTCGCCCCTGTGGGGCATGGCCCTGTCCCTGGTGGCCCTCTCGGAGGACCGGCCGACGCGGCGCCGGGTCGCCGGCCTCGGCCTCGGCTTCGTCGGCGTCCTGACGGTGCTCGGCGCCTGGCAGGGCTTCTCCGGCGTGGACGTGAGGGGCACCTCGCTGGCCCTGCTCGCCTCGCTGAGCTACCCGGTCGGCTGGATCTACGTGCGCCGCACGCTGGCCGGCCGCCACGAGTCGCACCTGTCCCTGACCGGCGCGCAGCTGATGCTCGCCACCGCGCAACTGGCGGTCGTGACACCGCTGTTCACCGACCGTCCGACGGCGTTCCCCACGGGCCCGCTGCTGGCGGTGGTCGCGCTCGGCGCGCTGGGCACGGGCTTCGCGATGCTGGTGCAGTACGGCATCGTCTCGGAGGTCGGCCCGACGACGGGCCAGATGGTCACGTACTTCATCCCGGTCATCGCCGCGGCCGCCGGGGTGACGCTGCTGGACGAGCGGCTCACCTGGAACACCCCGGTCGGCGCGGTGATCGTGCTGGCGGGCGCGGCCCTCACGCAGAGCCGCGGCGGCGCCCCGTCCCGCGCGGGCCGCGCGGGGCGCCTCGCGGGACGGCGGGGGGCTCAGCGGTAGGAGCGGGCCGGCGCGGGCCCCGTCGCCGCCGCCACGGCCGCGGCGAGGGGCTCGACGTCGGCACCCGACAGGCCGGACACGGTCAGCCGGACGGCGGGCGGCGACACCAGCCGGAACCGCGCGCCCGGTGCGACCGCCCATCCGGCCCGCAGCATCCGCGTCACCACGCCCGTCTCGTCGGCCACCGGCACCCAGACGTTCATCCCGCTGCGTCCGTGCGCCGCGACGCCCCGCTCGCCCAGCGCCCGGACCAGCGCCTCGCGCCGTTCCCCGTACGAGCGCGCCACCGCCCCCTGGTCGACGGCGCCGGTCTCCCACAGGTGCGCCACGGTCCGCTGGAGCAGCCGGCTCACCCACCCGGGACCGAGCCGCTGCCGGCCCAGGACCCGGTCGACGGTGGCCTCGTCGCCGGTGAACGCGGCCACCCGCAGGTCCGGCCCGTACGCCTTGGCGACCGACCGGACGAGCGCCCACCGCTCGGTGACCCCGCCCAGCGGGTGGAGCGGCACGTCGACGACGCCGTGCCCGTGGTCGTCCTCGACGACCAGCACCTCCCGGTGGCGGCCCAGCACCTCCCGCAGCCGCGCGGCCCGTTCGGCGCCCACCGCGGCGCCCGTCGGGTTCTGCGCCCGGGCGGTGACGACGACCGCCCGGGCGCCCCCGTCCCGCAGCGCCCGCTCCACGTCGCCGGGCAGCGGCCCGTCGTCGTCGACGCCGACCGGGACGACCCGCAGCCCCAGCGCCGGTACGAGGTCGAGCACGCTGCCCCATCCGGGGTCCTCGACCGCGACCGCGTCGCCGGGCCGCAGGTGCGCGGCGAGGACGCGTTCGACGGCGTCCAGCCCGCCGCCGGCCACGCCCACCGGCCCGGCCGGCACCCCCTCGGCGTCCAGCGCGGCGCGCGCGAGCCGGGCGAAGTCCTCGTCCACCGGCGGCTCCCCGTACATCACGTGCCGCGCGTCCTCGCGGCGCGCGGCGGCGGCCAGCGCCGGGCCGAGCCGCGGCAGCAGGGACGGATCGGGGTCGCCCCGGCCCACGTCCCGCGCCCCCTCGGGGACCTCCACCCCGGCGGCGTCCCGCGCGGTGGTCGCCGGGCGGGGCCGCACCCGGCTCCCCCGGCGGCCGGCGGTCTCGATGACGCCCCGCTCCCGCAGGGTCCGGTAGGCGGCCGCGACGGTGTTCGGGTTGACCCCCAGCTCCGCCGCCAGTTCCCGCACCGGCGGCAGGGGCTGGCCGGGCCGGAGGCCGCCCGAACCGACGCCGAGTTCCACACTGGCCGCGATGTCCGATGCGCGGCGCCCACTGATCCTATATTCTCCTAGCACAAAATCCATTATGTACTAGAACAATGGAGGCCGCAATGTCGGAGACCACCACGTCCGCGCTCCCGGCGCCGGGGGACCGCGGCGCGTACGAGCCCACCGACCTCACCGTCCCGACCCGCGGCCGTCCGAGGGCCTCGTACGACCGGGAGCTGGTCCACGCGATACTCGACGAGGCGTACGTCTGCCACCTGGGCTTCGTCCGCGACGGCCGCCCCGTCGTACTGCCGACGCTGTACGGGCGCGTCGGCGAGCGGTTGTACGTCCACGGTTCGGCGGGCTCGCGGCCCCTGCGCATGGCGGACGGCGGTCCCGCGGACGACCCGGGCCTCGCCGTCTGCCTGACGGTGACGCACGTCGACGGACTGGTGCTGGCCCGCTCGGCGTTCCACCACTCGGTCAACTACCGGTCGGTCGTGGTGCACGGCACCGCCCGCCGGGTGACCGACCCGGACGAGAAGCGGAGCGCGCTGGACGCCCTGGTCGACCACGTCGTGCCCGGCCGCTCGGCGGACTCCCGGCCCGCCAACGCCAGGGAGCTGGCCGCGACCGCCGTCCTCCGCCTGGACCTGGCGGAGGTGTCGGCGAAGGTCCGCACCGGCGGCGTCAACGAGGAGCCCGAGGACCTGTCGCTCCCCCACTGGGCCGGGGTGGTCCCGCTGACCACCCGGTACGGCACGGCGGTCCCCGACGAGGCACTGGACCCGTCCGTCGCCCTCCCCGACTACCTCGCCGCCCTCTGAGGGAGCCGCTCCCCACCGCCCGCCGCTCCCCCGGAGGCACGGCGGGCCGGGTCCCGCGGGGAGGAGCCGCCCGCGGCGGGCGGTGGCGGCCCGGGCCCTACCCGGCGGCCCGGTCGGCGGGCGGACGCTCGCCCTCCACCGCGGGCCCGGAGCCCGCGACGGGCTCCGAGGCGGCCCCGGGCGCGGACGACTGGGCGATGAAGGCGCCGACCAGGACGAGCGCGCCGCCCGCGATCTGCGGTGCCGACAGGTGCTCGCCGAGCAGGACCCAGGCGAGGACGGTGGCGATGACCGCCTCCAGGCAGGCCACCACCCCGGCGACCTGCGGGGAGAGCCGGCGCACGGAGACGACCCCGGTGACGTAGGCGACCACGGTCGCGACGAGCGCGATCCAGGCGACCAGCAGCCAGGCGGGCGCGGCCGTGCCGTCCAGGTCGGCCGTGCCGACGAGCACCCGCCAGTCCATGCCCCAGGGGCGGGCCACGGCGGTGAGGACGACGGCACCGGCCAGCAGTCCGTACGCGATGACGCCGAGCGGGTCGGCGGGCCGCGCCCGGTCGGCGCCCCGGTCGGACAGGACGAAGTAGCCGACCTGGCAGCAGGCGGCGGCGAGGGCGAGGGCGAGGCCGAGCACGTCGAAACCGAGCCCGGACCACACCTCGACCACGCAGGCGAGGCCCGTGACGGCGAGGACGACACCCAGGGCGGCGGCCCGGGCCACCGGACGGCGCTGCACGTACCGGACCCAGCCGAGGAGGAGCGCCGGCGCGAAGTACTCGACGAGCAGGGCGACGCCGACGGGGATGCGGGACAGGGCGGCGAAGTAGAACGCCTGGACGCCCGCGACGGCCAGGAGGCCGAAGCCCGCGAGGAGGGCCGGCTCGCGGCGCGGCAGATCGCGGTGGCGCCAGGCGACGGGCAGCATGACGAGCGCGGCGCCCGCCACCCGCAGCCACACCACGTGCAGCGGGTCGAGCCCCGCCTCGATGAGCGGCTTGGCCGCGACGCCCGATCCACCGAATGCGAACGCCGAGGCCAGGGCCAGTCCCAGGCCGGCGCTTCTCACCTGAGACGCGTGCATCGCCCCATGATGGCAGGCCGGCGTCAGCAGCGTGAAGGCGGTCACACCTGTTGGGGAAGGCCCGTCCGGGCGACCGGGGCGCCGGCGCGCCCCCTCGACGCCGGCGCGGTCCGGCACCCGCGCGACCCGGCGGTCGGGGCGGCGGCGGGCGGGTGGAGCGGACGGGCGTGCGCCCCGCCCCGCCTCCGCGCCCGGGTGGCGGGGCGGGTCTTCCGGTCCGGACTCCGTGAATTGGCCTTGGCCCGCGCCCTCCCCGCCGCCTACGGTCGTGCCCATGCGCATCCGTATCGTCGACGCCTTCGCCGACCGCCCCTTCTCCGGCAACCCCGCGGGGGTCCTGCTCCTCGACGCGTTCCCCGACGACCGGTGGCTCCAGCAGGTCGCCGCGGAACTCAACCTCTCCGAAACCGCCTTCGCGCACCCGCTCCCGCCCGGCGGCGACGCCGACTGGGCGCTGCGCTGGTTCACCCCGGTCGCCGAGGTCGACATGTGCGGGCACGCCACGCTGGCCACCGCCCACGTGCTGCACACCACCGGCCGGGCCGCCGGCACCGTGCGCTTCGCCGCGCGCTGCGGCGTCCTCGCCGCGGACGCCGCCGGGGACGGCGCGATCACGATGGACTTCCCCACCTCCACGCTCACCCCGGTCGAGCCGCCGGAAGGGCTCTGCGAGGCGCTCGGCGCCCGGGTCGTCTCGGTCCACGACACGGCCGCCCACGTCGGGGACCTGCTGGTGGAGCTGCGGGACGAGGAGACCGTACGGGCCCTGGCACCGGACCTCCCCGCACTGGCCGGGCTCTCCGGGCGGGGCGTCATCGCCACCGCCGCGGCCGCGGATCCGGAGGGCGGCCACGACTTCGTGTCGCGCTGCTTCTTCCCGCGCCTGGGCATCGACGAGGACCCGGTGACCGGCAGCGCCCACACGGCGCTGGCCCCCTTCTGGTCGGCCCGCCTCGGCCGCGCCGAACTGACCGGGCTGCAGGGCGGGAGCCGCACCGGGACCGTGCGCACCGCGCTGCGCGGCGGGCGGACCCTGCTGACCGGCCGGGCGGTCACCGTCGTCGAGGGCGAGCTGCGCGCCTGAGGTGCGGCCGGCCGGGTCCCGCCGGGCCCGGGGTCATTCCGTGGGCAGCCACCCCACCCTGCCGGCGAGCAGCGCGTACCCGACGAAGGCCACGACGTCGAGCAGCGCGTGCGCCGCCACGAGCGGCCCGACCCTCCCCCACCGCCGGTACAGCAGGACGAAGACGATCCCCATGACCAGGTTGCCGACGAACCCGCCGAGGCCCTGGTACAGGTGGTACGAGCCGCGCAGCACCGAGCTGGCCGCGAGCGCCGCCGTCGGCGACCAGCCGAGCTGGTCGAGCCTGCGCAGCAGGTAACCGACGACGACGACCTCCTCCACCAGGGAGTTCTGGAGCGCCGAGAGGACCAGCACCGGGTACTTCCACCACTCTCCCGGCAGTGCCGCGGGCACCACCGTGAGGTTCATCCCGGCCGCCCGCGTCGCCAGGTAGAACGCCAGCCCGGCGCTGCCGACCGCCGCCGCGACGAGCGCTCCGCGTCCGAGGTCGGTCCAGGGCCTGCGGCGGTCGAGGCCGATCACGCGCAGTCCGGCGCCCTCGCGCAGCAGCAGGTGCGCGACGAGGAGGACCGGCACGAGCGCGGTGGCGAGGTGGAAGAGCTGCCAGGCGAGGTCGAGCCACGGGCGGTCCGGCGCGTACGAGTGGTTGATCCTCGCCGTCTGGTCCCTCAGCCCGCCCGGTTTCGTCACCGACCCCACGAATCCGATCAGGGAGGAGACCGCGCTCGCCCCGAGCGACAGGGCGAGCACGATCAGCGTCTCGGACCGCAGGGTCCCGGGCGGCCCGCCCGCCGGCACCGCCGCCACCCCGGCCGTCCGTCCCTCATCCGCCCGCACGTGCGCCTCCCTCGTGGATCCGGCGCCGTCCAGCTTGCCCGACGGCCGCGCCGGGCGCGCGGAGGGGGTTCCGACGAGCGCGGTGCCTCAGCCGGCGCGCCGCGCGTACGGCCCCGGGGAGCGCACGGGCCAGGTGTGTACCGGCTCGCCGGCCAGCGCCAGCTCCTGGTAGCAGCGCGTCGTGTGGGCCAGTGCCGCCTCCCGGCCGAGGCCCGCCTCCTGAGCACGGTGAAACGTTTCCACCTGCCACGAAGCGCCGTTGAAGCGCCTGCGGCAGCGCTCCTCGATGATGCCGAGGCAGCGGTCGCGGTCGGCGGGTTCGATGCCCCACGCGTCCAGCCCGGCCGCGGCGAGCGGAAGCAGCTCGTCCCGTACCAGCTTCACCGCGGGAACCGCGGCCACACCGCCGCGCCCCGGACGGGGCCAGCGCAGTTCGGCGTCGATGCCGTACCGGCAGGCGGCGTCGAAGTTGTCGGAGGCGTCGGCGAAGGGCAGTCGGCTCCACACCGGGCGGGGGTCCTCGGCGAGGGCGCGCACCAGCCCGTAGTAGAAGGCGGCGTTGGCGACGACGTCGTCGACGGTGGGCCCGGCGGGCAGGACGCGGTTCTCGACGCGCAGGTGCGGAACGCCGTCCACCACTCCGTAGACGGGGCGGTTCCAGCGGTACACGGTGCCGTTGTGCAGGACGAGTTCCCTCAGCGCGGGCACACCGCCGCCGTCGAGGACGCGCAGCGGGTCCTCGTCGTCGCAGAGCGGCAGCAGCGCGGGGAAGTAGCGCAGGTTCTCCTCGAACAGCTCGTACGCGGAGTCCACCCACCGCTCGCCGAACCAGGTGCGCGGCCGCACCCCCTGGGCCTGCAGCTCGGGCGGGCGGGTGTCGGTCGCCTGCTGGAACAGCGGCGGCCGGGTCTCGCGCCACAGTTCGCGGCCGAAGAGGAACGGCGAGTTGGCGCCGGTCGCGATCTGCACGGCGGCGACCGCCTGCGCCGCGTTCCACACGTCGGCGAAGCGCGTCGGGGTGACCTGCAGGTGCAGCTGCACCGAGGTGCAGGCGGCCTCCGGGGTGATGGAGGCGGCCGTGCAGCCGAGCCGCTCCACCCCCTCGATCTCCAGGGCGAAGTCCTCGCCGCGGGCGGCGACGACCTGCTCGTTGAGCAGCACGTAACGGTCGACGTCCGAGAGGTTGACGAGGTCCACGTCGCGGTGGGTGAGGGTGGGCAGGATGCCGATCATCACGATGCCGGCGCCCAGTTCCCCGGCCTTGCGGTGGGCGTATCCGAGACCGGTCCGCAGTTCTTCGGCGAGCTGTGAGAAAACGTGCCCGGCGAGACGGTGGGGGGCGATGTTCACTTCCAGGTTGAACATCCCGAGTTCCGTCTGGAAATCCCGGCTGGAGATGCGCTCCAGAACCTGCGTGTTCATCATCCGGGGAAGCCCGTCGGCACCCGCGAGATTCAGTTCTATCTCAAGCCCCATCAGGTTCCTGGGGCGGTCGAACCGTTTCTCCGCCAGCAATCGTTCCAACGCCTCCAGGCAGTCTCGGAGTTTCCTGCGGTACCTCTGCCGATCGGCCAGGTCGAACCCGGCTGCCACGACCTTCTCCCCCATCGAAGCATCCCTCTCGAGTGGGCGGCACGCGGCGTCGCCGCTCGGTCAGGGACGATGATGCCCCGCCCGGCCGATCCGTAACGCCTCCGCGGTGAGGGCTTCGCCACTAGGCTGGAGCGGCCGGTCCTCCGGCACATTCCGGAGGCATGGCACGGCTAGCAGATCCGGCCGGGCGGCGTGGTGGGAAAAGCCGACGGGATTCAGCCGTCCCCCGGAACGCGACATTGCAGGCAGCGGCTCCGGACCGGGGGATGATTCAGCGGAAAATGCCGCGAACCCAAGGCGTGTTGCGGACTTGACGGAGTTATTGGAAGCGGTTAGCGGAAACACAGTGTGAACAGGTGTCGTATAAACTCGGTCCACGAGGCTGAGACCTGGTGCCCCGACATGGCGCCCCGGAACCCGCGGCCCCGTCGCCGACAGCGCCGCCCGCACCCACGCAAAGCCCCACCCTTCCTGTCTCTTGACTGAGAGGCGACCCACCATGCCGCTTCACGTCTCCCGGGCCCCCGCGCCCGTCCTGCACAGCGTCCTCGCGGCCCTCGGCTCCCCCTCCCTCCGCGAGGCCGGCACCCCCGCGCTGCGCTCCGTCCAGGGGCCGCTCAGCGCGGAACTGCCGCTCCCCGTCCACGTCCTCGGCGTCACCGCGCCGGCCGACGGGACGCCGGGCGCGCCCGTCACCCGGCTCGCGGGGTGGCGGTTCCTGGTCCGCGGCGGGGAAGCGAGCCTGGCGGCCGCGGACGTCCTGCGCACGGCGGACGGCTGGGCCTTCTCGCACTTCTCCGAGGGGCCCTACCTCGCCTCCACGGAACGGGCGCTGCGCCAGGCCGAGGTGTCGGCGTCGCCGTGGCAGCCGCGCCTGCTGTCGGTGCCCGACCTGTACATGCTGACGCTGTGGCTGCACGGCGATCCGGACGCCGATCCCGCCGGCGGCCCGCCCGACCCGGCGGACGTACTGGTCCCGCTCGCCCCCGCGCCGCCCGGGATCGCCGCGCACCGCCCGCACCGGGTCGCGGACCTGCTGCCGCGCCTCGCGGTACGGCTCGCGCCACCGCCGCTGCTCGGCTCGACGGCCTGACGCCGGGCCGCACCGCGCACTCGGGGAAGCGCGCGGTGCGGCCGCGCGACCCCTGACCCGTTCGGGCTAGCCCGGTGTGGCCCGGTCGAACCACCCGGAAGCACAAGGGGGTTGTGCTGAACCACCCACGCGGGTGATCCGCCCCCCGGCGGGGGAACGTGCGCCGCGAAATCCCTGCGGAATCACCTCCGCGGGGCAACACTGGGACGCACCGATCGAGGACGGGGGGCGGTCATGGACACCGCATCGAGCCGCAGAACAGACTCCACACCGCAGCGAAAGAACCCAGCCATGTGCCAGCACCAGCCATCCTGCCCGACCGCCGAGTCCCCCGACCGGGAGGCCGCCCGCGTCGTGGCACACCACCCGGAACAGGGCTGGAGCCTGCTGTGCAACGGCGTCCTCCTCTTCGAGGACACGGGTGAGCTGCTGCCGGACGGGAAGGTCATCGCGCCGCACCGGCCCCCGGCCGCGGCGCGGGCCGCCTGACCCCGCTCCGGCGGTCCCGGCCGTACGGACGGCGGCGCCGGAGCGGCGCGGAGGGCACCGCCCCCGCACCGGCCCGGCGCCCGCGTCTCAGGCGTCGTACTCCTCCAGCGGCGGGCAGGAGCAGACCAGGTTGCGGTCACCGAAGGCACCGTCGATCCGGCGCACCGGCGGCCAGTACTTGTCCGCCGCCGAGACGCCCGCGGGGAAGACGGCCTCCTCACGGCTGTAGGCGTGGTTCCACTCGCCACCGAGCGCGGCCGCCGTGTGGGGGGCGTTGCGCAGCGGGTTGTCGTCGGCCGGCCAGACGCCCGACGCGACCTTCTCGATCTCGCCGCGGATCGCGATCATCGTGTCGCAGAACCGGTCGATCTCCGCCAGGTCCTCGCTCTCGGTCGGCTCGATCATCAGCGTGCCGGCGACCGGGAACGACATGGTCGGCGCGTGGAAGCCGTAGTCGATCAGGCGCTTGGCGATGTCGTCGACGCTCACGCCGGTCTCCTTCGACAGCGGGCGCAGGTCGATGATGCACTCGTGCGCGACGAGGCCGCCCGGGCCGGTGTACAGGACCGGGAAGTGGGGTTCCAGGCGCTTGGCGATGTAGTTCGCCGCGAGGACGGCCACCTGCGTGGCGCGCTTGAGGCCCTCGCCCCCCATGAGCCGCACGTACGCCCAGGAGATCGGCAGGATGCCGGCCGAGCCCCACGGCGCCGCCGAGATCGGGCCGACGCCGGTCTCCGGGCCGGCGGCCGGCTGGAGGGGGTGGTTGGGCAGGTACGGGGCGAGGTGGGAGCGGACCGCGACCGGGCCGACGCCGGGGCCGCCGCCGCCGTGCGGGATGCAGAACGTCTTGTGCAGGTTCAGGTGCGACACGTCGCCGCCGAACTCGCCGGGCTTCGCCAGGCCGACGAGCGCGTTGAGGTTGGCGCCGTCGACGTAGACCTGGCCGCCCGCCTCGTGGACCCGGGCGCAGATGTCGGCGACGTGCTCCTCGAAGACGCCGTGCGTCGACGGGTACGTGATCATCAGCACGGCCAGCTCGTCGCGGTACTGCTCGATCTTGGCGCGCAGGTCCGCGATGTCGACCTCGCCGTCGTCGGCGGTCCTGACGACGACCACCTTCATGCCGGCCATGACGGCCGACGCGGCGTTGGTGCCGTGCGCGGAGGACGGGATGAGGCAGACCGTGCGCTGCGCGTCGCCGTTGGCGCGGTGGTAGGCGCGGACGGCCAGGAGGCCCGCGAGCTCGCCCTGCGAGCCGGCGTTGGGCTGGATGGAGACCTTGTCGTAGCCGGTGACCTCGGCGAGGCGCTCCTCCAGCTCGCGGATGAGCGTGAGGTAGCCCTCGGCCTGCTCCGCCGGGGCGAAGGGGTGCATCTGGCCGAACTCGGGCCAGGTCACCGGCTCCATCTCGGTGGTCGCGTTCAGCTTCATGGTGCAGGAGCCGAGCGGGATCATGCCGCGGTCCAGCGCGTAGTCGCGGTCGGCGAGCCTGCGCAGGTAGCGCAGCATCGCGGTCTCGGAGCGGTGCGCGTGGAACACCGGGTGGGTCAGGTACGCGTCGGTGCGCAGCAGCGCCTCGGGCAGCGCGTCGGCGGTCTCGGCGTCCAGCGCGTCGATGTCGCCGCTCACGCCGAAGGCGGCCCAGACGGCCGAGAGCTGGGCGCGGCCGGTGGTCTCGTCGCAGGCGACGGAGACGTGGTCGGCGTCGGCGAGGTGGATGTTGACGCCGCCCTCGCGGGCCGCGGCGACGACCTCGGCGGCCCTGCCGGGCACCCGCGCGGTGACGGTGTCGAAGAAGTCGCCGTGGACGACCTCGACGCCGCCGGCGCGCAGGCCGGCGGCGAGGACCGCCGCGTAGCGGTGGGTGCGCCGCGCGATCCCCCTCAGGCCGTCGGGGCCGTGGTAGACGGCGTACATGCCGGCCATGACCGCGAGGAGCACCTGGGCGGTGCAGATGTTGCTGGTGGCCTTCTCGCGGCGGATGTGCTGCTCGCGGGTCTGGAGGGCGAGGCGGTACGCCTTGTCGCCGTCGGCGTCGACGGAGACGCCGACGAGGCGGCCGGGGAGGCTGCGGGCGAACGCGTCGCGGACGGCCATGTAGCCGGCGTGCGGGCCGCCGAAGCCCATCGGGACGCCGAACCGCTGGGTGGTGCCGACGGCGATGTCCGCGCCGAGCTCGCCGGGCGGGGTCAGCAGGGTCAGCGCGAGCAGGTCGGCGGCGACGGTGACGACGGCGCCGAGCTCGTGGGCGGCGTCGATCAGCGGCCTGATGTCGCGGACGGCGCCGGAGGCGCCCGGGTACTGGAGGAGGACGCCGAAGACGCCGCGCTCGGCGACCTCGGCGGGAATGCCGCCGCTCAGGTCGGCGACGACGACCTCGACGCCGGTCGGCTCCGCGCGGGTCTCGATGACGGCGATGGTCTGCGGCAGGGCGTCGGCGTCGACCAGGAAGACGCCGTTCTTGACCTTGCCGACGCGCCGCGCGAGGGACATGGCCTCGGCGGCGGCGGTGCCCTCGTCGAGGAGGGAGGCGCCGGAGGTGGGCAGGCCCGTCAGGTCGGCGACCACGGTCTGGAAGTTGAGCAGCGCCTCCAGGCGGCCCTGCGAGATCTCCGGCTGGTAGGGCGTGTACGCCGTGTACCAGGCCGGGTTCTCCATGACGTTGCGGAGGATGACGGGCGGGGTGAAGGTGCCGTAGTAGCCGAGGCCGATCATCGGGGCCAGGACCCGGTTGCGCCCGGCGAGGTCGCGCAGTTCGGCGAGGACCTCGGCCTCGGTGCGGGCCTCGGGCAGACCGAGGGACCCGGCACTCTTGATCACGTCCGGCACCGCGGCCGCCGTGAGCTCGTCGAGCGAGCCGTAACCGACCTGCGCGAGCATCTTGGCCCGCGCCCCGGCGTCGGGGCCGATGTGGCGCTGCTCGAAGGGGGTGCCTCGCTCGAGCTGGGAGAGCGGAATGCGGTTGGCGGTCATGTGCGGGGGCCTCCTGGTCACAGCGACCTGCGAGGGGCACCTCGGCGCGGGTGCCCGGACGGCCTCCCCCTCTGTCATCTCGACCTGAGAGCTTCGCCGCGCGCCCCGGCGGGGCGGCGCGGCTTTCACCGTCGGTGAGGGCGGGTGCCGTCCGACTCCCGCCCTGCTTTCCAGAGTGACCTCGTCCGTGCGGTACGTGAGCCTGAGAGATTCCGGGGAGGATTTGCTCCTTCGGCGCCTCCGGACGGTTCCTCCGGAGGACTCTCCCGCACGGGGTCAGCAGCCGTCACCAGCCTACCAGCGAGGTCACGGGCCGCTTCCCCGAGTGGCCGACGTCACCGTCGTGCCCTTTCGTGGTGTCCACGGACCAGTCGCGACCGACCGGAGGAACTGTGCAGAGCGACATCGACCCGCGCGGCCTGATCGGGTGCAGGGTGCTCGACCGCGACGGCCACAGGATCGGCACGGTGGACGAGGTGTACCTGGACGACGCGACGGGCGTCCCGAAGTGGGCGGCCGTGCGGACGGGCCTGTTCGGCCGTGACGCGTTCGTCCCGCTGGAGCCGAGCGGGGTCGTCGACGGCGATCTGCGCGTCCCGTACGGGAAGTCCCTTGTCAAGGGCGCCCCGGACCTCGGGGTGGGCCGGCACCTCTCACCACGGCAGGAGCTCCGGCTCTACCGGCACTACGGCCTGCCCCTGCCGTCCGCGCCGTCCCCGGCCGGGGGCTCCGACGCGCCGGCGGGCGGCGGCTGACCGCGGCCCGGCACCAGCGGCAGCGGGTCGGACGGCTCCAGTTGCGGGTCGTCCACGCGGAAGGTCCGCACCCTGCCGGGCGCCGACCCGGGGTGCTCGAACCGCACGGTGACCCGGCCGAGCCCGCTGCCCTGCACCCACCCGGGCCCGTACGCCGAGTGCCGCACATCGGCCCCGGCGGCCCACCGCCGCTCCCCCGCCGGTTCCCCGCCGTCCGCGGCGGCCCCGCCCGGCACGGCGTCCGGCGGCGTCCCCGGCGGGCCGGCGGCGTCCTCCTCCGCTCCCGGCGCGGCCGCCGGCGCGCCGGACCCGGCCGGGGACGCCCCGGCCGACGCCTGGGCGAACAGGTCCTCCTGCGTGAAGTCGGCCAGTCCGCTGACCCCCACGCCCAGCAGGCGCACCCCGCCCGTGGTGTCGACGGCGTCGAGCAGCCGGGCGGCGGCCTCCCGCACCACCACCGGGTCGTCGGTCGGGCCGCGCAGCGTCTCGGAACGCGTCAGCGTCGAGAAGTCGTACCGCCGCACCTTCAGCACCACCGTGCGCCCCGAACGGCCGGCGGCCCGCAGCCTGCGCACGCACCGCTCGGCGAGCCGCTCCACCTCCCGCCGCACCCGCGCCCGGTCGTGCAGGTCCACGTCGAAGGTGTCCTCCACGGAGACCGACTTGGCGTCCCGCTCCGCCACCACCGGGCGGTCGTCGCGGCCCAGCGCCATCGCGTGCAGCGACGCCCCGTGCGCCCTGCCCAGGAGCCGTACGAGCTCGTCCTCGCCGGCCTCGACCAGATCCGCGACCGTCGTCATCCCGGCCCGCCGCAGGTGCTCCCCGGTCGCCGGTCCGACACCCGGCAGCGTCCGCACCCCCATCGGCGCCAGCAGCGCCCGCTCCGTGCCCGGCTCGATGAGCACCAGCCCGTCCGGCTTCGCCCTCTCGGAAGCGATCTTCGCCAGCATCTTGGAGCCCGCCAGCCCCACCGAACCGGTCAGCCCGGTCACGGCCCGGATGTCCCGCCGCAGCCGCTCCCCGACCGTCCGCGCCCCCTCCGCGTCGTACGCGGCGCCCCCGGCCTCCAGGTCGACGAACGCCTCGTCGAGGCTGAGCGGCTCCACCAGGGGCGACAGTCTCCCCAGCAGCTCCATGACCTGTCCGCTCACCGACCGGTACACGGAGAAGCGCGGCACCAGGTAGGCGGCGTTCGGCGCCAGCCGCCGGGCCTGAGTCATGGGCATCGCCGACCGCACGCCGAACCGCCGCGCCTCGTACGACGCGGTCGCAACGACCCCGCGCGGGCCCAGACCCCCCACGATCACGGGCTTCCCGCGCAGGCTGGGCTTCGCCGCCTGCTCGACGGCGGCGAAGAACGCGTCCATGTCCAGGTGCAGGATCGTCGGCGCGGCTCTCACACCCCCGATGCTGCCCCACGGCGCTGACAGCCGCCCCGCGCGGGCGGCGGGGGCGCGCCGCTCAGACGGCCCTGTCGCGCCTGCGGCGGGCCAGTTCGTCTGCGGGGTCGTGCCCGAGGAGCGTCTCGCCGGTGTCCACCCGTTCACCGTGCAGCTGCGACAGCGCCGCCTCGACGTCCCGCCACACCACACCGACCGCGATCCCGAAGATCCCCTGCCCGCCCTGGAGCAGGCCCACGACCTCGTCGGGCGACGAGCACTCGTACACCGTCGCGCCGTCGCTCATCAGCGTCATGCGCTCCAGGTCGCGCAGGCCCCTGCCGCGCAGGTGCTGCACGGCGGCCCGGATGTTCTGCAGGGCCACTCCGGTGTCCAGGAACCGCTTGACGATCTTGAGGACGACGACGTCGCGGAAGCTGTACAGACGCTGCGTGCCCGACCCGTGGGCGGGCCGGACGCTCGGCTCGACCAGTCCCGTGCGGGCCCAGTAGTCGAGCTGCCGGTACGTGATGCCGGCGGCCGCGCACGCCGTGGGGCCCCGGTATCCGACGGCGTCGGCAGCCGGCTCGGCCGCGCTTCCGTGGAGCGGGTACGGCCCGCCCTCCACCGGACCCCGTCCGGGGGGACCCCCCGCCGTACCGTCGCCGCTGCTCGTCACGCCGACCCTCCGTCCTCGACCTGCCACATCGACGGTAGGCAGTCCCCACAGGCGCGTCAACGATCGCCACACTCGCCACGCCGAGTGATAATCGCCCCGAGGGGGGTTTGACGTGTCCCGGTTCCGGGAAACGCTACTCGAATGCGCCCGGGACCCGGCGGGTGCGCCCCGGGCGCGGCGCGGACGCGGTCACTGGCTGCCGGTGCCGAAGTCCTCGGGGGAGATCTGGTCCAGGAACTCGCGGAACTTCTCCACCTCGTCCTCCTGCTCGTCCGGGATCGCGATCCCGGCGTCGTCGAGGACACCGTCGCTGCCGAAGATCGGCGTTCCGGTGCGCAGGGCCAGCGCTATGGCGTCGGAGGGCCGGGCGCTCACCTCGACGCCACTGGCGAAGACCAGCTCCGCGTAGAAGACCCCTTCGCGGAGGTCCGTGATCCGGACCTCGGTCAGTTCCTGGCCGACGGCCTCGAGCACGTCCTTGAAGAGATCGTGGGTGAGCGGCCTGGCGGGGGTCATGCCCTGCTGGGCGAAGGCGATCGCGGTCGCCTCCCCCGGGCCGATCCAGATCGGGAGGTAGCGCTCGCCTCCCACTTCACGCAGGAGCACGATCGGCTGGTTGGACGGCATTTCCACCCGGACACCGACAACATCGAGCTCGTTCACACAGCAACCCTAGGACGTGTCGCACCGGTTTGGATAGTCGGGCTCCGCCGAGGTCAGGGGAACCGCACCCCGAGCGCCGACCGGACCAGGGCCGCGTGCAGCCGGACCGACAGCGCGGCCAGCTCCCTGGCGGTGGCCTCGGCGTGCGCCCGGGTCTGGGGGTTGCGGTGCCGCCGCAGGGGCGCGACGACCTGCTCCACCAGTCCCGCCTCACGCTCGGCGGCCGCCTTCACCGCCCGCAGGTGCCTGGGCTCCAGTCCGTGCCGGCCCAGCTCGGCGACGAGCTTCGCGACCGTCACCGCCCCGGCCTCGTACCCGCCGTCCGCGGCGGGGACGACCAGTCCGTACGACTCCCACGCGGCGAGGTCCTCCTCACTCGCCCCCGCGGCGGCGAGGAGCTCGGCGCGGCCGACCCGCGCGGCCGCGCCCGGCTCCTCGTCCGGTTCCCAGGGCCCGGCGCCCTCCGGCGGCCTGCCACGTGGGCCGCCGGAGGGCGGGGGGACCCGCTCACCGCGGGCCAGGGCGTCCAGGTGCTCCCGGATGACCTTCAGCGGCAGGTAGTGGTCCCGCTGCATCCGCAGGATCAGCGCCAGCCGCTCCACGTCGCCCGGGCTGAACTTCCGGTACCCGGACGCCGTCCGCCGCGGCTCGACCAGCCCCTCCGCCTCCAGGAACCGGATCTTGGAGATGGTGACCTCGGGGAACTCCTCCCGCAGCTGGTTGAGGACCGTACCGATGCTCACCAGCCGGTCACCCGAGTCGGCGGTGCCGTGGCCGGCACCGCCCGTCGGTGTTCGCCGCATGGACCTTCCCTGGAGTTCCCCCGGACCGTTCCTGGGAGAGGGTCAGACGCCCCGCTGGCTCGTGTAGAAGACCAGCCGGTACTTGCCGATCTGCACCTCGTCACCGTTGGTGAGCTGGACGGCGTCGATCGGCTCGCGGTTGACGTAGGTGCCGTTGAGGCTGCCGACGTCCGCGACGGTGAAACTGCCGTCGGCCGCCCTGCGGAACTCCACGTGGCGACGGGACACGGTCACGTCGTCCAGGAAGATGTCGCTCTGGGGGTGCCGGCCCGCCGTCGTCAGGTCGCCGTCGAGGAGGAAGCGGCTGCCGGAGTTCGGCCCGCGCCGCACCACGAGCAGCGCCGAGCCCAGCGGCAGGGCGTCCACCGCCGCCTGCGCCTCGGGGGACAGCGACGGCAGCGGCACCTGGCCGGTGGCCTCGCCGTCGTACGCCTCGAGCCCCGAGATGGAGATCGTCGACGTCGTCTCCGACGCGCGCTCCGCGGGCGCGCCGCCCCGCAGCGGCGCCCCGCAGTGGGAGCAGAACCGGCTCGCCTCGGCATTGCGGTGCCCGCACCGCGCGCACACCGGCATGGACCCCTCCTCCTGCTGCGGCCCGGCCGCGTGGACGCCGGTCGCGTACGGGTCGGAACCTATGCGGCCGGGACCGGCGGGGTCGACGGAGGACGACGCGCCCTGCCCGCCCGCCGTGCCACCCCCCGGACCGGCGACCTCGTCGCGGAAGAGCGGACGACCGGCGTCCTGCTCCTCGCTCCGACCGTGCTGCGGCGCGCGGTGCCCGGCGTTGCCGCCGTCCTCGCGTGCGCTCTTGCCGAACAACTTCGCAAACAACTTCACGGGCGATTCCCCTTGAACGAAACAGACCCGCCCGTGGGGCAGGACGAACTCCGAATGACCACACCTGCCGACCCGGACACCTTGACAACGTCCGTACCCTCCGGACAGTTTCCACCACGTACCACGCTTTTGATACGGCGACCCCCCGCAATCTCCCTACCCGGACGACCGGCCCTCCGGCGCCTCCACGGCCCTCCGGTCGCGGGAGCGGTCCCCGCCGCCGCGCCGCCCCCGTGCGGCCCGGCTACTCGGACGTTCCCCCGCCGCGCGGCTCCCATGCGTCCCGGCCTCACCGCGGTGACGACCGAGCGTAGTCAGGCCGCTCGACCGACCGCAAGGCGTCCACGACGATCTTCTCCGAGCGGGTCACGGTGGCGGTGGCCTGCTCCTTCTCCAGGGTCTGCACGATCCCGCCGGGAATGTTGAGCGCGGGCTCCAGGTCCTGCGGCTTGCCGATGACGTGGAAGCGGTACGGCGGGGCGATCCTCCGCCCGTCCACCTCGACGGTCCCGGCGTCCCCGGAGAAGTACGAGTCCGCGACGACCCGCACGCCGTTGACCTGGATGGCCTCCGCGCCGGCGGCGCGCAGCTCCTGGATCGTGTCGAGCAGCTTGTCCGGCTCGACGGCCGTGAGCGGGTCCTCGACGGTGAACGTGATGCCGGGGCCCTCCGCGGCCACCGTTCCGGCCAGGACGCCCAGTTGACGCTCCCTCTCCTGGGTCTGCCTGCGGGCCTCCTCAGCCTGGTCGGAGCTGTTCTCCAGCTCCCGGCGCTGCGCCTCCAGCCGGGTCTTCTCGTCTTCGAGCCGCCGGCTGCGGTCGTCCAGTTCGTCCAGGATGCGGATCAGGTCCTCCTGCCGGGCGCCGCGCAGCGCGCCGTCGTCGCTGGTGGAGCGCACCTGGATGGCCAGTCCCAGGCCGAGCCCGAACAGCAGCAGGGCGACGACGAGTTGCGCGCGGGTGACCTTCGGCGGCCACAGCCCGGCGACCAGCCGCTGCCGGCCGGTCGGCTCCGCGGTCCCCGCGGTCTCCGCCTCCGGTCGCCGCGGCTCCTGGGAGGTGTGGTCCTCGTTGCTCATCGGCGTCACGCCCGGAACACGTGCCGTCGGATGGCGGCCGCGTTGGAGAAGATCCGGATTCCGAGGACGACCACGACGCCCGTGGACAACTGCGCCCCCACGCCCAGCTTGTCGCCGAGGAACACGATCAGCGCGGCCACGACGACGTTCGACAGGAAGGAGACCACGAAGACCTTGTCGACGAAGATCCCGTCGAGCATGGCCCGCAACCCGCCGAAGACCGCGTCCAGCGCGGCGACGACGGCGATCGGCAGGTAGGGCTCGACCACCGCCGGTACCTCGGGCCGGATCAACAACCCGACCACGACTCCCGCGACGAGGCCCAGTACGGCGATCACGATGTGCCCTTCCCTGTGTCGGCCGCGCCCTGCCCGTCGCCCGTGCCGGCTCCGGAGGCCCTCGGCTGTGCTGTGCGTACGATCAGGCTCGCCGCCGCCGGCAGGCCGATCCGGTCCTGGGCGGAGACGCTGCTGCGGATGCCGAAGTTCTCCTCCAGCGCGTGCAGGTAGCGGCCGTCCGCACTGTCCCGGAAGCGGGCGCCGAGCCGCTTGCGGTCCCCCACCGCGAGCACCGTGTACGGCGGTACGAGCGGTTTGTTGTCGACCAGTATGGCGTCACCGGCCGCCCTGATCGCGGACAGGGCGGTCAGCCGCTGGCCGTTGATCGCGATGGCCTCGGCCCCGGACTGCCACAGCCCGTTCACGATCCGCTGCATGTCCCGGTCGCGCACACGGCCGGTGTCGGTGAAGCCGCTGTCCCCGCGCGGACCGCCCCCGCCCCCCGCGGCGCCCTTCGCGTCGTCGACGACCAGCTTGATCCCGGGGCCGGTCACCTCGGTGGCGCCCGACAGCAGCGACACGAGGCCGCTGCGGTCGCCGCCGTGCTCCTGGAGCGCCGCACGCTGCCGCGCCCCGACCTCCGTGCGCAGTTCCTCGATGTCCTTCTCCAGACCGTCCACGGCGGCCGTCTCGGCCTGGATGCGGTCGATCAGCTCCTCGCGCTCCTTGGCCACCACGGGCGCCGACACCCGCGTCTGGGCGGCACCGAGGGTGACGACGGCCGCCGCGAGGACGAGGCCCGCGGCGAGGCCCAGCCTGGCCCGCAGCGTGCGCGGCAGACCACCGCCCTCGGCGGCGCGGCGGGCGGCCGCCTCCGCGTACCCGTCGTCGAGCGCGTGGTCCGTCACGTTGGTCAGCAGCGACATCGACGCGTCGGGACGCGGAGGCGGAGGCGGGGAGGCGGTACTCCGAACGGGGGGCTGCTGCGACATGCCGCACATCGTCGCACGTCGCAGCGGCTACCGCCGAATGGCCCCACCGGTGCACCGGACGCGGTCGTACGATCGGTCCGGCGCACCGGTCGGTCGGCGGGCCCGGGGACTAGCGTCCGGCGCCGTCCACCACCGCGGCCCACTCGTCGAGGAGCGCCTGGGCGGACTCGTCGTCGGGGCCCTCCGCCCACAGGTGGGTGACGGCCTCGGCCGGGTCGGGCAGGACGAGCACCCACCGGCCGTCCGCCTCCACGACCCGCACTCCGTCGGTGGTGTCGACGTGCCGGTCGCCGGCGGCCTCGACGACCCGCCGCATCACCAGTCCCTTGACGGCCCACGGCGTCGCCAGGTCCCGTCGCAGCACATGGGCACGGGGGATGCGCGCGTCGATCTGGCTGAGGGTGAGCTGGGTGCGCGCGACCAGGCCGATGAGCCGCACGAACGCGGCGGTCCCGTCGAAGACGCTGCTGAACTCGGGGACGATGAATCCGCCCCGGCCGTCCCCGCCGAAAATGGTGGACTCCTCGCGCCCGACCCGGGTCAGGTCGTCCGGCGAGGTGGTCGTCCAGTCCACCCGGGTGCCGTGGTACGCGGCGACCTGCTCGGCGATCCGGGTGGTCGTGACCGGCAGGGCGACGCGGCCGCTGCGGCGTTCGGCCGCGACCAGGTCGAGCATGACGAGCAACGCCCGGTCGTCCTCGATGATCCGGCCGCGTTCGTCGACGAGCGACAACCGTTCGCCGACGGTGTCGAACCGCACGCCGAACGCGGCCCGCGCGGACGACACGATCTCGCCGAGCCGCACGAGCCCGGCCCGGCGGGAGTCGGCGGACTCGGTGGGCCGCGACTCGTCGAGGCCGGGGTTGATCGTCAGCGAGTCGACGCCGAGCCGGCCGAGGAGGTTCGGCAGGACGAGTCCCGCGCTGCCGTTGGACGCGTCGACGACGATCTTGAGTCCCGCTTCGGCGACACCGCTGGTGTCCACACTGCGCAGGAGGGCTCCGGTGTACTGGTCGAAGACGCTCGACGGGAAGTTGAGGTCGCCGATCTCACCAGGGAAGGCCCTCCGGTACTCCTGTCGCGCGTAGACGCGGTCGAGCTTCCGCTGCCCGGCCTGGGACAGGTCGGCGCCGCGTTCGTCGAAGAACATGATGTCGACGGAGTCCGGTACGCCCGGGGTGGTCCGGATCATGATGCCGCCGGCGCTGCCCCGTGCGGTCTGCTGGCGCGCCACCGGCAGGGGTACGTTCTCCAGGTCCCGTACGTCGATGGCGCTGGCCTGCAGGGCGGAGATCACGGCCCGCTTCAGGGCCCGCGCGCCCCGGGAGTGGTCGCGGGCCGTGGTGACGGTCGCGCCCTTCTTCAGGGTGGTGGCGTAGGCCCCGGCGAGCCGGACGGCGAGCTCGGGGGTGATCTCGACGTTGAGGATGCCGGAGACGCCGCGTGCGCCGAAGAGGTGGGCCTGGCCGCGGGACTCCCAGATCACGGAGGTGTTGACGAAGGCACCGGCCTCGATCGTCTTGAAGGGGTAGACCCGGACGTTCCCCTGGACGATCGATTCCTCGCCGACGAGGCACTCGTCGCCGATGACGGCGCCGTCCTCGATGCGGGCGGCCCGCATGATGTCGGTGTTCTTGCCGATGACGCAGCCGCGGAGGTTGCTGTGCGGCCCGAGGTAGACGTTGTCGTGGACGACCGCCTTGTGGAGGAAGGCGCCGCTCTTCACGACCACGTTGGACCCAACGACGGTGTGCTCGCGGATCTCCACTCCGGCTTCGACCTTCGCGTAGTCACCGATGTACAGGGGACCGCGCAGGACCGCGTCGGGGTGGACCTCGGCGCCTTCGGCGACCCAGACGCCGGGGGAGATCTCGAAGCCGTCGAGTTCGACGTCGACCTTGCTCTCGAGCACGTCGGCCTGGGCCTTGACGTAGCTCTCGTGGGTGCCGACGTCCTCCCAGTACCCTTCGGCGACGTAGCCGTAGATCGGCTTCCCTTCCTTCATCAGCTGCGGGAAGACGTCGCCGGACCAGTCGACGGGAACGTCCGGCTGGACGTAGTCGAAGACCTCGGGCTCCATGACGTAGATGCCCGTGTTGACGGTGTCGGAGAAGACCTGGCCCCAGGTGGGCTTCTCGAGGAACCGTTCGACGCGGCCCTCGTCGTCGACGATGGTGATGCCGAACTCCAGCGGGTTCGGCACGCGCGTCAGGCAGACGGTGACCAGGGCCCCCTTCTCCTTGTGGAAGGCAATGAGCTCGGTCAGGTCGAAGTCGGTGAGTGCGTCACCGGAGATCACCAGGAACGCGTCGTCCTTCAGTGCCTCTTCGGCGTTCTTGACGCTGCCGGCGGTGCCGAGTGGCTTCTCCTCATGGGCATAGGTGAGCTCCATCCCGAGCTCTTCGCCGTCGCCGAAGTAGTTCTTGACGAGCGAAGCGAGGAACTGCACGGTTACGACGGTCTCGGTGAGCCCGTGCCTTTTGAGCAGGCGCAGCACATGCTCCATGATCGGTCGGTTGGCGACCGGCAGGAGCGGCTTGGGCATGCTCGAGGTCATGGGGCGAAGTCTGGTGCCTTCGCCCCCGGCCATCACGACGGCCTTCATGTCGGAAGCGTCCTCCTTGCAGAGACGACGATCTGGCCGATTTCCCCCCGCCTCCGCTACGGCGTGTGGCACCCCACCGGCGTCGGTCTCGCACCGTGGCGCAGGAGGGCGGGGTTATTCGGCTGCGGTTTCCGCCTTGACGAGTCGGCGGACCTGGATCACGTAGAGGATCCCTGCCCACCAGTAAAGACTTGTACCCCATCCGGCGAAGGCCCACCCGAAAACTTCAGCGAGTGACGCAAGCCACGTGTCGCCCTCGCTGAGCAAGAGCAGCGGAAAGGCGTACATGAGGTTGAACGTGGCGGCCTTGCCCAGAAAGTTCACCTGGGGCGGCGGGTAACCGTGGCGCCGGAGGATCCCCACCATCACCAGCAGCATCGCCTCGCGCGCCAGGAGCACCGCCGTGAGCCAGAGCGGCAGGATGTCGCGCCAGGTCAGGCCGATGAGTGTGGACAGGATGTACAGGCGGTCGGCCGCGGGGTCCAGGATGCGCCCGAGGCTGCTGATCTGGTTCCACTTCCGGGCGAGTTTGCCGTCGAGGTAGTCGCTGACGCCGCTCAGGGCGAGGACCAGGAAGGCCCAGCCGTCGCTGTTGGGGCCGCCGAGTTCGGGACGGAGAACGAGCCACAGGAAGAGCGGCACACCGAGGAGCCGGGCCATGCTCAGGATGTTGGGGATGGTGAGGACCCGGTCCGTCTGGACGCGGGTCTCCTGGACCTCCATCCGTGGGCCTCCTGTGCGAACGTGCCGATAGTGCCCCCTGACCTTACCCGTCAGTGGGAGTCCAGCCGTACGGGGGGTGGTCCGGCGGTAGCTGCTCCAGGGGAAACGCGAAAGAGCCCCGCACCTGGCGGTGCGGGGCTCTTTGACAAGGATTGTTCGGCGGTGTCCTACTCTCCCACAGGGTCCCCCCTGCAGTACCATCGGCGCTGAAAGGCTTAGCTTCCGGGT
>JAAXOU010000349.1 GCA_012396115.1 Streptomyces somaliensis DSM 40738 | reverse complement strand
ACGGCGGCCCGCTGCCGCGCGAGCTGGGCGGCGCGCACCGGATCGGCGGCGTTCCCGGGGGCCGCCGGTACCGGATCGGCGGCGTTCCCGGGGGACGCGTCCGCGTCCTCGCGCCGCGGGCCGCCGTCCTCCGCGGACCCGGGGAGGACGGCCGTCTCCGCGAGCCGCCGCGTCCGGCGCCGGGACATCCGGCCGACGCCCAGCAGGACGGCGACGAGCACCACCTTCACCAGCAGCAGCCGCCCGTACGCGGTGCCGGTCAGCGCCGTCCACGTGCCGACCTGCCGCCACGACTGGTACAACCCGGTCGCCACCAGCACCGCCACGCAGCCGGCCGCCAGCCGCGAGTACCGGCCGACGGCGTCGCGCTCGACGGACGGCTCCCGGTACAGCGCGACGACCAGCGTCGCGAGGCCGCCCAACCAGCCCGCGACGGCGAGCAGGTGCAGCACGTCCAGCGGCACGGCGAGCCCGGTCTGCACACCGGTCGACGCGTGCTCCGACAGCGCCCACGTCCCGGCGGTGCCGACCGCGACGACCGCCCAGCCGGCCGCCGGCCCGTACGTCCGGCCCCGCCGTGCGCCCGGCTCCGCGGGCCGCGCGTACGGCCCGAAGAGCATCGCGACGAGCAGCCCCGCCACCCCGGCCAGCAGCAGCCGCGAGGCGAGCGCGGCACCGGCCGCGGTGCCCAGCACCTCCCTCAGCACCCCGGCGTCGAGGGCGTCGGCCGGCCCTCCCGCCCCGGTGTACGGCCCGCGCAGCACCAGCAGCGCCAGCGTGGCCCCGGTGAACGCCACCCAGCCGCAGGCCACGAGCCGCCGCACCGGCCGTACGGACGCGCCGCGCGGCCAGCAGACCAGGACGAACGCGGAACCGCCCGCCATCACGACGAAGCCCCCGTACGACACGTACCGCCCGGCGTCGTACAGCAGGCCGACGAGCCCGCCGCCCGGCTCCTGCCGCGGCAGGACCGCCTTCGTCCCGGACGGCTCGCCGATGGAGAAGGTGAACGCCCCGGAGATCGGGTGGCCGTCCGCCGAGACGGCCCGCCACGCCACGGTGTACGTGCCCTCGGGCAGCCCGTCGCGCAGGTCGACGCCGTACCTCACGACCGAGCCGCTGCACAGGTCGCGGAGTTCTCCGCCGTCGGCCCGCCTCCCGCTCGGTTCGAGCACGCGGACGTCGTCGTCGCCGAGGGCGACCCGCTCGGAGAAGGTGAGCGTGACGCGGTGGGGCGCGGTGGCGACCACCGCCCCGTCCGCCGGGTCGCTGCCGGTCAGTACGGAGTGCGCGGACGCCGCGCCGGACAGCACGGTGCCCAGGAGCGCCGCGGCGGACAGCAGCAGCGCCAGCACCCGGTGCGCGGTCGTCCACCGGGCCGGTGGACGACCGCACACCGGACGTGCGGCGGCTCGGGGACGGGGGCTGGGGGCCGTCATGGTGGGTCCTCGTCGCTCAGTGCCGCGTGCCGTCGTGCTGCGGCGACGACCGGTGCCCGTGGGCGCCGTGCCCGCCGTGCGTCGTGTGCCCACCGGATCGCGGGTCGTGCGTCCTGGCCTCGACCGGGATCTCGACCTCGATCGGGCCGGACTCCTCGAAGTGCAGCGCGACCCGGACCTTGTCGCCCCGCTTCGGGGTGCGCTTCAGGTCCATGAACATCAGGTGGCTGCCGCCGCGTTCCAGCCTCAGCTCGCCGTGTGCGGGCAGGTCGAAGGAGTCGACCTGCCGCATCTTGTGGTCCCTGGTCTCGTGCATCTGCACGTCGTCGGAGAGGTCGCTGGTGACGGAGGTGAGGGTGTCGGCGGCGTCGCCGGAGTTGGTGACGGTGAGGAAGCCGCCCGCCATGTCGGCGTTCACCGGCTCCGGGATGAAGGCCCCGCCGACCTCCAGCCGCGGCTTGCCGTCGGCCGGACCGGGGGACGAACAACCGGCCAGCACCAGGCCGGTGAGGAGCGCGAGCGCGGCGGGGAGGGCTGTGGCGGTGCGGCTCACGGGTTCTCCCCACGGATGAGCTTCGGCAGGTCCTCGGCGTACTGGTCGGCGGTGGTGTTCTCGCCGTAGACGACGTAGCCGCGGTCGTTCTTCGGTGAGAACGCCATCACCTGCGCGCCGTGCATGGAGACGACCTTCCCGTCCTTGTCCTTGGACGGAGGGTCGATGCCGATGCCGAGTTGGCGGGCGCCGGCCTGGATCTTCGGGAACTCGCCGCTGAGGCCGACGAAGCCGGGGTCGCCCGCGGAGGGCAGCCACTTGGCGAGCTCGGCGGGGGTGTCGCGCTCGGGGTCGGTGGTGATGAAGACGACCTCGAGCTTGTCGCGGTCGGCGGCGGGCAGCCGCCGCATCGCCTCGGCGAGGTTGCTCATGGTCAGCGGGCACACGTCGGGGCAGTGGGTGTAGCCGAAGTAGACGAGGGTCGGCTTGCCCTTGGTGCGCGCCCGCAGGTCGTACGGCTTGCCGGTGGTGTCGGTGAGGACCAGGTCCGGCTTCTCGAACGGCCGGTCCAGGACCGTGCCGGGCTTCCCGGCGTCGGGCGCCACCGACACGTCGGCGACGAGGGCGCCGTCCGTGGGCCGGGTGCCGCAGGCGGACAGGGTCAGGGTCGACGCGGCGGCGAGCGCCGCGGCGGCGAGTCGCAGGTGCCGGGCCGCCCGACGGGGCCGCGCGGTGTTGAGGACGTTGCGCATCACGTGTTCTCTCACATCGGTCGGGGGAGCGGGGCGTCGGGTTCAGGCGGAGCGGCGGCGGGCCAGGACGCCGTAGGCGACGCCGACCGCCCCGACCAGGATGCCGACGGATCCGAGGATCCGTGCGGTGGTGTCGCCGGTGGCGGCCGTCGCGGTCTCCGCCCCGCCGCCGGAGGCCGCCCCGTCCTCCACGGCGGAGACGAGTTCGAGGACGGGCGCGGGGGAGTCGGGCTCGGCGGCACCCTCCTGCGCCTCCTCGATCCAGCGCACGACTTCCTTGTCGTCGTACGTCTGGAGGGCCTTGAAGACGAGGCGGTCGGCGCTCTCGGGCAGGCGGCCGAGCGACACCGGGAACTGCTGGAACTGACCGGGGCCGATCTTCGAGCCGCTCGCCGTCCAGGTGATCTTGGCGGGGGCTTCCGTGATCTTCCTGCCGTGCACGACCAGCGGGGTGTCGAGCTTCGCCTTCTCGACCTCGACGGTCCAGCCGGGTACCGGCTGCGGCATCGCGGACGCCATCGGGTGGTCCCGGGGGAGAGTGACCTCCAGCTTCACGGTGGAGGCGCCGTCCCGCTCGTTGGGCACCTTGAAGTTGACCGTGGCGTAACCGCTCTTGGTGGCCTGGCCCTGGGGCTGGACGGTCACATGGGCGTGGGCGGCCGGGGGGAGCAGCAGGACGGACGAGAGAGCGGCGCCGCCGACGAGGGCGAGGCGCGAGGGCAGACGGGTGACGTTCATGTCGGAACACTCCACGGGGGAAGGGCGTGAGGACGCAGGCGCGCGTCCGGGCGCGGCGGCACCGGGCCGGCCGCGGGCGCGCCGGCGGAACGGGCGCGCCGAGGTACCGGGGTCCGGGCGCGTCGAGCGGGCC
>JAAXOU010000348.1 GCA_012396115.1 Streptomyces somaliensis DSM 40738 | reverse complement strand
CCGTACGGCCCGTCCCGCAGCAGCCGCAGCGCCTCCCGGGGTGACCCCGCCCACACGATCCGCTCCGGCTCCGGCAGGCCCGCGCGGCGGTACGCGAGGCGCACCCCCGCCTCCGCGGCGGCCCGGTCCGCCGGCCCGGTGGCCACCGCGGCGACCCTCCACACGTCGGCATCACCCATCGCCGTCCCCCTTCCGTCCCGTTCCTCAGTCCGCCACGATCCGCACCGAACCGGGTACGTACTCCCGCTGCCGCACCACCCGGTACCAGCCCTTCGGCAGCGGTATGGCGGCGTGTTCCTCGTGCACCACCCGCCCCCCGTCCGGAAGGTGCAGCAACAGGGGGCCGAACGCCCCGGGCTCCCGCACCAGCCGCCCCGGGCCGACCACGGCGTGCGCGTGACCCGTCACCTCGCCCAGCGCCAGCACCATCCGGCCCCGTCCGTCCCGCGGCTCCGCCGGCCCGTCCGCCGCGCACGCCGGAACGGCCGCCTCGTCGAGCGGCACGATCAGCACGTCCCCCTGCCGGTACACACCCGTCCCCTTCCCGCACGGCGCCCGGTGCGCCGTGTCGATGTCGACGGTAGGGGGAGGGTCTGACAGCGAGGACGCGTCCGGTACTCCCCGGGGGCCGGCCCCCCGGGTCCGGGCCGGCGCTTCGATCGTCCGCCCGCCGGTCCCGAGGGGGACGACCGCCGCGTGCGCCCGCGGGCACGGGCGGCCTTCGCGGTCGGCCGGCCGTACCGCGTCCGCCGGCCTGCCGCCCGGGCCGGAAGCCGGCGGCCCCGCGGCGGGCTCGTCACGGGGTGCCGTCGCCGCCTCAGCCGTGGTCCCGCAGGAACCGGCGCTGGTCGTCCAGGAACCCGTCCGCGAAGAGCGAGCGGGGGGAGAAGAGCGCGGTGAGCACGGTCCTGACGCGCGAACGCTCGACGGGCAGCCTGAGCAGTGAGTGGGTCGCGTCCGGGTAGTGCCCGACCGTCAGCGCGCCACCCGCGTCCAGCTCCTCGCGGTAGACGCGCTCCGTTTCGGCGGTGTCCACGTTGACGTCGTGGCCCGCGAGGACCAGCAGCACCGGTGTGCCGCGCAGGGCGCGCAGGTCCCGCGTGGCGTCCGCGGTGTGGTTCTCGGAGACGAACTCCCAGCGGTCGGCGGTCATGCCGTCCGTTTCGCCGCGCACCGCCCCGACGTACTCCTCGAAGGTCGCCCGGCGCTCCAGCAGCCGGCGGACGGCGTCGCTCCTGGCGATCGCGGCCCGGGTGCGGGCCGCCGACGCGCCGTCGGCGCGCAGCTCGGCCAGGAGGTTGTAGCGGCCCTGCCGGAGCCAGTTGATCGCGGGTGAGACGGCGATGGCGAACCTCACCGGGGTCCTGGCCGCGATCTTCGGCAGGACCCACCCCGCCTGACTGGCGCCCCAGAGCCCGATCCGGTCGCCGTCGACGTCCGGGCGGGCGCGTGCCCAGGCGATGGCGGCGGCCGCCTCGTCGGCCCGGTCGTCCATGGACTGGTGGAGCCAGTTGCCGGGTGCGCCCGCGACGCCGGGCTTGTCCCAGGACAGGGAGGCGTATCCGGCCTCGGCGTTCGCTTCCCACATGGGCTTGTAGCCGTCCCCGTGGGTGGCGTCGACCGGGCCGTCGCCGTGGACGTACACGACCAGGCCGTGGCGCTTGCGGCCGTCCCTGGGGGTGGCCAGCACGCCGTTGAGGGTGTGGCCGCCATGGCGGATCGAGACCCGCTGCTCGTCCATGTCGTAGGAGTTCTGCCACAACACCACGCCGGTGAGGCCGGCGGCCACGGTGAGGACCGTGGTGAGCGACCACGCCGCGACGCGCAGCCCGCGCCGTCGGGACCGGGACTCGGGACACATGGGATGACCGCCTCTGCTCGGCTTGCACGGAAATCGAAACTATCATTACTGAAACGATCGTCGCGCGTCTGATAGATTCAGGTCTCGATTCAGGGGAGAGGAGCACGGCATGGGGACGGGCACGACATCCGGGACCGGACCGGTGACGATCCGGCGGGGCCTTCCGGCGGGAGCCGAGCGGCGGGCGGCCGAGCTGTACTGGGACGCCTTCGGCCGCAAACTCGGCCCCGCGCTGAACCCGCCGGACAAGGCGGTGCCCTTCATCGCCGCCCACCTCAACGCCGACCGCGCGGTCTGCGCGCTCCTCGACGGGCGGCTCGTCGGCCTCGCCGGCTACCGCCTCGACGGACGGGCCCTCACCGGGGGATCGGCCTCCGCAGTGCTGCGCGCCTACGGTCGCCTCGGAGGGCTGCCCCGGCTCCTGGTCCTCGCCCTGTTCGAACGCCGGCCGGCCCCCGGGCAGCTCGTCATGGACGGCATCGCTGTCGCGCCGGACGCGCGCGGCCGCGGCGTCGGGAGCCTGCTCATCGAGGAGGTGGCCGCCGTCGCGGCGGAGCAGGGCCACCGGGAGGTCAGACTGGACGTGATCGACACCAACCCGCGCGCCAGGGCCCTGTACGAGCGGCGCGGCTTCACGGCCGTACGCACCGAGCACACGCCCTACCTGCGCAGGCTGCTGGGGTTCGGCGCCGTGACCACCATGCGCCGTCCCGTCGGGGCGGACGGACCGGGAGGAGCGCGCACACCGTGACCGACCACGTCGAGATCCCCACCCGCATGCTCGTCCACGCACTGGTCCGCGAGGACGGCACGGTCGGCGCGGACGAGCTGTACACCGTCGCCTCGGCCCTCGGCATGAGCGACCAGCAGGTACGGCTGTGCGTCAAACGCCTCGTGGCCGAGGGCCGGTTCACCCACGAGGGCCGCGGCCGCAGGGCGGTGCTGCACGCCACGGAGGAGACCGTGCGGGCCCTGGCCCCCAACGCGGACTTCCTGCGGTACGCGTTCCGCCAGGACACCGGGCTCGCCCCCTGGGACGGCGTCTGGCACCTGGCCGCCTTCGCCGTGCCCGAACCGGCGCGCACGGCCCGGGACGCCCTGCGCGAGACGCTCGTCCACCTCGGCGGCGCCCCGCTCCAGGGCGGACTCTACGTGTGCGCCAACGCCTGGGAGCCGTACGTCGAGGACGCGGCGCACCGCCTCGGCGCCCACGGCGCGCTCACCCTCCTCACTACGACGGACCTGCGCAGGGGCGACATCCGGGAGCCCGCCGGACTCGCCCGCAGCCTGTGGCCCCTGCACGAGATCGCCGACCGCTACCACCGTCTCGTCCGCATCGCCCGCCCCCGCCTCGACCGGCTCACCGGCCCGGCCGGGCTCTCCCCGGCCGAGGTGCTCACCATCGCCGTCGAGCTGGCGGCCGAACTCACCCGCGCTATGGAGCCCGACCCGCTGCTGCCGCCCCAGCTCCTGCCCCGGCCCTGGCCCGGCACCCGGGCCAGGGAACTCGTCGCCCGCTGCTGGGCGGCCCTGCCCGCACACGTCCACGGCCGGGCCCGCCCGGCCCTCTTCCGCCTCTACACCGACATCGCCCGGGAGGCGGCGGACCGGACCGCGCGCTGAGGGCGCGACAGCCGGCGCGTACGGCTCCCGGCGCGCGGCCCGCACCGGGAGCCGTACGCCGCGATCCGTACCGGCCGGTGCGCGCC
>JAAXOU010000347.1 GCA_012396115.1 Streptomyces somaliensis DSM 40738 | reverse complement strand
CCGTGCTTTCCGTCTCGGGCCCCGGCACGGATGCGCTTATCCCTGCCCCGTACGCGGCCCGGCCGCGAGCGGCTCACCGGTACGGCCCACAGGCGCGGGCGCCCGGGCGGCCCGCCGCGGCCGGCGGGCGGTTTCCGGTCAGCGTCCGGGAGGGGGCGGGGCGTCGGTGCGTCCGCCCGCGCCGAGGAGGCCCGTCGCCTCGAACCGCCGCCCGGCGTCGAGGCGCGGCAGCCTCCTGCGGGAGGAGTCCGCGACCACGGCGGGCAGGGCCGCCCGGACGGGCTGGACGGCGCGGAGCCAGGACGGGACGTAGACGGCGGGCCGGCGGCGCTCGACCGCCCGGACCAGCCGCTCCGCGACGTGGGAGGCGCAGTGCGCCCCGCGGGCGGGCGGCGGCATGTGGCCGCGCAGTTCGCGCAGGACCGGATGGGTGTCGGCGTCGCGGATCATGTCGGTGTCGGTCCAGTTGGGGTAGGCGATGCCCACGCCCACCCCCCGGTGCGCGACCTCGGCCCGCAGGGAGTGCGCGAACGCCTCGGCGCCGGCCTTGGAAGCGCAGTACGCGCTCATCATCGGCACCGCGCCGATGGACGCGAGGGAGGCCACCTGGAGGAAGTAGCCGCGGGTCGCAAGGAGGCCGGGGAGGTGCGAGCGGGCCGTGACGGCGCTGCCCACCAGGTTCACCTCGACGACCCGGCGCCGCACGGCCGGGTCCGACTCCGCCAAGGGCCCTCCCTCCGCCACCCCGGCGTTGGCGACGACCACCGAAGGGGGACCGAGCACCTCCGCCACCTCGGCGGCGACCCGCGCCATGCGCGTGTCGCCGGTGACGTCGGCCTCCCAGCACTCCGACCGGGTCGGCAGCCGGTCCCGCACCCGGGCGAGGGCCTCCTCCTCGTGCCCCACCAGGGCCACCCTGGCGCCCCGTTCGGCCAGCAGGACGGCGAGCGCCTCCCCCAGTCCCCGTGCCGCACCGGTCACGACGGCGGTGCGGCCGTGCAACGGACTCGTCCGCGCCGCCATGGAACATCCCCCTCCGGTACCGGGGCCCCGCCCGTCACGCTAGGCGCGCTCCGCCCGGCCGGCTCGCCGGGGCGGCGCTCGGCTGCTCCGTTCGTCCGGGTGCCTCACCCGGCCGGGGCCGTCCGGGTGCGCGGACGCCCGTCGAGATCGACTCGCCGCCGCCCGCGGCGGTGGTTAGCGTGGGACACGGCCCCCGCGTCCCCGGTCCGCACCTCCACCGGGCCGGGCCGGCGGGGAGCCGGGCGGGGCCCGGCGTTCCGGGGGCGTCCGCCGAGCGGTTCCGTCGGCGCTCCCCGGGGTCCGCGGGGCCCGCCGGGCGGCCCGGGCACGGGGAGGGACCCGCCACACCCGACCGTCCCCTCCCCCTCCCCGCCTCCCGCGTTCCCCGGACGGCCCCGCGCCCCGTACCTCCGCCGTCCGCCGTCCGCCGTCCGCAGGAAAGGGGCGGGGTGCCGCCGGCGGGCGCACCGGGCAGGTATGGGGACCGCTTCGCGGGGCAGGCGGATGTCACCCGTCGGCCCCGTGCGGGGCGTAAGGAGGAGCGTGAGGTGCACACGGACATCTGGGCCTGTCCCGAGGCGGCGAACTACGTTCCCGGTACCGACCTGACCGGGTACGCGGTCGAGGCGGCGGACGGCTCCGTCGGCAAGGTCGACAAGCACTCCGCCGAGGTCGGCGCGTGCTACCTGGTGGTGGACACCGGGCCGTGGATCTTCGGCAGGCAGGTCCTCCTCCCCGCCGGGGTCATCACCTCCGTGGACGACGGGCGGCGCGTGATCCACGTCTCCCGCACCAAGGAGGAGATCAGGAACGCTCCGGAGTACGTTCCGGACAGGCACGACCACGACGGCGGGCACCGCATGGAGTTCGCGGACTACTACCTGGCGTTCTTCCGCTGAGCGCCCGCCCCGCACCCGTACGAGAAGGAGACGACATGTCCGGTCTGATGAATCGGCTCAAGGAGTTCGGCCGCAGCCCGCAGGGGCGGAGGCTGACGGAGCAGGCGCGGCAGGCCGCCGCCGACCCGCGCAAGCGGGAGCAGGCCCGCCGGCTGCTCGGCAAGCTGCGCGGCGGACGCCACTGAAGGCCCCGCCCCGCCCCTCCTCACCCGCACGGACGACGCGTCCGTGCGGGTGACGTCGTTCTCCCGCGGGCCCGGGCGTACGCGGGCCCCCGAAGGGCCGGCGCCCGGGAGGACCGGTTCCTCACCGCGTCCCCGCCGCGAAGCGGCGTGCGGGCCGGTCCCGCACGGGGGCGGCTCCTCCGGCGGGGCGGCGCGCGGGGGCACAACCGTTCACGGGTCCCGTGTGTCGTATGTGGTGCGGGCGGTGCCGGAGGACGCGTTCCCCCACCTCCCCCGTGCCGGCGCGCACCCGGAGGGCGCCGGCGCGTACCCGTCCGGCGCGGCCCGTTCCCGGGCCGAAGGATACGAGGAGACCCCGTGACACCCCCGCTCGGGCCGGTCCGTGCCCCGGTCGTCCGACGCCCCCCGCGACTGGCGGCGCTGGACGGCCTGCGGCTGCTCGCCGCCCTGATGGTGCTGCTCTTCCACTACGTGGGCCTCGGCCACGGGTGGGGCACTCCCAGCCGGACGCTGTTCCCCGAGGTGTTCCCGTTGGCGGCGTACGGGTGGCTGGGGGTGCAGCTGTTCTTCCTCGTCAGCGGGTTCGTCATCTGCATGAGCTGCTGGGGCCGCTCGCTGGGGGACTTCTTCACCTCGCGCGTGGTGCGGCTGTACCCGGCGTACTGGTTCTGCGTGCTCGCCACGACGGCCGTGCTGGCGGTCGTGCCGGGCGGCTACGCCCGGCTGCCCTGGTACGACGTGCTGGTGAACCTGACGATGGTGCAGGCGTTCCTCGGCGTGGAGCCGGTGGACCCGGTGTACTGGACGCTCTTCGCCGAACTGCGGTTCTACCTGCTCTTCGCGCTCGTCGCCCGGGGCGGGCTGACGTACCGGCGCGTCCTGCTGTTCTGCTGCCTGTGGGGGACGGCCGCGCTGGTGCTCGACCGGTTCGGCGGGGAGCCGCTCGGCCAGTTCCTGATGCCGGAGCACTGCTGGTACTTCATCGCCGGCATGGCGTTCTACCTGATGTACCGCTTCCGGCCGACGGCGCTGCTGTGGGGCGTCGTCCTGATGTCGTTCGCGGCCGCGGTGCCGACCGCGCGGGCGACGTGGCGGGCCTCCGTCGGGAACATGGGCCAGTGGGTGCCGTTCTGGCCGGTGATGGCCGTGCTGACGGTGTCCTTCGCGGCGATGGCCCTGATCGCCACGGGCAGGACCGACCGGATCACGTGGCGCTGGCTGCCGGCCGCCGGGGCGCTCACCTACCCGCTCTACCTGCTGCACCAGTACATCGGCTGGGAGCTCGTCACCTACGCGGAGGAGAACGCCCGGATCCACCCGGCCGTCCTGCTCGGGGGGATGGTCGGCGGGATGGCGGCGGCGGCCTTCCTGGTCCACCGGTTCGTCGAGGGGCCGCTGGGCCGCTGGCTGCGGCCGCGGGTCCGGGCGGGGGTCGAGGACGCGTCGTCCCGTGCCGGACGGCCGCGGCCGCGCGGGGCGGTCGACGTCCGGGACGCGCGGGCGGGGCGGGTGCCGGGCCCCCGCCCGACC
>JAAXOU010000346.1 GCA_012396115.1 Streptomyces somaliensis DSM 40738 | reverse complement strand
CGCCTCCAAGGCGGGCCGCGCGCGGGGGTCGGCGAGGGCGCCGAGGCCCTCCGCGCAGGCGACGCCCACCCGCCAGTGCGGATCGTCCGGGGCGAGGCGGCGGCCCAGCACGGCGACCAGGGCGGGCACGGACTCGGGGGCGCGCAGCGCGGCCAGGAGCCGTACCGGTACCAGGGCGTAGGCGACGCGCAGTTCGTTGGTGGCGAGCGCGGCGGCGGCCCGGGGGGTGCGCGGGTCGCCGAGCGCGGCCAGCGCGTGGGCGGCGGAGACGCAACGCTCCGGGTCCCGGTGGTTGAGGAGCAGCACCAGCGCCTCGAAGGCGCGCCGGTCGCCGGCGACGCCCAGCCGGAACGCGGCCAGTTCGCGGGCCCACAGCGGCTGCCGGGGCGCGGTGAGGACGGCGGCCAGCTCGTCGGGGTCGGCGGTCGCGACGAGCCGCCCGTACGCGGGGTCGTCCCCGGCCTCGTCGTGCAGCCGGTCGGTGAGCGAGCCGAACTCCGGGTCCATGGCGGCCAGGGTAGCGACGGCCCGGAGCCGCGATCCAGATCACATCTCCCCTTTCACCGCCGGGGGCTGGCGCGCTCATTACCCACCGGTTAACCTCAGGCGAGCGGGGTCGACCCCCCGCACCCCTCCGGGCGGCCTGGTGACGCAGCCGCCCGGGTGCCAGTCGGTTCGGCACCTCCGCGACGCGACTTCGGGACGGAGTCCGTCGGCTCCCCGCGTGGCGCGCACGGACGCCCCCGTCCGGCGCGGCCCGCGCGCGGCGCGCCCCCTCCGCCGCGCCCCCGCGCGCACGGCGCCGGGCGGTCGCGCCCGCACCCCGACCAGTCGTCACTCACCCCTGGAGTCCCGTGATGGACACCCCTCTCTCCACCATCGCCGTCGTCGGCCTCGGCACCATGGGCACCGGCATCGCCGAGGTCCTCGCCCGCGCCGGACGCGAGGTCGTCGGCATCGACGTCAGCGAGGCCGCCGCCCGCCGCGCGGCCGCCTCCCTGGCGGCCTCCACCGCCCGGTCCGCGGCCCTCGGGCGGATCACCGAGGAGGAGCGGCGCGACGTCCTCGCCCGGTTCCGCACCTCCCTCGACCTGGGGGAAGCGGCCGGCGCCGACCTCGTCATCGAGGTCGTGCCCGAGTCGTACGAGGCGAAGCAGCGGGTGGTGCGCGCCCTGGACGGCGTGCTCCGGCCGGACGCGATCATCGCGACCGGGACGAACGCGCTGTCCGTGACCCGGCTCGCCGCCGACTCCGCCCGTCCGGAGCGCGTGCTGGGCCTGCACTTCTTCAACCCGGCCCCGGCGATGAGGCTGGTCGAGGTGGTGTCGTCGGTGCTGACCGACCCCCGGGCGGTCGCCGCCGTCACCGACCTGGCGCACGACCTGGGCAAGGAACCCGTCGCGGTCGGCGACCGCCCCGGCTTCGTCGCGGACGGCCTGCTGTTCGGCTACCTCAACCAGGCCGCCGCCATGTACGAGTCGAGGTACGCCTCCCGGGAGGACATCGACGCGGCGATGCGGCTCGGCTGCGGCCTGCCGATGGGCCCGCTGGCGCTGCTGGACCTGATCGGCGTCGACACCGCCCGCACCGTCCTGGAGGCCATGTACGCGGAGTCGCACGACCGGCTGCACGCGCCCGCGCCGATCCTCAAGCACCTGGCCGAGGCCGGCCTGACGGGCCGCAAGGCGGGGCGCGGCTTCTACACGTACGAGGCGCCGGACAGCGCCGTGGTCGTCCCCGACGCGCTCACCCCGCGCCCCGGGGGCGGGGTCGGGGCGGCGCCCCGCGAGGTCCTCTCGGTCGGTGTCGCCGGGTCCGGGACGATGGCCTCGGGCATCGCGGAGGTCTTCGCCAAGGCCGGGTACGACGTCGTCCTCGCCGCCCGCTCCCCGGAGAAGGCCGAGGCGGCGAAGGCGCGCGTCGCCTCGTCCCTGGCCCGGTCCGTCGACAGGGGACGGCTGTCCGCCGAGGCCCGCGACTCCGCGCTGGCCCGGATCTCCCCCTCCGGGTCGCTCGACGCGCTGGCCGGGGTGGACCTGGCCGTCGAGGCGGTCGCGGAGGACCTGGAGGTGAAGCGGGAGCTGTTCGCCGTGCTCGACCGGGTCTGCAGGCCGGGCGCGGTCCTGGCCACCACCACCTCGTCGCTGCCGGTCGTCGCCTGCGCCCGCGCCACCTCGCGCCCGCAGGACGTGGTCGGGATGCACTTCTTCAACCCGGCCCCGGCGATGAAGCTGGTGGAGGTCGTCCGCACGGTCCTCACCGGCGACGACGTCCACGCCACCGTCCGCGCGGTCGCGGCGGGGATCCGCAAGCACCCGGTGGACTGCGGGGACCGCGCCGGGTTCATCGTCAACGCGCTGCTCTTCCCGTACCTGAACAACGCGGTCAAGATGGTCCAGGACCACTACGCGACGCCCGACGACGTCGACGCCGCGATGAAGCTGGGCGGCGGCTACCCGATGGGCCCGTTCGAACTGCTCGACGTGGTCGGCCTGGACGTGTCCCTCGCCATCGAGCGGGTCCTCCACGAGGAGTTCCGCGAGCCCGGCCTGGCGCCGGCGCCGCTGCTGGAGCACCTGGTGGCGGCGGGCTGCCTGGGCCGCAAGACGGGGCGCGGCTTCCGCGAGCATGCGCGGCGCTGAGCCCGGCGGGGCACGGGGACCGGGGCCGCACGGGGCGCACGGCGGGTGGGGCGGGCTGCTCGTGCCGCCGGACGGCTCTCCCCCTCGGGCACGCTCCCCGGGAGCGATGCAGTACGTTCGGGACATGTCCCACCCCGCGAAGACACCCCGTCCCGGCACCGCGTCCGACACCCCGGAGAGCGCCGCGGGCGGCCGCGCCGCCGCCCAGCGGCTCAAGATGCGCCGCGAACTGGCGGCGGCCGCGATGGAGTTGTTCGCGACGAAGGGGTACGAGGCGACGACGGTCGACGAGATCGCCGCCGCGGCGGGCGTGGCGCGGCGGACGTTCTTCCGCCACTTCCGCTCCAAGGAGGAGGCGATCTTCCCGGACCACGACGACACCCTGGTCCGGGCGGAGGCGGTCCTCAACGCGGCCCCCGCGCACGAGCATCCGCTCGACACGGTGTGCCGGGGCATCAAGGAGGTCATGAGGATGTACGCGGCGTCCCCGGCGGTCTCCGTCGCCCGCTACCGGCTCACCAGGGAGGTCCCCACCCTCCGGGAGCGCGAGATCGCGTCGGTCGCCCGCTACGAGCGGCTGTTCACCCGCTACCTGCTGGGCCACTTCGACGAGCACGACCACCGCGACGGCAACGACGACCCGCTGCTGGCGGAGGTGGCCGCGTCCGCGGTCGTCACGGCCCACAACCACGTGCTGCGGCGCTGGCTGCGGGCCGGCGCCGAGGGCGACGTGGAGGCCCAGCTGGACCACGCGTTCGCGATCGTCCGCAGGACGTTCGGCACCGGCATCGGCGCCGGCCGGTCCGCGGCGGCCCGGACGGGCGGCGAGGAACCCGCGGTCACCGCCTCGGCGAAGGGCGACGTGCTGGTCGCGGTGGCCCGGACCGACGCGCCGCTGGACCAGGTCATGCGCACGATCACCCGCGCGCTGGGCCGCGACGCGGTCTGACCGCCGGAGGCGCCCCGCGCCCGGGGCCGGCGCCGCCCGCACCGGTCCC
>JAAXOU010000345.1 GCA_012396115.1 Streptomyces somaliensis DSM 40738 | reverse complement strand
TGGAGGTGGTGTGGGCGCCGCCGGGCGGGCCGGGTCCGGGCCGCGGCCGCGGTGGCCGCCGCCCGGTCCCCGGCTACAGCACCGGGAGGTTCTTGCGGAGTTCGAAGGCGGTGACCTCGGAGCGGTACTCCTCCCACTCCTGCTTCTTGTTGCGCAGGAAGAAGTCGAAGACGTGCTCGCCCAGGGTCCCGGCGACCAGTTCGCTGCGCTCCATCAGGGAGATCGCCTCGCCCAGGTTCTGCGGGAGCGGTTCGATGCCCATCGCACGGCGCTCGCCGTCGGACAGGGCCCACACGTCGTCGTCGGCGCCGGGACCGAGCTCGTACTCCTCCTCGATGCCGCGCAGGCCCGCGGCGAGGAGGACGGCGTACGCGAGGTACGGGTTGCAGCCGGAGTCCAGGGAGCGGACCTCGATCCGGGACGAGCCGGTCTTGCCGGGCTTGTACATGGGGACGCGGATCAGCGCGGAGCGGTTGTTGTGGCCCCAGCAGATGTACGAGGGGGCCTCGCCGCCCGAGCCGGCGGTGCGGCTGGAGCCGCCCCAGATGCGCTTGTAGGAGTTGACCCACTGGTTGGTGACGGCGGAGATCTCCGCGGCGTGGCGCAGGAGGCCCGCGATGAAGGAGCGGCCCACCTTGGAGAGCTGGTACTCGGCGCCGGACTCGTAGAAGGCGTTGCGGTCGCCCTCGAAGAGGGAGAGGTGGGTGTGCATGCCGGAGCCGGGGTGCTCCGAGAAGGGCTTCGGCATGAACGTGGCCTGGACGCCCTGCTCCAGCGCCACCTGCTTCATGACCAGGCGGAACGTCATGATGTTGTCCGCCGTCGACAGGGCGTCGGCGTAGCGCAGGTCGATCTCCTGCTGGCCGGGGCCGCCCTCGTGGTGGGAGAACTCCACGGAGATGCCCATGGACTCCAGCATCGTGATGGCCTGGCGGCGGAAGTCCATGCCGACGTTCTGCGGGGTGTGGTCGAAGTAGCCGGAGCTGTCGGCGGGGGTGGGGCGCGTGCCGTCGACGGGCTTGTGGTTGAGCAGGAAGAACTCGATCTCGGGGTGGGTGTAGAAGGTGAAGCCGAGGTCGGAGGTCTTCGCGAGGATGCGCTTGAGGACGTAGCGGGGGTCGGCGAACGACGGGGAGCCGTCGGGCATGAGGATGTCGCAGAACATCCGGGCCGTGCCGGGGGCCTCGGCACGCCAGGGGAGGATCTGGAAGGTGGCCGGGTCCGGCTTGGCGATCATGTCGGACTCGTAGACGCGCGCGAAGCCCTCGATGGCGGAACCGTCGAAGCCGATGCCCTCGTCGAACGCCTGCTCCAGCTCCGCGGGGGCGACGGCGACCGACTTGAGGAAGCCGAGCACGTCGGTGAACCACAGGCGCACGAAGCGGATGTCGCGCTCCTCCAGGGTCCGGAGCACGAATTCCTGCTGCTTGTCCATTTCCACACCCATCCTCGCCGATCAGGGCCAGCATGCCAGCACACCGTCGCGTGCGCGTCGCGATCCCATGGTGCCCGGCCGGGTACGGCGTACGTGACGCCGGGTGCCCCGGAGGGCGGGCGGCGCGGTGGCGGTTCGCGCAGACTGGGGTCGTGTACCGCGTCCGGAGGGAACCGCCCGGCGTCCGCCCCGCGCTGTGGCTGCGCCTGCTGCCCTGGGGGCTGCTGGCGGGCGTGCTGGTGGCGCAGGGCATGACACCGGGGACGGTGCAGCTGGGTTTCGCCCTCGCGGTGGTCGCGCCGCTGGCGTCGCTGGCGCACGGGGCGCTCGGCACCGCGCTGGTGTCGGCCGCGCTCACGCTGGTGCTGGCCCTGCCGCACCCGTGGGCCCCGCGCGCCGGCGGTGGCGACCTGCTGGCGCTCGGGCTGATCGGGGTGGTGAGCGTGCTGCTCGCGCGGGCACGGGTCCGGCGCGAGGCCCAGTTGACGAGGGTGCGCACGATCGCGGAGGCCGCCCAGTACGCGGTGCTGCCGCCCGTGCCGCCGCGGGTGGGGCCGGTGGAGTGCGGTGCGCTGTACCGGGCGGCGGGGCGGGCGGCGCTGGTCGGCGGGGACCTGTACGACGTGCAGCCGGGCCCGTACGGGGTGCGGGCGGTCGTGGCGGACGTGAAGGGGCACGGGCTGTCGGCGGTCTCGACGGTGTCGGCGCTGCTCGGCGCGTTCCGGGAAGCGGTGCTGGACGAGCCGGAGCTGACGGGGGTCGCCGCCCGGCTGGACCGGCGGCTGGTGGTGGACTCCTCGCGGGAGGGGGAGACGGAGCTGTTCGCGACGGCCCTGCTGGTGGAGTTCCCCGCCGGGCCGGGCCGGGGGTGCGGGGCGCGGGTGCTGAGCCGCGGCCACCCCCCGCCGCTGCTGGTGGCGCCGGAGGGGGTGCGGGAGGTCGTGCTGGAGTCGGGGCCGCCGCTCGGGCTGGGCGCGGCGGGGTCGGCGACCCCACCGCCGGTGACCGTGCCGCTGGAGCCGTCGTGCGTGCTGCTGGCCTACACCGACGGGGTGTCGGAGGCGCGCGACGCGGCCGGGGAGTTCTACCCGCTGCCGCAGCGGGTCCGGCCCGGGCAGGACCCCGCGGCGCTGGTGGGTTCGGTGTGGCGGGACGTGTCGGCGTACGCCGGCGAGATCGACGACGACGTGGCGCTCCTGGCGCTGCGGGTCGCCCCCGGAGGCTGAGGGCCCGCCCCGGCCGTCCGCGGGGGTGCGGGCGGCGGGCGCGGGGCCGGGCGGGCGCGGGTCCCGGCGCCCCCGGACGGGGACCGGCGGGCGGGCGCGGGGCCGGGCCAGGGGTCGCGGGGTCGGGCGGGCGCGTCCAGAATGAAGGGGCTCGGGGAGACGACGCACGTCCTTGACGGAGGAACCCACCCCATGACCACCGCCCGAGACATCATGCACTCGGGGGCCCACTGGGTCCCCGCCCACGAGACCCTGGACCGCGCCGCGCGGCTGATGCGCGAGCACGACGTGGGCGCGCTCCCCATCGCCGACGAGAACGAACGGCTCTGCGGCATCGTCACGGACCGCGACATCGTCGTCAAGTGCGTGGCGGCGGGGCAGGACCCGTGCCATGTGACGTGCGGCGACGTGGCGGAGGGCACCCCCCGCTGGATCGACGCGGGCGCGGACGTGAGCGAGGTGCTGCGCGAGATGCGGGGCCACCGGATCAAGCGCCTCCCGGTCATCGAGAACAAGCGCCTGGTCGGCATCATCAGCGAGGCCGACCTCGCCCGGAACCTGCCGGACGACAAGGTCGCCGAGTTCGCCCAGGGCGTGTACGCGCGGGCCTGACCGGGCGGGCGCGGCCCCGTACCCACCCCGCGCCACCCCGCCGGCCCCGCGCGGCCCGACCCGGCCCCGCCCGGCCTTACGGGCCCAGGACCGCCCCGGCGACCGCGTCGGGGCGGTCCAGCATCATCAGGTGGCCCGCCCCCCGGACGAGGGTGAGGGGGGCGCCCAGCGCCGCGGCGAGGGCCCGCTGGCGGGCCGTCCAGCGGTCGGTGCCGTCCGGGGAGTCCGGCGCCGCCAGCACCGCGGCGGGCAGCGACCGGGGCAGCGGGTGGCGGGCGCGCAGGGCGAGGAGTCCGGCGGCGACGGCCCGGTAGTGCGCGTTCTCCAGCAGGGCGCCGTCCAGGACGCGGCGGGTCCGGTAGCAGCGCAGCACCCGCTCGCGGTCGGCCGGGTCGGGCGCGCACAGA
>JAAXOU010000344.1 GCA_012396115.1 Streptomyces somaliensis DSM 40738 | reverse complement strand
CGAGCTGCGGGGCCGGGCCGGCGCCGGGGGCGGCGGGGGCCGGGGAGGGGAGGCCGCGGACCGTGCCGTCCGGTTCCAGGAAGGCGGGGGCGCCGCCGGGCACCATGCCCAGCTCGTGGGCCCGCCGCTCCAGCGCGTCGGGGGCGGAGCGGGTGTCGACCTCACGCCGGAGCGCCTGCTCCTGGTCGGTGAGTTCGGTGGTCCTCCGCTTCAGCTCGGCCAGCTTGAAGGACCCCTGGCTGAGGGAGGTGTTGAGGAGCAGGAGCCCGATGAGCCCGCCGCCGAGGAGGACGACGACGAGCAGGACGAAGGGGGTGCGGGCGGCGGTGCCCGGCCCGGACGGCATGAACCGGGCGAGCCGGGCCGCGCGCCCCTTCGGGGCCTCCGCCTTCGTCACGCGTCCTCCCTGATCCGCTCGGCGCCGCGCAGCCGGGCCGGCGCGGCCCTGCGGTTCCCGGCGACCTCCTCCTCGGTGGGGAGTTCGGCACCCCGGGTCAGCAGCTTGAGCCGCGGCCGGTACTGCTCGGGGACCACCGGCAGGCCGGGCGGCGCCGTGGTGGCGGCGCCCGCGGCGAACACCTGCTTGACCAGGCGGTCCTCCAGCGAGTGGTACGACAGGACGGCGATCCGCCCGCCGACCGCGAGGGCCCGCACGGCGGCCGGGACCGCCCGCTCCAGTACGGCCAGCTCGCCGTTGACCTCGATGCGCAGGGCCTGGAAGGTCCGCTTGGCCGGGTTGCCGCCGGTGCGCTTGGCGGCCTGCGGCAGGGCGTCGCGGATCAGTTCGACCAGGCGGGCGCTGCGGGTGAACGGTTCCTTCTCGCGCTCCCGCACGATGGCCGCGACGATCCGCTTGGCCTGCTTCTCCTCGCCGTACGCGCGCAGGACGCGGACCAGTTCGCCGGGCGGGTAGGTGTTGAGGACCTCGGCGGCGCTGACGCCGGCCGTCTGGTCCATGCGCATGTCGAGCGGGGCGTCCCGGGCGTAGGCGAAGCCGCGGTCGGCCTCGTCGAGCTGCATGGAGGAGACGCCGAGGTCGAACAGGACGCCCTGGACGCGCGGGACGCCGAGCCGTTCGAGGACCTCGGGGAGCTCGTCGTACACGGCGTGGACGAGCGTGGCGCGGTCGCCGAAGCGGGCGAGGCGCTCCCCGGAGAGGCGCAGCGCCTCGGTGTCGCGGTCCAGGGCGACGAGCCGCGCCCCGGGGAACCGGGTGAGCAGGGCCTCGCTGTGGCCGCCGAGGCCGAGGGTGCAGTCGACGACGACCGCGCCGGGCCGCTCCAGCGCGGGCGCGAGCAGGTCCAGGCACCGCTGGAGCATCACGGGGACGTGCCGGGTGTTCCCGTCCGGCCGTTCGCCGCCGTCCTTGTCGGGGAGCCCCGCCGGACCCGTGCCGGCGGCACCCCCATCGCGCCCTGTCATCTGCCCTCTCAGGTCCGGCGCGGCGTACGCACCGCCGGGCCCGCCGGCGCCGGGAGGACTCGGCCGACCGGCGAGCGGAGGGGCCGAGCCGTGCGTGCCGCCGCACACGCGGAGGAGAAACCGCGGAAATCGCTCGGAATTCGCTCAATGTCTCCGTGAACTCCGCGTCACTCTAGTCCACTCCCCGGCGCGGTCAATCAACCGGTCAGCGCGTCGCGAGGGGTTCGGACGGGGAGGATCAACCGGAACACACCGCCCCTCCGGCCCCTCCTGTGGAGTACCTCACAGCGCGCCTCATTGGGGTTCTTTGTCCGCCCCCGCGACGGGACGCGCAGAAATCCGGCCACTAACGTCGTAGCCATGTCGACTTCCGCACACTCCCCGACCGGCGGCCGGAGCGAGACGGTCACCGACCGCCTCGTCGAGGCCAACCGCCACTACGCCGAGCAGTTCACCGACCCCGGGATGGACGCGCGGCCCGTGCTCAAGGTGGCCATCGTCGCCTGCATGGACGCCCGGCTCGACCTGCACGCCGCGCTCGGCCTCCACCTCGGCGACTGCCACACCATCCGCAACGCGGGCGGCGTGGTCACGGACGACGTGATCCGTTCGCTCACCATCAGCCAGCGGGCGCTGGGCACCCGCAGCATCGTCCTGGTGCACCACACGGGGTGCGGCCTGGAGAGGATCACCGAGGGTTTCCGCGACGAGCTGGAGCAGGAGGTCGGGCAGCGCCCCACCTGGGCGGTGGAGGCGTTCCGGGACGTCGACCAGGACGTGCGGCAGTCGATGCAGCGGGTGCGCACCTCACCCTTCCTCCAGCACACCGACGACGTGCGGGGCTTCGTCTTCGACGTGACGACCGGCCTGCTGCGGGAGGTCGACCCGGCCTGACCGGCCCGGCGGACCGGTCCCCGGCGGGCCGCCACCGGCCCGCCGGAGGCGTCGGAGGTCGCCGGGAGCCGTCGGGGGCCGTCGGGGCGGGATCGACCCGCCGAAGCCCTGACATATCGCCCGCGGTTGTCCACAGCCGAGTGACACCGCGCTGTACGACAACAAGAATGCGGGGGGACACCCCTCCCAGACCGCAGGGAACGCTGCGCGGGCGGTGTCCGCGTTTCCGGGTGGGCCGTGCCGCGCTTCGTCGCGCCGGCCCGTGATCGAAAGGGCCGAGGAGGGCCGGGTGACGACCTATGACGACCGAGCGAGCCTCACTGATCTGACCACCACAGCGGAGCGGGTCCGCCGGTCGGTGGAGGGTGTGATCGAGGGCAAGCCCGAGGTCGTACGGCTCTCGCTGACCGTGCTGCTGGCCGAGGGGCACCTCCTCATCGAGGACGTGCCGGGGGTCGGCAAGACGATGCTGGCGAAGGCGCTCGCGCGGTCCATCGACTGCTCGGTGCGGCGGATCCAGTTCACGCCCGACCTGCTGCCGTCCGACATCACGGGCGTGTCGGTCTACGACCAGCAGCGGCGCGAGTTCGAGTTCAAGCCGGGTGCGATCTTCTCGCAGATCGTGATCGGCGACGAGATCAACCGCGCCTCGCCGAAGACGCAGTCCGCGCTGCTGGAGTCGCTGGAGGAGCGTCAGGTCACCGTCGACGGCCGGTCGTACGAGCTGCCGAGCCCGTTCATGGTGGTGGCCACGCAGAACCCGGTGGAGATGGAGGGGACGTACCCGCTCCCGGAGGCCCAGCGGGACCGCTTCATGGCGCGCGTCTCCATCGGCTACCCGAGCGCCGAGGCCGAGCTGCGGATGCTGGACACCCACGGCGAGGCGTCCCCGCTGGACGGCCTCCAGCCGGTGGCGCACGCCCACGACGTGGTGAAGCTGGTCGACGCGGTGCGCGGCGTCCACGTGGCCGAACCGGTCCGGCGGTACGCGGTGGACCTGGTCGGGGCGACCCGGACGCACCCGGACCTGCGGCTGGGCGCGTCCCCGCGCGCGACGCTGCACCTGCTGCGGGCCGCGAAGGCCGCCGCCGCGCTGGGCGGCCGCGAGTACGTGCTCCCCGACGACGTGCAGGCGCTGGCCGTGCCCGTGCTCGCGCACCGGCTGCTGCCGACCGCGCAGGCGCAGCTGAACCGGCGGACCGCCGAGCAGGTCGTCGTGGACATCCTGCAGCGCACGCACGTGCCCGCGATCGCCCAGCAGCCCGCCGCGGAGGCGTTCCTCGCCCAGCGGCCCGGCCCGCGGCCGCTGTGACGGCGACCGCGGGCCGGGCCGCCCCCGACGGCGCCGCCCCGGACGGCGCCGC
>JAAXOU010000343.1 GCA_012396115.1 Streptomyces somaliensis DSM 40738 | reverse complement strand
GGAGGGGTGGCGGGCCCGGCGCCCGCCCCCGCGGCGGCCGTCGCCGACGGACGGGGGCCTCGCCGGGACGCGGGGCGCACGGAGGGGTCACCGGCCCGACGGAGGCACTCGATACGGAATGGTGACCATGTGTAGGCGTGGCGTACACCTCTTCTTCTGAGACTGTTCTGTCATGGCACACCACGCACTCGTAGGTCCGGGCCGTGCCCGGCAGCCGCGCCTGGGGCGGGCCGTGGGGGGAAGGGAGCCGGTGGCGACGGTCGGCGGGGTGGTACTCCTCCTCCCGGACGGCGCGCCCGAATCGGCGCGCCGCGCCTCGCCGTTGCACCGCGCGGCGCTGCTGCCGCTGGCGCGGCGGCTGGTGCGGGCGGGGCGGGACGAGGGGCTGGTCGCGCACGTGGTGCGGTACCGGGGGCGCGGCTGGAACGGCGCCGACGCGCGGCTCGCGGCGGACGCGCGGTGGGCCGTGGCCGAGGTGGTGCGGCGCCACGGCGACGTACCGGTCTGCCTCGTCGGGCACGGCATGGGCGGGCGGGCCGCGCTGCGGGCGGCCGGGCACTCCGCGGTGGAGTCCGTGCTGGCGCTGGCCCCGTGGCTGCCGGAGGACGACGTGGCCGCCGAGCCGGAGCCGGTCCGGCAGCTCGTGGGCCGCCGGGTGATGATCGTGCACGGCACGACGGACGCCGTCGCCCACCCGGACCTGTCGTACCGGCTGGCGGTGCGGGCGAAGAAGGCGAACCGGTCGACGTGCCGCTTCGAGGTCCACTCGGACGGGCACGCGCTGCGCCAGCACCACGACGAGGTCGTCGCGCTGGCGGCCGACTTCGTGATGGGCTCGCTCTTCCACCGTCCCTACGCCCGCCCGGTCACCGACGCCTTCGCGGCGCCGCCGCCGCTGGGGCTGCGCATGCCGCTGGCGGCCGGGTTCGGGCGTTCGCTGCGGCCCTGAGGTCAGTCCTCCCGGGGGTCGCGCCGCGGGTCGGGTTCGCCGCCCGCGATGGTGTCGGCGTACTCGGACGGGTCGAGGGTGCCCCTGCGGTCCGGGTTGATGCCGGGGCTGCCGCCGGGCTGGCCGCCGCCGGTCGTGCCGTAGCCGCCCGGGACGCCGGGGACGCTGTCCGCGTCGGCCGCCTCGCGCGTGACGCGGCGGGTGGCGCGGACGCCGGGGCGGCGCTCGGGGTGGGGGTAGTCGAAGGGCCGCGAGGCCGCCCGCTCCTCCTCCGCCCGGCGGGCCGCCTCGGCGGCCTCCGCCTCGTGGCCGCTCCGCTGGTCCACCCGGCGCACCGGGCCGGCACCGTGCGCCGGGTCCGCTCCGCTCCCGGGGCCCGGGTCGGGACGCCGTACGGGATGCTGGTCGTCGTTCCTGGTCATGGCCGCCGGGTACCCGGTGGCCGCCGCCCGATGCCCCACGGCGTCCGGCTACTGCCCCGAGACTCCCAGCAGCCTGCCGCGGCGGGACAGCAGGAACTTCTTGAACGCCGCCACCGGGGGCGTGTCCGGGCGGCCCGCCTGCCAGGCGACGCCGATCTCGCGGACCGCCCGCGGCGCCGTCACCGTCAGCTCGACGACTCCGGGCCGGGGCACCGCGGGCGGTGGCAGCAGGGCGACGCCCAGGCCGGCCGCGACCAGCCCGCGCAGCGTCTCCGCCTCCTCGCCCTCGAAGGCGACGCGCGGCCGGAAGCCCGCCTCGGCGCACAGGTCGTCGGTGATGCGGCGCAGTCCGTACCCCGGCTCCAGCGTGACGAACACCTCGTCGGCCGCCTCCGCGAGCCGGACGCGCCTGCGGCCGGCCAGCCGGTGGTCGTCCGGCACGACGAGCCGCAGCCGCTGCTCGTCGAGGCGGCGGGCGACCAGGTCGGGGGCGTCGGGCACCGGTGAGGTCAGGCACAGGTCGAGCTCGCCCGCCCGGAGGCGTTCGAGCATGGCCTCGCCGTAGTTCTGGACGAGCGTGAAGCGGACCCTGGGGTGGTCGACGCGGAACGCCCGCAGCAGGCCGGGCACGGTCTCCGAGCCCATCGTGTGCAAGAAGCCGAACGCGACGCGCCCCGCCGTCGGGTGCACGTCGGCGCGCACGGCCTCGGCGGCCCGCTCCACCTCGCCGAGCGCCCGCTCCACCGCCGCCAGGAAGGTCCGTCCCGCCGGGGTCAGCGACAGGGCCCGGCCCTTGCGGGCGAACAGCGTGACGCCCAGGTCCGCCTCCAGCCGCGCCACCGCCCGCGACAGCGTCGACTGGGGGACGCCGGTCTCCCGCGCGGCCCTGGTCACGTGCTCGTGGCGGGCGACGGCCGCGAAGTACGCCAGACGGGGGGCGAGCAGCAGTCCCGTCTCCTCTTCGTGGCCGGCCGGTGACGGCCGGGGCTGCGACCTGTACTCATGCGCCATGGGAACGATTAAAGCCTCTTCATGCATTGGACGCATGAGCCGGGCGCTCCGTACGGTCGAGGCATGTCTCCTGCCAGTACCGGGGCGTCCGCGGCAGCCGCGGACGCCGACACCCGCCTCGCCCCCGGCCGTCCCGGCCACCGCCGGATGAGCCTCGCGCTCTTCGCCGCCGGTGTCGCGGCGTTCGCCCTCCTCTACTCGACCCAGGCCCTGCTCCCGGCCGTCTCCGCCGACTTCGCGGTGAGCGCGTCGGCCGCCAGCTGGACCGTCTCCGCCGCGACCGGCGCGCTCGCGCTGTGCGTGCTGCCGCTGAGCGCCCTGTCGGACCGGCTGGGACGGCGGGCCGTGATGACCGGCTCGCTGGTGACGGCCGTCGTCGTGGGCCTGCTGGTGCCGTTCGCGCCGAGCCTGGAGTGGCTGGTCGCGCTGCGCGCCGTGCAGGGCGCGGCCCTGGCCGGGCTGCCGGCGTCGGCGATGGCGTACCTGGCAGAGGAGGTGCGGCCGAAGGCGCTGGTCGCGGCGGTCGGGCTGTTCGTCGCGGGCAACAGCGTCGGCGGGATGAGCGGCCGCGTCGTGACCGGCTGGGTGGCGCAGCTGTGGGGCTGGCGGGCGGGGCTGGCCGCCGTGGGGCTGATGGCGGCCGGGTGCGTCGTGGCGTACCGGCTGCTGCTGCCGGCCGCGCGGCACTTCGCGCCGGCGGCGCCGGACCCGCGCGCGCTGGCGCGGACGGTGCGCGTCCACCTGTCGGACCCGCTGCTGCTGCGGCTGTACGCGATCGGCGCGCTGTTCATGACGGTCTTCGGCGCCGTGTACACGGTGATCGGCTACCGGCTGGCGGAGGCGCCGTTCTCGTTGCCGCAGGGGGTCGCCGGGTCGGTGTTCCTCGTCTACCTGGTCGGTACGGCCTCGTCCGCCGCGGCCGGGAGGCTGGTCGGGCGCACGGGGCGGCGCGGGGCGCTGTACCTGGCGGCGGCCGTGACGGCCGCCGGGCTGCTGCTGTCGCCGGCCGGTTCGCTGGCCGCCGTGCTGGCGGGGCTGGTCCTGGTCACGGCGGGGTTCTTCGCCGGCCACGCGGTCGCCTCGTCGTCGGTGAGCCGGGCGGCGGCCACCGGACGGGCGCAGGCGTCGGCGCTGTACCAGTCGGCGTACTACCTCGGCGGCAGCGCGGGCGGCGTGCTCGGCGCGGCCGCCTACCACGCGGGGGGCTGGCCGGGCACGGTCCTGCTGGGCCTGGCCGCCCTCCTCGGCGTCGTCGCCCTCACCCTGTGCGGCACGCTCGGCGCCCGCGCGGCGGCCCGGGAAGATCCCCGGCGTCCGGGGGGTTGGTGGAGACGTGGACGGGTTCGAGGTGCGGGACGTGGACGTGGTCGTCGTGGGCGCCGGGCAG
>JAAXOU010000342.1 GCA_012396115.1 Streptomyces somaliensis DSM 40738 | reverse complement strand
GCCGCGGGGCGGGCCGCCGGGCGCCGGACGGGGCGGTTCGGTCGCGGCCGAGCCGCAGGTCGGGGCCGGACACCTCGTGGTGGACGGCCCGGGCGGGCGCACCGCGGTGCGGGAGCCCGCCGCGCACCGCGCGCACGAACGGCATCGGGCCTCCCGGTGGAGCCGGGCCCCCACGGCGGATCCAAGGGCGCCGAACGTCTGCCCGGCACTCGGGCCGACGGCGACTTCCGGCCCTTTTCGCCCCTTACGGAAGCTCCTTCGACCGGCCGATTGAATGATCAAACCGGCGTGTGGTTAGCATATGAGCACCGCCTAGCTCGAAAGATAAGCCTGTGACTGTCAAAGACGACTCGTTCACTAACTGGAAGAACCGCGAGGAGATCGCGGAGTCGATGATCCCGATGATCGGGAAGCTGTATCGGGAACGGGACGTCACCGTCCTGCTGCACAGCCGCTCCTTGGTGAACAAGTCGGTGGTCAGCATCCTCAAGACCCACCGATTCGCCCGGCAGATCGCCGGCGAGGAGCTGTCCGTCACCGAGACGCTCCCGTTCCTGCAGGCCCTCACCACGCTCGACCTGGGCCCCTCGCAGATCGACATCGGCATGCTCGCCGCGACGTACAAGGCCGACACCCGCGGGCTGTCGATCGAGGAGTTCACCGCCGAGGCCGTCGCGGGCGCGACCGGCGCCGACAAGGTCGAGCGCCGCGAGCCCCGCGACGTCGTCCTGTACGGCTTCGGCCGCATAGGCCGCCTCGTCGCCCGGCTGCTCATCGAGAAGACCGGATCCGGCAACGGACTGCGGCTGCGGGCCATCGTGGTCCGCCGCGGCGGTGACACGGACATCGTCAAGCGCGCCTCGCTGCTGCGCCGGGACTCCATCCACGGCCAGTTCCAGGGCACGATCACCGTCGACGAGGCGAACAGCACGATCGTCGCCAACGGCAACGAGATCAAGGTGATCTACGCCGGCGACCCGTCGGAGGTCGACTACACGGCGTACGGCATCAAGGACGCCATCCTCATCGACAACACCGGCAAGTGGCGCGACCGCGAGGGCCTGTCCAAGCACCTGCGCCCGGGCATCGCCAAGGTCGTCCTGACCGCGCCGGGCAAGGGCGACGTCCCGAACATCGTCCACGGCGTGAACCACGACACGGTCAAGCCGGACGAGAAGATCCTGTCCTGCGCGTCGTGCACCACCAACGCGATCGTCCCGCCGCTGAAGGCGATGGCGGACGAGTACGGCGTCCTGCGCGGCCACGTGGAGACCGTCCACTCGTTCACCAACGACCAGAACCTGCTGGACAACTACCACAAGGCCGACCGCCGCGGCCGCTCCGCGCCGCTCAACATGGTCATCACCGAGACCGGTGCCGCCTCCGCCGTCGCGAAGGCGCTGCCGGACCTCAAGGCGCCCATCACCGGCAGCTCGATCCGCGTCCCCGTCCCGGACGTCTCGATCGCGATCCTCTCCCTGCGCCTCGGCCGCGAGGCCACCCGCGAGGAGGTCCTCGACTACCTCCGCAACGTGTCGCTGACCTCGCCGCTGAAGCGCCAGATCGACTTCACCACCGCCCCCGACGCGGTGTCGAGCGACTTCATCGGCTCGCGCCACGCGTCGATCGTCGACGCCGGCGCCACCAAGGTCGACGGCGACAACGCCATCCTCTACCTCTGGTACGACAACGAGTTCGGCTACTCCTGCCAGGTCATCCGCGTCGTCCAGCACGTCTCCGGCGTGGAGTACCCGACCTACCCGGCCCCGGCGGTCTGACCGGTCCGCTCCGACGGTCACCCGCCCGCCCCGTCCGCCCCGCCGCCCGGTTCCGTCCGGGCGGCGGGGCGGACGCGTCCGTCAGGCCGGGCGCCGGGCGTGGACGTACAGGTGCTCCTCCGGTTCCGCGTCCGGCCCGTGCGGGCGGTACACCGCCGTGTGGTGGTGGACGACGTCCAGCCCCGCGTCCGCCAGCAGCCGCAGGTGGTCCTCCACGGACAGGCTGCTGACCGTGACCCGGTGGCCCATCCACACGATGTCCAGGCCGCGGATGTCGCCGGGCACCGTGGCCAGCGCGAGCGCCCCGCCCGGGGCCACCCAGGAAGCCGCCCGCACCAGGGACCGCGCCACCTGGGGCTGGTCCATGACCAGCAGCGGGAAGAAGAGGCACACCGCGTCGTACCCGCCCCCGGGCGCCTCGAAGGTCCGCACGTCGGCCTGTTCGAAGCGGGCGCCGGGCACCCGCTCCCGGGCGATCCGCACCATCTCGGCCGACACGTCGATCCCGGTGACCTCGTACCCGGCCCGCACCAGCCGCTCGGCCGCGGGGCGGCCGGTGCCGCTGCCCACGTCCAGCACGCGCGCCCCGGGCGGCAGGAGGCCGACGAGCCAGTCCAGGGCGGCGAGTTGGCCCGGGACACCGGCGAAGACCTCCTCGTAGCGCGCGCCCACCTCGTCGAAGACCTCCGCGGCGGACCCGCCGCCGTCCCGTGGCACCCGGCTCACCACTCCACCTCCCTGTCGGCCCGGCCCGCACCGGCACGGCGGGCCCCTGATCGGGTGGGCCAGACCGTACCGGCACGGAGGGATCCCGGCCAGGAGGGGCGCCGCGGCCGGCCCGCGGCGGGTGTCGGACGTCGGCAAGTGGCAGAGCCACGGCCACCGGGTACCGGCATCGATGTCAGTGGCGCCGTCTACCGTGGCGGGCATGATCGACGACGAGGACGTCCGCCGCATCGCCCTCTCCCTTCCCGAAACGGTGGAGAAGGAGGCGTGGGACATGCCCACGTTCCGCGTGGCGGGGAAGATGTACGCCACGGTGCCCGACGACCGGACGTCGTTCGCCGTGCGCTGCCCCCGGCACGAGCGCGCCGAACTCATGGCGGCCGAGCCGGAGAAGTTCTGGGTGCCGCCGCACGAGGCCGGTTCGGCGTGGGTGCGGGTGCGGCTCGCCGCCCTGGAGGGCCTGGACGAGCTGCGGGACATCCTGGTCGACTCCTGGCGGCAGGCGGCCCCGGACCGACTCGCCGAACGCCACCCGCGGCTGCGCCCCGGCGCGGCGGCGGGCGGGTGAGGGGACCCGGCGGTGGCGCCGGCGGGGCGCCCCGGCGCGGGCGGTGCCGTCCGTTCTGGTGACACACCGCCCCGGGGTTCCTAGAGTACGGGTCCACGACTACCGCGGGGGAGATCCATGGGACGAGCGGGTGGCTTGAGGGTCGCGTTACTGTGCGTGTGCCTGGTGACGGCGGGCAGCCCCTGGGCACGCGAGGTCCTGCTCGACGCCTGGGCGGCCCAGGGCGACGGCGGCGCGGCGATGGTGTACCGGGCGCTGCTCGCCCAGGGCTGGGAGCCGTCACCGGAGTCCGACCCCTACATGCGCGTCGCCGACCTGCGGGGCAACGTCACCTTCCTCGTGCTGCTGGCGGGGGTCGTGCTGCTCGTGCCCCGGCTGGTGGGCCGGGCGCCCGCCGCGCGCGGGGTCCGGCTCGCCGCCGCCGTCGGGACCGGTGTGCTCGTGTCCCTGGTCGCCGCGGTCGTGGCGTGGGCGGTCGTGGTCTTCACCGATCCGGCGGCGGCCCTCGTGTTCGGCCGGGACACCGGGGACGCGTTCGTCCTGTTCGCCGTCGACGGCCTGGTCTTCGGCACCCTGCTGGGCGCCCTGACCGCCCTCGTCCACGCCGGCGCGCCCCCCCGCACGAACCGCTCCGCGTGCGGGGTTCTCGCGTACGGGATCCCCGCCCGGGCGGTTTCCCGGCCCGAGCGGTTCGGGTGCCGCGG
>JAAXOU010000341.1 GCA_012396115.1 Streptomyces somaliensis DSM 40738 | reverse complement strand
CCGCGCGCCAGCTGGTACTTCCACCTGGGCTTGCCGGTGGCCGGGTCGACCTCCCAGACCTCCTGCTGCGGGTTCTCGTAGTCGGAGACCCGGCAGTTGGCGGCGGCTATCAGGCGCGTCCCGGCGCTGGCGAAGAGGATCGGCGCCTGGCCGGCGGTGTTCTCCGTGGCCGGCGGGATGGCCCTGGCCTCCTGGGCGGTCACCCGCCGCGCCGGCTGACGCCGCCGGTCCGGGCGCCCGCGCACCGGCGGGCGCCTCCCCCGCGGCGGCCGGGCGCGGGGGCCGGTCATCCGCCCAGGGCGTGGGAGACCGTGTGGATCAGCAGGCCCGCCAGTGCGCCCACGACCGTGCCGTTGATGCGGATGAACTGCAGGTCGCGGCCGATGTGCGCCTCGATCTTGCGGGAGGTCTGGTCGGCGTCCCAGCTCGCCACCGTGTCGGTGATCAGCGAGGTGATCTCGTCCCGGTACGTCGTCACCACGTACGCCGCCGCGTCCTCCAGCCAGCCCTCGACCTTCCGCCGGAGCCGCGCGTCCGTCGCCAGCCGGGCCCCCAGGGACAGCAGGGAGGCCCGGGCGCGCAGCCGCAGCTCGCTCCGCTCGTCCTCCGCCGCCGACACGATCATCGCGCGTACGGCCCCCCACGCCGACGCGATGACGTCCTGCACCTCCGGCCGCGCCAGCAGGTCCGACTTCAGGCGCTCCACGCGCGCCCGGGTCTCCGCGTCCTCCCGGAGGTCCGCCGCGAAGTCCCCGAGGAACCGGTCGATCGCGCCCCGCGCCGGGTGCCCCGGCATGTCGCGCATCTCGGTGACGAACCGCAGCAGCTCCTTGTAGACCCGCTCCCCGACCTTCCGGTCCACGAACCGGGGCGTCCACCCCGGGGCGCCGCCCTGCACGGCGTCCATCACCGAGTCGCCGTGCACGACCAGCCAGTCGTGGGCGCGGGCGCAGACCAGGTCGACCACCCGGCGGTGCGCCCCGTCGGCGACGACCCGGCCGAGGGTCCTGCCGACGCCGGGCGCGATCTCCACCGCCTCCGCCCGGCGGGTGATCGCCTCGCCGACGACGGCCTGGACGTCGGCGTCCCGCAGGACGGTCAGGGCGCCGCGCAGTGCCGTGGACGCCTCCGCCGTGACCCGGTCGGCGTGTGCGGGCTCGGACAGCCACGCCCCGAGGCGGCCCGCGACGTCCAGGGCGTGCAGCCGGGCCCGTACGACGTCGGCCGAGAGGAAGTTCTCCCCGACGAACCTGCCCAGCGCCTCGCCCAGTTGGTCCTTCTTGGTGGGGATGATCGCCGTGTGCGGGATGGGCAGGCCCATCGGGCGGCGGAACAGCGCCGTCACCGCGAACCAGTCCGCGAGCGCGCCCACCATGCCCGCCTCGGCGGCCGCCGCCACGTAGCCGGGCCAGCCGGTCGCGCCGGAGGCGCCCGCCCAGGTCGCGAGCGCGTAGACCGCCGCCACCAGGAGCAGCAGCGCCGTCGCCGTCGCCTTCATGCGGCGCACCCCGCGGCGCTTCTCCTCGTCCTCCGCCGTGTACGAGAAGCCGCCGGCGCCCGCCGTCCGCGCCGCCCTCGTGCCCGTTCCCGTCATCCGCTCCGCCCTCGCCGGCCCTGGGGCCCGTCTCGCCTCCGGGGCGCCGTGAGCGGGCGCCGCCCGGGCGGGCGCCGAACGCCCCGCGCTCCCGCGCACCGCTCCGCGACAGCGCCCGCGCGCCCCTTCCGGCCCGCGGGCCGGCGCCGCCGCTCGTCCTATTCCAGGTACTCCCGGGGCGGGCCGCCAGTTCCTGGACGGCGGCTTTTCCCGGCGCGTGCGGGCTTTCTCACTCTTTCGGGCCCCGCCCGGGCCCCGGCGCGGAGCCCGGCGGGCGGCCGCCGGGCTCGGGACCGGGGGCCGGGGGCCGGGGCCCCTTCAGGGGCGTGTGCCCGGAGCGGTGCGCGCCGGCCGCCGTTCGGCGTACATCTTCGCGATGACCGCCTCGATGTCCGGCTCCCGCACGGACAGGTCGACCAGCGGGTACGCCGCGGCGATCTCCGCGACCAGCGGGGCCGCCGACGCGGACGCGGGGAACGCCAGCCACTGCCGGGTCCCCTCGACCCGCACCACGCGGGCGCCGGCCACCTCGACGGGCGGCGCCTCCCGCTCCAGGTCGACGACGAGCGTCCGTTCGCCCCCGCCCGCCCCGTGGAGCCCGGCCGGCGTGCCGTCGTACACCAGCCGCCCGTGGTCGATGACCATCACCCGGCCGCAGAGCTGCTCGATGTCGGTGAGGTCGTGGGTGGTGAGCAGGACCGTCGTGCCCCGCTCGGCGTTGAGGTCCCGCAGGAACCCGCGGACCCTCGTCTTCGACACGACGTCGAGGCCGATCGTCGGCTCGTCGAGGTAGAGCACGTCCGGGTCGTGCAGGAGCGCCGCCGCGATGTCGCCGCGCATCCGCTGGCCGAGGGAGAGCTGGCGGACGGGCACCTCCAGCAGGTCCGCCAGGTCCAGGAGTTCGACGCACCGGTCGAGGTTCTCCCGGAAGCGGGCGTCGGGGATGCGGTACATGCGGTGCACCAGCCGGTAGGAGTCGCGCAGCGGCAGGTCCCACCAGAGCGTCGTGCGCTGCCCGAAGACGACGCCGACGCGGCGGGCCAGGCGGGTCCGCTCCCGCGCGGGGTCGATGCCGGCGACGCGCAGCCGGCCGCCGCTCGGGGTGAGGATGCCGGTGAGCATCTTGACGGTGGTGGACTTCCCGGCGCCGTTCGGGCCGATGTAGCCGACCATCTCCCCGCGCGCCACCCGGAAGCTCAACCCGTCCACCGCCCGCACCCGGTGCCTCTCCCGGCGCAGCGGGCCCACCCGGCGGCGCACGTCGAAGACCTTCTCGACGCCGTCGAGGTCGATGAAGCCGGCTTCCCCCGCGGTCATGTGTCAGCTCCCCGTGCTCCGGTACGAACGGATCCCCGCGCGCCACGCCAGCCCCGCGAGCACGGCGCACACCGCGGCGACCGCCGGGGAGGCGAAGGCCGCCCACGGCGGCAGCCCGGCCGGCGCCTCGCGGCCCAGCACGTACAGCGCGGGCACCCAGTTGACGAACGCCAGCGGCACGACGTAGACGACGCCCCGCACCAGCTCGCCGGCGAAGATCGACGGCGGGTACTGCAGGAGGGTGTTCCCGCCGTAGGTGAAGGAGTTGGCGACCTCCGCGGCGTCCTGCGCCCAGAACTGGAACGCCGCCCCGGCCGTCATCAGCGACCCGAAGATCACCGCGCCCGTCACCACCGTCAGCGGCACCATCAGCACCTTCAGCGGCGTCCACTCGACGCCCTCCAGCGCCGCCAGCGACCACACCAGCACCAGCAGCCCCTGCGCCAGCCGGCCCAGCCGCCGCAGCGCGAACCGGTCGGCGGCCACCTGCGCCAGGACGGGCGCCGGGCGCACCAGGAACGTGTCGAGCGTGCCGTCCCGCACCCGCCGCCCCACCTTCCCGACCTGGCCCACCGCCAGGTCGGCCAGCCCGAAGGCGGTGCTCGTCGTCCCGTACAGGAAGGCCACCTCGCCGAAGGCGAAGCCGCCCAGGCCCCGCACGTGGCCGAACATCAGCAGGATCACGACGAAGTCGAAGAAGTTCGCCACCAGGTTGGTCAGCAGCGTCATCGCGAAGGAGAGGCGGTACGCCATCGTGGAGCGGATCCACATGGCGACGATCAGCCCGTACGCGCGCAGCCCGTCCGCGGCCCGCCCGACGGGGCCCCGCCCGCCGCCGGGGCAGGGCGCC
>JAAXOU010000340.1 GCA_012396115.1 Streptomyces somaliensis DSM 40738 | reverse complement strand
GTCGACGGCGACCTGACCTTCTTCGGGGCGGCGCACGGCACACCACCGGCGGGAGCGCACGCGCACGGGGCGGCCGCGGCCCCGGCCGCGCGGGGGCGCACGTCCGAGTCGGCACCCCCCGACAGCCGTGTCCGAGCCGGAAGGAGGCGCCCTGATGGCCTGGTGCCCGTTCGCGAAGAAGCTGGAGCTTCAGCCGGAGAGCGACCAGCAACCCGCTATCAGACCGACGCAGTTCATCATGCACAGCCTGGCCGCGCCGTGGACCGCGCAGCGGCTCTACGAGTACTGGAAGACCAGCCCGCTCGAGTCCCACTTCGGCCTCGGGTACGCGGGCGACCTGGCCCAGTACATCGGCACGGAGACGCGCGCCGACGCCAACTACACCGCCAACCGGCGCCCCGACGGCACCGGCGCGGTGTCCGTCGAGACGGCGTCCAACCTGAAGCACACCGACCCGTGGACGGACAAGCAGGTCGAGCAGCTGATCCGGCTGGGGGTGTGGCTGCACCAGCGCCACGGCCTGCCCCTGCGGATCTGCCGCAGCCACGACGACCCCGGCTACGGCTACCACCGCCTGCACTCCGCCTGGTCGGCCGGCGGCACCGCGTGCCCGGGGGACGCGCGCGTGAACCAGTTCCGCAAGGTCGTGTTCCCCGGGATCGTGAAACGCGCCAACGGCCAGACGGCACCCGTACCGCCCGAGGAGGACCCCGTGCCCGACATGCTGAACGAGTCCAACGCGGCCGACATGGAACTCACGTCCGGCAACTGGGCCGGACTCTCGTTCCGCACCGCGATCCTGCTGGTGGGGCCGGTCCGCCACCACACCGTGGTCCACCTGCTCCTCGGGGACGACACCCCGGCGGACACGGTGGTCGAGGGCTGCTTCTACACGACGGACCGGAACGGCAGCGACCGCTCCCTGCACCTGCCGGTGCGGGCGTACGGCGCGGGCGGCCACCAGTTCACGTGCACGGCCGACGTGGGGGCCGGCCGCCACCTGCGCTTCATGGTCCGCGCGCGGACCTTCGACAACCGCCCGGTCCGCCTCCTGCACCGCTCGGTCTCGGGTCCGTTCTGGACCCTCTGACCCCGCCGACGGGGCGACCGGGCAAACCCGTTGCGGGGCGGGCGCACCGCCCGCGAGGCCGCCCGCCGTGCCGGGGCACCGCACCTCGCACGGCGTGCCCGCCCCCTTCGACGGCGAAGACCGCCCCACCGCCGCCCGCCACCGACCGTCCCGCCGCTGTCGACCGGTGCGACGGCCGGGCAGAGACGCTGATGCCCGCCTCCGTCCGACGTCGTTGATGTCAGCCGTGGACGTCAGAAGCCTTCTGGTCCGTAGCTCTGGGCAGATCGGCCACTAAGAGGTCGTACAGGTTGCGGGGCGGACCGTGAGAGCCCGGGTCGGTTGCTGACGGATGCTGGGGTTGCTGTACTTCGTTGCTGTACAGCAGGATCCTGACCGGGGGTGGGTCCATGGAGCGGGAGCAGCTCGAACGGCTGCTGGGCGGTGGCGACGACACATCGCTGGCCGCGTTGTCGGCCCTCCGTGCCGGCGCTTCCCACGTTGTCTGGGACGGAACGACGTCAGCCGAGTCACTTGCGAGGATCTACGGGCGCCGACTCCGCCACACCCTTCGGAGAGGCATCGAAACTTCCGGCTTGACGCGGGCCGTGCAACGCCTCGATCTATACGACCGGCCGGTTCGACTGGGCCAGATCAGGGCTGCTGACGGATCGTGGATCTTCATGCTGTTCGTCGACGAGGGCGGTAGCACGCTGGTGGCGTGCACCGGAGTACGGCAGGCCCAGCCAGGCCCGGCCCGACCAGACATCTGCTGACTCGCACCGCCCACATGCTTTCCGACCGTACTGGTGGAATGGTGAGCCTCGTACGGAGCCGTTCGCCCACGTCCACGAGTAACCGGTCCCGAGATCGGCCCCGCCCATGGTCCGGTCTGCACGGCTCTGTACGGGGCTGAATGAGACGGAAACCGGGACGGCCCGGCCGGACCGGTCGGTCGTGCGGTCCGGTCGGCGGTGATCCCGGACGTGCCGAGGTTCGCGGACATGTTCGCCGCCCCCGACGGGGACCCCCGGGTCGACGTGCCCCTCCCGGGCGACGAGAGGACGGTGCTCACCGGTTTCCTGCGCTGGCAGCGCCAGACGCTGGTGGTGAAGTGCTCCGGGCTCGGACCGGAAGCGCTGGCGCGGCGGCCGGTGGACTTCTCCGGGCTGTCCCCGCTCGGCCTGGTGCGGCACATGGCCGAGGTCGAGCGCCGGTGGTTCCGGCAGCGGATGGCGGGCCACGAGACCGCCCCGCACTTCGGCACCGGCGACGGCCCCGACGCCGCCTTCGACGGCGCCGTGGCCGACGCGGACGCCGTCGCCGAGGCGTGGCGGACCTGGCGGGAGGAGGTCGACTTCGCCGAGCGCCACGTCGCCGAGGCGGCCGACCTCGACGTGACCGGCACGGACCCCTGGCGCGGCCCGGTCACCCTCCGGTGGGTGCTGGTGCGCATGGCGGAGGAGTACGCCCGGCACAACGGCCACGCGGACTTCCTGCGCCAGGAGATCGACGGCGCGGTGGGACAGTGAGCCCTTTCCAACTTGCGGCAGGGGCTCGCTGGTTGGGCTGACAACGAGGTGAAGCCCCTGGTAGATGGGTTTTCGACCAAGAGAACCGTCTCCACCAGAGGCTTCGCATGCTTGTCTACCCGTCCGGCGTCGACGTGTCCAGCTCTGCCCTGCGCTTCCTGTCCGCCCGTCTGCGGCAGCACCGCCGTGTAATCGGCTCCCGCTGGAGGCGTCTGAGTCCCGGCCGTCAGGCCCTGCTGGCCCTGGCCCACCTGCGAATGGGACACACGTATGCCCAGCTCGCAGCCGGATTCGGTGTCGGGACCACGACCGCCTACCGATACGCGACCGAGGCTGTCGAGCTCCTGGCCGACCTCGCGCCCACGCTGGCCAACGCGATACGGACTGCCGCGACGAAGGCATTCGTGATCCTCGACGGCACCCTCCTGCCGATCGACCGCATCGCCGCAGGCCGGCCCTTCTACTCCGGGAAGCACAAGAAGCACGGCATGAACGTGCAGGTCCTCACCGATCCCATGGGGCGGCTGTTGTGGGCCTCGCCAGCCCTTCCTGGTGCCATCCACGACGTCCGCACAGCTCGCGAACACGGCGTCGTCGCCGCCCTCGCCACGGCCGACATCAAGTGCTGGGCGGACAAGGCTTACCGGGGTGCCGGCGGAACCGTCCGCACTCCCTACTGGGGCCGCTGGGAAACCCTTTCCACCGGTCAGAAGGCCGTCAACCGGTCCCACGCGAGGATCCGCGCACTCGTCGAGCAGGCCATGGCCACCCTGAAAGCCTGGAGGCTCCTCCGCAAGCTCCGATGCTCGACCACCCGCATCACCTCACTCGTCCAAGCCGTCCTCGCCCTACATCTGGCCAGCTCAGAGTGAGGTTGGAAAAGGCTCAGTGACGCCCCCTGCACGAGGAGCCGCCGACGGCCGGCGCCGTTGACGTCGAAGCCGAACGCCGAAGACCCCCAGCCGTGATCGGCCAGGGGTCTTTCCGCTGGTGGGCGCGGACGGGTTCGAACCGCCGACATCTGCTTTGTAAGAGCAGCGCTCTACCACTGAGCTACGCACCCTCGGAGCGGGGCAACAGCGTACATGGCCCGTGGGTGGGGTCCGCAAACCACCGTCACGGGCGCTTCCCCGCCCCTTCCTCTCCCCCGTCCCTCCCCGGCGACGCCCCGATGGCGCCCCGCCGGGGAGGGGCGGGGAGGCCGGCGCGGGGCACCGCGGCGGTCTCCGCCCCGGGTGGTCCCGGGGCCCGGGAGCGTGCGCCGCCCCGGTCGCCGTGCCGTCCGCC
>JAAXOU010000034.1 GCA_012396115.1 Streptomyces somaliensis DSM 40738 | reverse complement strand
GGGCCCGCCCCGCCGCGCGGCGGGCCCGGCCCGGTCCCGTACGGCGGTCCGGTCCCGTACGGCGGTCCGGGTCCCCTACGGCGGGCGGCCCGGGGCCCCACGGCGGTCCGGGGCGGTCCGGCGGGCGCTTCACGAGGCGTCGCGGGCCTGTGCGCGCCACCGGGTGAACTGCTCCGCCGGGTCCCCCGTGTACGACCACGGCACCCGCGACACCCGTGTCCCCAGCAGCTCGAACAGGCCGTCCGCCACCTCCAGCCGCCCCGCGAAGCACGCCGCGTGGGTCAGGTAGTTCAGCAGCTCGACCTCCTCCGGCCGGACCGGCCCCGGCGCCCGGCCGCCGATCCACCGCTCCCAGGTGCGCCGCACCTCCGTCACCGCCAGCTCGTGCTTCCAGTGCTGGTCGAAGCCCCGCACCGAGCCGGGACCCCGGCCGAGCGCCCCGTCCAGCACGTACCGGTACTCCTCGACGCGGGCGATCTGCACCAGCACCGGCAGCGGGCAGCCGGGCGGCGCCGCGCCGGCCGCGTCGCGCGCGAAGTCGTACATCGAGCCGTGCGTGCCGTGCCACCGCGCCGACCAGTAGCGCAGCAGCTGCACATGGCCCTCCGTGTTGTGCGGGTCGCGCCGGCGCAGCTCGTCCCACCAGCGGCGCAGCTCCGCCCGGCTCACCCCGCCCTCGTACAGCCGGGCCACCGTCAGCAGCGACACCCACGGCATGGGGTCCGCGGGCCGGGCGTCCGCCGCGAACAGGCAGGCCAGGACCGTGGAGTCCAGCCGGGCCCGGTTCACGGCGCTGCCGCGGCCCGCCGCGATCGCCGCGTCGAAGACCCGCACCACCTCGGTCGCGGCCCGCAGCACCGCCGCGTCCGGATCGTCGGGCTCGGCGGCCCGCCAGCCCTCGACGGCCGATGTGCCGGCCGCCGCGTGGGCGAGGAGCCGGATGCGGTGGGTGCGCCGCGGCCAGTCGTCCCCGGTCTCCCGCAGCAGGTCCCGCACGCCCTGCCAGCGGCCGACGGCGATGTCGTGGCGCACGTCGCCGAGCGCCTCGTCCCCGAAGTACGGGTCGGGTTCGAGGGCGAGGCGGTCCTCGCGCGCGGAACGGCCCGCCCGGCCCATGAGCCCGACGCGCCTCGTACTCCGTCCGTGCCGCGGCTTCCCGGAGCCGCCCCGGTCCGGGCGCCCCCCTCCGGTGGCGCGGTGGCGTGCGGCCATGCCTTCTCCCCCGATCGAGTGGTCGGTCGCGTGGTCAGAAGTCGGTCGCCAGGGTCTCGTCGGCGGCCGGCCGGTGCCGCCGCGGTACGTCGCCGCACGGCATGTCCTTCTTCGCCGCCAGCGCCCGTACCGCGTCCAGCTTCGCCGGACGGTAGTACGAACTGCCCCGCCGCCAGTACCAGAACATCGGAATGAGTCCTGCCGCGAGCCCTCCGAGACCGATGACGAGCGGGGCGGTGGGCAGCCCCACCAGCGACTCGTAGAAGATCCACCACATGAAGGCGGCCCCCGCCAGCGGCCACACCCCGCCCAGCAGCAGTTCCCGGGCCGACGACAGCAGCACGCGGCGGTAGGCGACGACGGCGGCGATCCCGGCGAGCCCGTGGGAGAAGGCGAGTTGCAGGCTCATCGCGCCGACCGCGCCGGACACGACGTCACCGACCGAGCCGAAGGCGTTCGACGCGGCGAACAGCGCCAGCGCGACCCCGCCGACGGCGGCCACGGCCGCCCGCGGGGTGTTCCGCCGGCGGTGCACCAGTCCGAACACGGCCGGCACCGTACGGTCCCGGCCCATCGTGAACAGCGTCCGCGTCACCTGGATCAGCGTCGTCTCCAGCGTCACCACCGTCGACAGCATCACCACCACCACCAGCAACTTCCCGGTGAACCCGGGCCAGAGCGCGTCGCAGAGCAGGGCGAGGGTGCCGGCACCGCTCCGCGCGGTGACCCCCTCCGTCGCCAGCACCACGTTGACCGCCAGGGTGAACGCCTCAAGCAGCAGGAACACCACCCCCACCCCGACGAACACCGGCAGCCCCGACCGGAACCGGCCCCCGCGCCCCTCCTCGCCGGGACCGCCGCAGGCGTACCGGCTCCGGTAGGAGAACGCCGCGATCAGCGCGCCCGAAGCGACGCCCGACACCCCGCAGAAGTCCCCGAACCCCAGCCACGACCAGTCGAACGCGGCCGCCGCGCCGTTGCGCACCGCCGCGCCCAGCACGAACAGCAGGAGGAGCACCAGCTCGACGCAGGAGACGATCGTCCGCGCCCGCACCGTCAACCGGACCCCGACCAGCGCCACCAGCAGCATCACCACCAGCCAGCCCGCCGCGGCCGCCGTCACCGGCCAGGTGCCCTTCGCCGGCCCGGGGTCGAACAGGGCGAGCGTCAGCATCCCCGCCGGCAGCGCCCCGGCCACCATGAACAGCGTCGTCGACACGACCAGCGCCCACCCGCACAGGAAGCCGAGGAACGGATGGAGGGTCCGCCCCACCCACGAGTACGCGGCGCCCGCGTTCAGGTCGAGCCGTTCGAGCCTCCTGTACGCCAGCACGATGCCCAGCACGGGCAGCGCGCAGTACAGCAGCGCGGCGGGGGCGGCGAGCCCGGCCGCCCCGACGAGCACGGCGGTCGTCGCGACCGGCGAGTAGGCCGGAATGCCGCCCGCGACCGCCCTCACGGTGGCGCCGAACGTGCCCGGCACATCGGGTCGGGACCCTCTGCCGGAAGAGTTGCGCATGCCGAACGTCCTTGACTGGCACGGGAAATGTCGCGGGGACAGCCGCATCGTAGTGCCGCTTCCGGAGCCCGGCGGTCCGAGGCGGTGCGCATGCGCCACGTCCGCGGCGGCGGCCGGCGAGCGGATCCGGCCAGCCCACCGGCCCTCCCCGGCGGGCGGATCCGGCGGTCCGGCGCGGCGGCACCGTCCCGGGCCCGGCCCCCGGTGCCGCCGCCCCCACGGGTCTTCCACACGCACGAGTGAACCCGGCCGTCCGCCCGTGTACCGCGCGTGGGTCGTGCGCGTGCCGTCCGCGTGCCGCACGTGGACCGTCGGCCTCCGCGCCCGCCGCCGGTCCGCTTCCTCCCCCGTGCCTTCGTCCGCCTCCGCGCCCCTCGGCGGTTCCGTCCGGATCCCCTCCACGCCGGCGGGCACGCCGCGAGGCGACCCCGCCGGCCGGCCGCGCCCCGGCCGGCCGGTAGGGTTCCGGCCCGTGAGCAGGCCATCCGGCAACCGGGGCGCCCCCCGTCCCGCCGACACCGTCACCGTCGTGGGCATCGGCGCCGACGGCTGGTCCGGGCTGCCCGAGGCGTCCCGCGCCGCCCTGCGCGCCGCGGACGTGGTCGTCGGCGGCGGCGCCCGCCAGCTGGGCCTGCTGCCGGCGGAGGTGACGGCCGAGCGCGTGCCGTGGCCCAGCCCCCTGCGCCCCGCCGTCCCCGCCGTGCTCGCGGCGCACGCCGGCAGGGCGGTCGCGGTCCTGGCGAGCGGCGACCCCATGTTCCACGGGGTCGGCCGTGCCCTCGCGGAGGTCCTCGGCCCGGACCGGCTGCGCGTCCTGCCGCACCCCTCCTCCGTCGCGTACGCCTGCGCCCGTCTGGGGTGGCCGCAGGAGGACACCGAGACGGTCTCCCTCGTCGGCCGTGCCCTCGACACCCTGTCCGCCGCGCTCCACGACGGCCGCCGCCTGCTCGTGCTGAGCGCCGGCGCGGCGACCCCCGCCGAGGTGGCCGCCCTGCTGCGCGCCCGCGGCTACGGCCCGAGCCGCCTGCGCGTACTGGAGCAACTGGGACACCCGGACCGCGAACGCGCCCTGCACGGCACCGCCGACGACTGGCCGCACCCGCCGGGCGACCCCCTGAACACCGTCGCCGTCGAGTGCGTCCGCGCCCCCGGCGCCCCGCGACTCGGCGCCGTACCGGGCCTTCCGGACGAGGCGTACGAGCACGACGGCCAGCTCACCAAGCGCCACGTCCGCGCCGCGACGCTCGCCGCACTGGCGCCCGCGCCGGGCGAACTGCTGTGGGACGTCGGCGGCGGCTCCGGCTCGGTCGGCGTCGAGTGGATGCGCGTCCACCGCACCTGCCGCGCGATCGCCGTCGAACGCGACCCGGTGCGGGCCGAGCGGATCACCCGCAACGCCGCCGCGCTCGGCGTGCCGGGCCTGCGCGTGGTCACCGCCGCCGCGCCGGACGGCCTCGCGGGCCTCGACGCGCCGGACGCCGTCTTCGTCGGCGGCGGCATCACCGCGCCCGGTCTGCTCGACGCCTGCTGGGCGGCGCTGCGCCCCGGCGGCAGGCTGGTCGCGAACACCGTGACGCTGGAGTCGGAGGCGCTGCTCGCCGAGTGGTACCGGCGGCACGGCGGCGAGCTCGTACGACTGGCGGTCGCGCACGCCGTGCCGGTGGGCGGCTTCACCGGCTGGCGGCAGGCGATGCCGGTCACGCAGTGGTCCGTGACGAAGGCGGGATCCGTGACGAGGGCGGGAGCAGAGGAACAATGACGGTCTACTTCATCGGCGCGGGCCCCGGTGCCGCCGACCTGATCACGGTGCGGGGCGCCCGCACCCTCGCCTCCTGCCGGGTGTGCCTGTACGCCGGCTCGCTGGTCCCGGAGGAACTGCTCGCCGAGTGCCCGCCGGACGCGCGGCTCGTCGACACGGCCCGCATGGACCTGGACGCCATCACCGAGGAACTGGTCGCCGCCCACCGGGCGGGCCACGACGTGGCGCGGCTGCACTCCGGCGACCCGTCGGTGTTCAGCGCGGTCGCCGAGCAGATGCGGCGCCTGGACGCGGCGGGCGTGCCGTACGAGGTGGTGCCGGGCGTCCCGGCGTTCGCCGCGGCCGCGGCGGCGCTGAAGCGGGAGCTGACCGTCCCGACCGTCGGCCAGACCGTCATCCTGACGCGGATCGCCCAGCAGGCCACCCCCATGCCCGAGGGCGAGGACCTGGCGACACTGGGCCGCAGCGGCGCCCTGCTGGTGCTGCACCTGGCGGCGCGGTACGTCGACCGCGTCGTCGCCGAGCTGGTGCCGCACTACGGCGAGGACTGCCCGGCCGCCGTCGTCGCCATGGCCAGCCGCCCCGACGAGGTGGTGCTGCGCGGCACCCTCGGGGACATCGCCGGGCGGACGAAGGCGGCGGGAATCACCCGCACGGCGGTGATCCTCGTCGGCCGGACGCTGGCGGCGACGGAGTTCCGCGACAGCCACCTGTACTCGCCCGAGCGGGACCGGCACTCCTGCGACTGACGGCCCGTCAGGTCACGATGAGAATTCCCACACGGAAAACCAGGGGTGTGTGGGCAACTGTGCCGATCGCCCGGTTTTGCCCGGTGGCGGAGCCGTTCCTTCCGCTGCCGGGTGGGGTGGGCGGGGCCGAACTCCCGTCCGTGGTACGGCGTTTGGCCCGTACGATTGTGCGATCGCCGACGTGCATCGTCGCGTTCACGACGCCCGCTCCCGAGAAAGAGCATCCGTGAAGATCACACGTACTCTCGCAACGGCCGTCGCCGCTGCCGTCATCGCGCCCGTCGTCCTCCTCGCCGCCTCCCCGGCGTACGCGGCGACGGTGACCCCGCCGCCCGCGCCGCCGGCCGTGTCCGAGCCGTCCGGGGCGCGGGGGCCGTCCGGGTTCGGGAAGGGCAGGTCCGTCGCGGACCTGGAGAAGGCCGTCGCGGAGGCCCGCAAGGCGTACGACGCCGCGATGGCCGCCAAGGCGGCCGCCTACGAGAAGCTGCTGGTGGCGGTCTCCGACACCACGCCGGAGGCCCTCGCGGCCGCCGCCGCCGGGAAGGAGGCCATCGCCGCCACCGTCGCGCACACCGCCGCGGTGAAGGTGCTGGAGGAGGCCGAGGCGAAGCTCGCCGCCCTGCCGGACACGGCTGCCCCGGAGGCGCGGACAGCCGCCGAGAAGGCCGTCGCGGACGCCCGGACCGCCGTCGAGGAGGCCGCCGCGGAGAAGACCGCCGCGGACGGGAAACGGGCCGAGGCCGGCAAGGCCCTCGACGACATGCGCGTCGCCGCCTTCCGGGCGGACCACCTGGCGGGGGAAGCGGTCAAGAAGGCCGCCGCCGACCTGGCCGCCGCCGAGAAGGCGCTCGCGGACGCGAAGGAGGAAGAGGAGGACGACGGCATGTGCGACGGGGACGACCGCCTCGTCGCCGAGCTGACCGGCCTGCCCGAGAAGGTCACCGCGGGCAGCACCGTCGACCTCACCGTCCGCGTCACCAACAACACCGGCGAGGCGGTGGACCGCGCGTACGCCCAGGTCGCCCTCGCACCCGGCACGAAGGACCTCGTCACCCTCTTCGAGCCCCAGTACTCCACGGGCACGTCCGCCACGTGGCGCGACTGGAACTCCTGGGGCATCGCCGTGAACGTCGGCGGGCTGAAGCCCGGCGCCCACGCCGACCTCAGGCTGCGGCTGAGCCCGGCCGCGACGCTGAGGGGCTGGAAGGGCCGGATCGAGGTGAGCGGCTGGTACGAGCGCGGTGACGACTGCGGCGCCAACACCACGATGAAGGTCCACCGCTTCCAGGTCGTCGCGGCCCCGGCCGCGAGCCCGTCGCCGGCCCCGTCGCCGCAGGGCGGTACGAACACCCCGGTCGGGGCGACCATCCCGGTCGGGACGACCACGACGGCCACCACGCCGACGGCCGGGACGCTCGCCCGGACCGGGTCGTCCGACGCCCTGAAGGGTCTCGCCCTCACCAGCGGCGCCGCCGTGCTGCTCGGCGCGGGCGCCGTGCTCGCCACCCGCCGCCGCGGTACGACGGGAGCCTGACACAGCAGGCACCACGAGGGCCCCGGCCGCCCCGACCGGCGGGTTCGACCCCCGGGCTCGGCGCGACCGGGACCCTCGACGCACCGGACCGGCCGAGTCCGCATCGGCCGGGCCCGCATCGGCCGGGCCCGCATCGGCTGGACCTGCACCGACCGGACCCGTATCGACCGGGTTTGCATCGGCCGGAACCGCATTGGCCGGGTCCGTATCGGCCGGACCCGCATCGGCCGGGTTTGCATCGGCCGGAACCGACCGGCTCCGCATCGGTCGGGCCCGCACCGACCGGAACCGACCGGCCCCGGATCAGGCGGGGCCGACGTGCGGCGTCACGGGGTCGTGTCGGGCCGGGCGGTGTGGTCGGGGTGACCGGACGTGCGGCGGGCCTCCTTCATCTCCGCCTCGTACAGGTGGGTGCGCCCCCCGGCCAGCTCCTCCACCGCGGCGCGTTCGAGGTCCTTGAACGGCTGGTAGTACGTGTCGTCGTAGGCCTCGACGATCTGGAAGGTCCAGTGGCCGGGGATGACGTTGCGGCCCAGGACCTCCGTCGCCACCCGCTCGGCCCACTCCGGGTGGCCGGCCTCGCGCAGCAGCTCGACGGCGCGGTCCAGTTCCAGGTCCGCCGTGCCGGTCAGCTGGTGGAACGAGTAGAGGTGCCCGCGCGCCCGCTCCGTCGTCTCCAGCGCCTTCGACAATGACCCCAGTGCCTCCACCAGCGTGTCGCCGACGCCCTCGGGACGCCGGTGGTCACGGTCGGGGCCGTCGTGGTGCGTGTCCATGTTCCTGGTTCCTGCCGTTCTGCCGTCCAGCCGGTGGGGAGGACGGGCGGGTGCCCGCCCCGTGGGTCGGGCCCGGTGCCGGGGCGCCGGGCCGTCCTGCGGGTGCCCCCGTACCCGCGGGGGAATCCCCGGAGGCGCCGAACGGCGGACACCCCCGCGCCCGGTCGCCCGGTCGCCCGGTCGTACGGGCGGTTCGGTGGGGGTGGTGGGTGCGGTCGGCTTTCCGTGTGGTACTGGTCCGGGGGCGGGTGTGGGGCCCGCGCGTGTCGTGTGAGGGGTGAGTGATGCAGACCTTCCTGCCGTACCCCGGTTTCCATTCCTCCGCGTTGGCTTTGGACCGTCGTCGGTTGGGCAAGCAGCGGGTCGAGGCGTTGCAGGTGTTGCGGGGGCTCACGGTGCCCGGTTACGGGTGGCGGCGGCATCCGGCGGTGCGGATGTGGGTGGGGTACGAGGAGGCGTTGGTCCGTTACGGCCTGGAGGTGTGCCGGGTGTGGCGGGAGCGGGGGCATCAGGACAGTTGTGCGGCCTCGCTCGTTTCGGGTTTCGCCGCTCTCCATCCTCATGCGCCGGTGCGGGGTCAGGCCGATCTGGCCGCCGTCGGGGAGTTGCCGCCCTGGTTGGGTGAGGAGGTCTTCCACCGCAGTCACCGGTCGGCGCTGGTCCGCAAGGACCCGGACGCCTACGCTCCGCTCTTCCCCGACGTGCCGAGCGACCTGCCGTACGTCTGGCCGGCCTCGGACCGCCGCAGCGACGTCCACCCCGACTGACCGCCCCGGTACCCTCGAAGGACCGGACCACGCCCGGAGCCCGGCCCCATACCGGTTCACCCGCACCCAGTCGCAGGGGCCCGAGGAGGCTCACGGGGCCGCCCCCCCACCTGCTGCCGCCCGCGCATGAGGACGCGCCTGTGCTTCCGTCCCACGGTGACACCGTCGTCCTGGTACTGCCGGTCCCGCTTTACGGCCTTGCGGTCGAGCCGTTGGGCACGGGTGCGGGCATCACGTGACCACCGGTTGGTATGGACGAGCGAGGAGCGTGGGGTGGCCACAGGCTGCAGCGTGGTTCCCTTCCGTCGGCCGTTAGCCGTTCGCCGGGGCTCGTGCCATATTTTCCCGAGGCTGTACCTGACGGGAAGCCAGGATGGGGGCGGCAGTGGGTTATACCATTCCTGACGGCGTGGACACGATGCTGGACATCGTGGGCGTGGGGTGGCCGAACGTCGATGAGGACGCTTACCGGGACATGGCGGACGCGCTGCGGGAGTTCGCGGAGGACGCGGACGACGACGCCGGCACCGCGCACGGCCACGTCCAGCGTCTGCTGTCGACGGGGCGGAGCGAGTCGCTGACGGCGCTGGACAAGCACTGGCAGAAGGTCCAGGGGAAGAACAAGGACCTGGCACGCGCGGCGCGGATCATCGCCGGTGCCCTGGACCGGATCGCCGACATCATCGTGGCGCGGAAGATCGCCGCCGTCGGTGAACTCGCCGACCTGTGTGCCACCGTGGGCATCGCCCTGGCGGCGGCACCTTTCACCGCGGGCCTCACCACCCTGCTGGCGGGCGGGAAGATCGTGGCGACGCGGATCGCGTTCAAGACCATTATGAAAGAGATGGCCGAGGCGGCTGTGGCGGAGATCACCTCTGTCCTCACTCAGCCCGCGGTGGCGGCCCTGGAGAGCATCGTCACCGACCTGGCGATCCAGACCGCGATGAACGTCACCGGCCAGCAGGACGGCGTCAACGCCGGTCAGGTGATCCGAGCTGGTAAGGAGGGCCTCCAGCTGAATTCGGCCGACGACGGCCCGGGCTCCGAGACGGGTCCGGTGATCGACCACGACGCCCACACGAAAACCGGCGGCAAGCTGGCGGACGTCCAGGTGCAGATGAACGGCCGCGCGGCCCACAAGATCAGCAAGGCCAAGGGGCACCACCGCCGGGCCAAGGGGAAGGACTCCCTGACCGCCGTTCTCGACTCCACGATCGAGGACGTGGTGGAGAAGCTGGTCAAGAGCCATGACCACCTCGGCAACCACGTCGGTAAGGACCTGCCGGACGCCATCGGCCAGGGAAGCAAGATCCACCGGGAGACCGACCACGGAGTTCGGGACAGCATCGGCAAAGGCTCAAACGGAGGGCAGCGCAGGGAGACCGGCACGGGCTGGCCCGGCGGCTGGGGTGGCGGCGCGGAGACCGGTTGGCCCGGCGGCCCCGGTAAGGGCAGAGGAGGCGGTGGCGGCGGAGGCGGTGGCGGCGGTGGTACTGGCTCTGGAGGCGGGCGCCCCATCCAGCCGCCCCCGGAGTGGCACGGCAGGAGCGCCGGCCGCATGCGCCACCACCGGCGCGACGCCCTGGATGTGAGCGGACTCGACGAACAGCAGCGCCTGCGGCTCCTCGAACACGAGGCCCGGGAGCTGGCGCAGGCCGCGCAGAAGACCTCGGGGCAGCAACCGGAGGGCAAGGACCGGATCCCGCAGGGCTGTTCCGGCGCTCTGGTCCACGACGACGTCATCACCTCGCACACCAGCTCCCAAGGCCGGCACGGGCAGAAGTACCCGGACACCCATCCGGCCCTGCAGTCCGTGTACGACGACGTCAAGGCGAGGGCGGAGCGGGGAGAGCTGGTCCTCGGCCGAGGACACGGAAGGTGCGCGGAAGTATCCTTGCTCTCCGACCGGCTGCACGAGCTGGGACGCGTACAGGACATCTCCAGCCTCGACGACGCACGCCGCGCTCTGTCCGGAAGCAGGATCTACACCGTGGCCATCGGCGAGCAGTTCGACAACGATGGCAACAAGGTCGCGCACGGCTCGTACCTACCGCCGTGCCGCAGCTGTGGCCCCGTACTGGACGCCCTCGGAGTCGGCCTGCACAGCAGCTGACGCCCGTCCGCCCTCTAGGCAAGGAGCACGATGCGACCATCGCCCCCCCGGGAAGAACTCGATGCCTGGCTGCGGGCCGGCGGCTGGTATCCGGGGCGAGAGAACGACCCGCGGAACCAGGCGGAGGCCGAGCGGCTGGTCGCTGTGCGCGTGCGCGGCTCCGCGGACCAGGGCTTCCCGCTCCGGTCCTGGGGCGAGGTGCACCGTTTCGTCTCGTCCTACGTCGGTCTGGAGTTCCCGATGCCCTTGGCGCCGGAGAGGAAGTTCCGGGCAGATCCCACGTTCGGGTATGAAGGGGACGCCGAACTCATCGCCGAGCTGGCGGAGAACCTGGGACGCCGGCTCTTCCCCGTGGGCTGGGAGACGTCAGAGAACGGCATCGTCCTGCTGGACGACACGGGGCGCTTCTTCTACCTGCACCACACCGGGCCCTACTTCCTCGGCGGCGACGAGACCCAGGCTCTCTCCAGCCTGATGACCGGCGACCAGGAGGATGCGGAGGAGTACTTTGTCTGACGTGGTACCGGGTGTGGCCGCCTCCCTGCTCGTCCAGGGGACGATCGTCAGCCACACCAGTCTGACCGGAACCGGGACACCTCGTCTCCACCCCTCCGTGCAGGCGTTCTTCGACGCGCTGCCCGTCGACCTCCGAGAGCCCTTCATCGGTTACTGCGCCGAGTCCGCGCTGGTCTCCGACCAGTTGTGGGCGCTGGACCAGCAGCGTGCCGACCCGGGCAGCACCAGCCTCGTCGAGGCCCGCGACCACTTCGCAGGCTCCGCGCTGGTCGCGAGGAAGATCCGCGACCACGGGGACCCGGAGCACGGAGCCCCCGCCCCCGTCTGCCGCTCCTGCGGTGCGTTGCTCGGCGAACTCGGCGTCACCGTCATCGGCTCATGAGCACGCCCGACGACGCGCTGACCGCCGCCGGATGGTATCCCGGTCGGGACGCCGGCGAGCCCGCCATGACCGCCGCGCTCATGGCGTCAGCCGTCGCCCCCTCCACCGCTGAATCCGACGGCTGGTCCTTCTTCCCCGCGGCGCGGGAGGCGCTGCGGGAGTTCCACGGCCTGACGTTCCGTCCCGCGGTGGCGGGTGCCGAGGTCGCCGCGACGGGCTGCGTGGTGGATCCCCGTGCGGCGCGCCATGCACTGCGACCCCTCAGGGCGCTCGGCGACGCGATCGGGGAGGACGTCTTCCCGTTCGGCCGCACCGATGCGGACAGCCTAGTCGGGGTGACGGAGAGCGGATGCCTGGTGTGTGTCGACCACGGCGGCCGCTGGTTGCTCGGTGACTCGGCCGAGGACGGCCTTCGCGCTCTGACCCGGGGACGGGCCCCGCGCCGGATCGCCCCCCGGCGCTGGACCTGGGCGGCACCCACCGTGTGCAGGGACCCGCTGGACAGCGCCGTGTGCACCGCGTTGGTGGGGGTGTACGTGCTGCACCGCAGGGGACTCTTCGGCGCCCGGTCGTTGCGGCTGACGGTGACGGCCTTGCGCGGTATCGGCGACGATGTCCTGGAGCGCGCCGTACCGCTGCCGGGAGGTTCCCTGGACGAGATCGCCGCGCCGCTGGTCGCGCGGCTGCGGTGGCTCCTCGACACCGAGCGGGTGCGGTTCTCCGGCTGTGCGTTCACGCTGGTGGTGGGCGCCCCGGAGGGAACCGCCGCCCCGTACAGCTCGGTGAGCTGCGCGGTACGCGTCGGGCACTCGGCCGCGGCGCCGGCGGCGGTGGAGCTGTCCCTGTCGGCAGGCGCTGGGACGGTTCTCGGCCGGGCGTGGGAGGCCGTCCACGAATGCACCCGCGACCTGGCACGTTACTCGGGAACCGACACGGAGCGTTTTCCGCCCTCACTCTGAGCTGGCCGGACGAAGGGCGAGGACGGCCCGGGCGAGTTTGGTGATCCGGGTGGTCGGGCACCGTGGTCTGCACGGCAGCCGTCGGGATGCGAGGGCGGCGACGGCCTGCTCGACGAGAGCGCGGATCCTCGCGTGGGACCGGTTCACCGCCTTCTGGCCTGCGGACGGGGTCTCCCACCGGCCCCGGTACGGGATGCGGACCGTACCGCCGGTGCCCCGGCGGGCCTTGTCCGCCCAAGCAGGGGATGCCGGCGTCAGCGAGGGCGTCGACGACGCCGTGTCCGCGGGCCACGAGGGTGTCGTGGACGGCCCCGCGCCCGGTTCCGGGAAACAGCGGAGACGGCCTCGGTGGAAGCGGCGGGCGAGGCCCCGGTGGGAGTGGTGGGTGCGGTCGGCTTTCCGTGTGGTACTGGTCCGGGGGCGGGTGTCGGGCCCGCGCGTGTCGTGTGAGGGGTGAGTGATGCAGACCTTCCTGCCGTACCCCGGTTTCCATTCCTCCGCGCTGGCTTTGGACCGTCGTCGGTTGGGCAAGCAGCGGGTCGAGGCGTTGCAGGTGTTGCGGGGGCTCACGGTGCCCGGTTACGGGTGGCGGCGGCATCCGGCGGTGCGGATGTGGGTGGGGTACGAGGAGGCGTTGGTCCGTTACGGCCTGGAGGTGTGCCGGGTGTGGCGGGAGCGGGGGCATCAGGACAGTTGTGCGGCCTCGCTCGTTTCGGGTTTCGCCGCTCTCCATCCCCATGCGCCGGTGCGGGGTCAGGCCGATCTGGCCGCCGTCGGGGAGTTGCCGCCCTGGTTGGGTGAGGAGGTCTTCCACCGCAGTCACCGGTCGGCGCTGGTCCGCAAGGACCCGGACGCCTACGCCCCGCTCTTCCCCGACGTGCCGAGCGACCTGCCGTACGTCTGGCCGGCCTCGGACCGCCGCAGCGACGTACACCCCGACTGACCGCCCCGACTGGCCGCCCCGGCCGCCGTCCGCCCGCCTCCGGCCCGCTGCGCGCTCCGGTGCGGTGTGGCACGATCGCGGGAGTGGACGAGAGGGCCGTCACGGCACGGAAATCGAGCGATCTCGCGCGCCTGCGCCGGGTCCGCGACCGGATCGACCGGGAGTACGCGCAGCCGCTGGACGTCGAGGCGCTGGCCCGTGGCGTGAACATGTCGGCCGGGCACCTCAGCCGCCGCTTCCGGCTCGCCTACGGCGAGTCGCCGTACTCCTACCTGATGACGCGGCGCATCGAGCGCGCGACGGCGCTGCTGCGCCGGGGCGACCTCAGCGTCACCGAGGTCTGCTTCGCGGTCGGCTGCTCCTCGCTGGGCACCTTCAGCACCCGCTTCACCGAACTGGTCGGCATGCCGCCCTGCCTGGTGAAACAGGTGACCAGACCGGTCAGGAATCGAGAAGCGCGGTCCGTGCGGCCCTACCTAGCCTGAGCTTCATGGACATCACCATTCACACGAGCTTCCTCCCGCACGACGACCCGGACGCCTCCCTGGCCTTCTACCGGGACACCCTCGGCTTCGAGGTCCGCAACGACGTCGGCCAGGGTGCGATGCGCTGGATCACGGTCGGTCCCCCCGGCCAGCCCGGCACGTCCATCCTCCTGGCGCCGCCGGCCACCGACCCCGGCATCACCGACGACGAGCGCCGCACCATCACCGAGATGATGGCCAAGGGCACCTACGGCTGGATCCTGCTCGCGACCGGGAACCTCGACGCCGCCTTCGAGAAGATGGCGGCCGACGGGGTCGAGATCGTCCAGGAACCGACCGAGCAGCCGTACGGCACGCGCGACTGCGCCGTCCGGGACCCCGCGGGCAACCTGGTCCGCATCCAGGAACTGCGCTGAACCGCCCGGCGACCGCAGCCCCGCCCCCGCAGCCGCGCCCCGCAGCCCGGCCCCGTACGGACGGCCCGTACGAGGCCGGTGGCCGCCGACGCCAGGCCCGGCGGCCACCGGCCCGCCGGCGCCGTCACCGGGCGGACGGGTCGCCCGCCGTGGGCGGAGGAGCGGAGCGCCGTTCGCCGGCCCTCGGCCGGCCGGCACCTCCGCGGTTCGATGCCGCCTCCCAACGGAACGCCGGCCCCGGCCCGGCCGGCGCGCTCCCGCCCGGTCCGCGGGAGTGCGGGGGCCGGCCTACGACCGGGTGCGCGAGCCCCCGCGGGACCGACTCCGCGGGAGGTCCGGTCCGGGACGCGGGGCGCCGTGGAACACCTGGCCGGTGTGCCAGGACCGGTGGTGCGCCGCCGGAGGGCGGACGCCCGGCCGGGGGCCGATGAGCGGGCGGCCCGCGAGTGCCGTGACGTGCTCGCGGGCCGCGGCGCTGTGCCCGACGAAGCGCTGCGAGACGAGGATGCGGTGGTCGTCGCCGACACCGAGGACGCCCTTGTCGAAGAGCTTGTGGTGCAGCGCGCACAGGCAGAGGCCGTTGTCGACGTCGTCCGGGCCGCCGAACGCCCACCAGCGCACGTGCGCGGCCTCCAGGCCGACCGGTGTCGCCCCGATCCGCCCGTCGTACCCGCAGAAGGCGCACCGGTGCTCGTAGGCCGTCAGCACCAGATCCCGCATCCGCCGGTCCCGCTGCCGCCGTGCCGACGGCAACCGGACCGTCTCCGCGGGCTCCAGCTCCAGCCCGATCGCCTCGCACAGCTCGCCGTGCAGGGAGGGCGGAAAGTGCTGGTCGAGCAGTACGCGCGCCATCCGGCCCAGCAGCGGGGGATCCCGCCGCAGCGCTGTCCTCAACTCCGCCGCCAACCGCCCCGCGGCCCCGGTCGCGCGCAGTTCCCGCACCACGCTCCCGGGGCTGCCCGGTCCGCGGTCGGTACGCACTTCCCACACCCCGTCGCTGGTCAGGTGGTGGAACGGGTAGGCGGGCGTCGTCCTGTGTGGCGGACCGTACTCGGACAGCAGCCGCTTCAGGTCCTCCTCCACCTCGCTGTAGACCAGCTCGCCGTCGGCGTCCTGCTGGAACCGGCCGAGACCGTAGAGGAGGAGCAGCGGCTTGTGGGGGGCGCGCGCCCCGTCCCTGGTCCACTGCCGCAACGCCGCGGCCCGCTCCAGCCAGTCCATGACCGGTGATCGTAGTGGTGCCGCACCGGGCGCCGGTCCGGCACGTACCCGGTGCGGTGCGATGCGGTACGGGAAGCCCGCAGGCGGAGCGTTCGGAGCCGGCAGGGCCGGGTACGGCACCGGGTCCACGGCGAGGGCCCCGGCCACACCGCGGCCGAGGCCCTCACATGGCCTTCCGGGCACCGGCGGAGGGAGGGAGTACGGGACCCGGACCCGTGAGGAGTCGTCCCGCACGCGTCCCCGAGCTTCGTACGAGGGTCCGGAAGCGGTCGGGGCCGGTCCGACCCGCGGCGGAGCGCTCGGACCGGCCCGTCCGGGCCGGGCGGTGACGGCGGCCCCCGGCGGTCGCCGTCAGCGGTCGGCCGCCAGGAGAGCGCGGGCGCGGCGGGCGAGCACCCGGCGCACCTCGTCCGGGGACAGCACCGTGAGCGGTGTGCCCGGGCCGAGGAGGTGGGCGACGAGGTGGTCGACGCCGTTGCCGCCGATGCGGGCCGCGGTGGCCCCGGGGCCGTCGGGGCCATGCGTGCCGATGGTGGGCGGGACCTTCCGCCTGTCGACGCACGGCACGGGATCCGGTCCCGCCCCCGGAGCCGCATCCGGCCGCGGACCGGGGCCGGACCGGCTTGGCGTCGACCACCCCTGTATCCCGGTCGGACACCTCGGTGGGCCCGTCCACGGGTCGCCTCGCTCGGACGGGAGCGCGCTCTCGCAGGACTGCGCCGGCTCCTCCGCGCCTCGGGACCCCCACCGGTGGCCGGGACGGCCCCCAGCGGCATCGGGGCGACGGCGGCGGGCCCGGGCCCGCCGCCGTCGCCCCGGTCACCGCGAGGGTGGCCGGGGCGGCGGTGGCGAACCGGTGGCGCCTGGGACGGTGCGGCGCCTGGCGGCGCCGCTCCTCACACGACGTTGTTGAACCTGGAGCCCTCGCCCGCGTACAGCGACGTCGACCAACGGGTGAAGGGGGCGGTGACGGAGCCCGTCGAACGGTAGAGGTACGTGCCGCCCGCCCCGTACGCGATCATGTCCGGGCGCCCGTCGCCGTCGACGTCGCCGGCGCCGACCAGCTGGGTGAAGGCGTTCCAGCCGCTGCCGACCCGCACGCGGGCGGCGAAGCCGCCGGCGCCGTTGCCCTGGTACAGCCAGAGGACGCCGGCGGTGTCGCGGGCGACCAGGTCCCCGGAGGCCGTACCGGCGATGTTCCCGACGGCGGTGAGCTGGTTGTAGGCGCCCCAGCCGCTGCCGACGCGCACGCGGGTGGCGAAGGCGGCGGTCGCGGAACCCGTGCCCTTGTAGAACCACAGGACGCCGGCGGTGTCCGTGGCGAGGAGGTCGGCGCGGCCGTCGCCGTTGAGGTCCGAGCCGCCGGTGAGCCTGGTGTAGACGCCCCAGCCGCCGCCGACCCGCGCCCGGGCGGCGAACGTGCCGTCGCCCCTGCCGAGGTAGTGCCAGAGCACGCCGGAACCGTCGAGGGCGACCAGGTCGCCGACCTCGTTGCCCGCGATGTCGCCGACGGCCTCGATCTGCTTGTACGTCTGCCAGCCCCGGCCGACCTGGGTGCGCCGGGCGGACACCACCTTGCCGTCCACCGGCCGGTCCCGCAGGTCGTCGCGCCACAGCACGCCGGCGGCGTCCCGGGCGAGGAGGTCCGTGGAACCGTTGTTCGTGTAGTCGTGCGGGTTGGCCGCGCGGACCACGTTCATGAGCCAGCCCTGGTAGGCGGGTTCCCCGGAGCCGTCGAGGAATCTCGCCTCGGCCTCCACCCCGTACGGGCCGTTCGGCGCGTCCACCCCGTCGACGGTGCCGTCCCAGGTGAAGGAGAAGCGGGTGCCGGTGGCGGGGGCGTTCACGCGCGTGCGGAACTCCCTGCCCGTGGCGACGTGGGTGAGCGTGACGTCCAGGTACGCCTCGCGGTGCGACAGCGTCCACCCCAGGGCCACCTTGCCGCCGGTCGTGTCGAGGTTCACCGTGTCGGGGACGTGGACCTCCTCGATGCTCAGCTCGGTCTGCCCGGCCGGCTCGCCCGCTTCCGCCACCTTGGTGACCGTCGGGGCGCCGTCCGCCGCGGCCGCGATCCGGAACAGTCCCTCGCCGTCGGCGGCCCGGCCGCCGCTCACCACCGCGCTGCCGTCGCCCGCGGCCGCCGAACCGGTCGCGTGGTCGGCGAGGTCGCGGGTCTCGCCGCCGGCCAGGGAGACGGCCCGGGCGGGCGTCGAGGAGTTGCCGTACACCAGCCAGCCGCCCACGAGCTCCATGTACCACTCGCTGTCGCGGGCGCCCAGGACGGTCCGCCTCTGCTCGCGCGTCCTGCGGTCGACGGAGGTGACGAACAGTCCGGTGCCGATCTGGTAGTCGAGCCAGGCCACGTGCGAACCGGAGAACATCAGGTGGCTGAAGTCGTACCCGGACTCGGCGGAGGCGTACGTCTCGAGCACCGTCCCGGTCGTCACGTCGACCAGCGCCCGGCCACCGGTCCTGGCGTCCGCCGGACCCGTCTCGTACCCGACGAGGGCGACCCCGCCCTGGACCACCGAACCGAAGAAGTCCGTGGCGTCCGCGGGCAGTCCCGCCACCTTCCGGCTCGTCGTCGCGGCGCCGTCCTTGCTCACGACGTGGAGTTCCGCCGTGCCGTCGTTCGTCACCTGGGCGAGCACGCTCGTCGGGCCCAGCACGGCCACGTAGTTGCCGTTGAGGGCGCCGAGGTCGATGTCGACGCCCGGGGCGGAGGGGTCGGCCATGTTCCGCAGGGTGAGCGAACGCATCCGGACGTTCCAGTTGGCGTCGCCGAGGACGACCACGTCGCCGCCCGACATGGTGAAGCCGCCGTTCTCGGGCGCCCGGAGCCGGGTCGGGGCCCCGCCGTCGTACGGCGTCCAGAGCAGGTTGGTGGACCCGTCCTGGGTGAAGGAGTAGGAGAGGAACCCGGTGGCGCCCGCGCCGTGGAGATTGGAGCCCGTCGGGAAGACGGGAAGGGCGGCGGACCGCCCGGCCGAGGCCGGGACCGGGCCCGGCACGGAGTCCGAGCCGGTGGCGAAGGCGGCCGGGGCGGTGGCCAGCGTACCGGCGCCGAGGGCCGTGACGGCGAGGACGGCGGTGACGGCCATGGCGAGACGGGTGGGACGGAAGTGCAAGGTGGACCCCCACGAGAAGAGCGGACACGGCAGTGCCGTGCCCGGTCAGACTCATGGCCGGTTCGTTCGGTTGTACGAGAACTTCGGTGAACTGTTCGGCTCCATCGGCTCGGGCGGCAGCACCCGCCCCCTCCGCTCCACCACTCCGCCCGCCTCCTCCTCCCCGCCCGTCGGCCCGCCCGCTGGCCCGTCCGTTGGCCTGTGTCCTGCCCTGGGTTCTGCTCTGTGCGCCGGCCTGTGCGCCGGCTCGGAACCGGCCGCACCGGCGAAGCCGTGCGCCGTCCGCCGTGCGCCGCACGGCGGACGACCGGGATGACGTACCCGCTGACCAGGTTGCCCCGTGCTGCTCTGTGCTGCTCTGTGCTGCTCGGTGCGCGCGGGGGGCCCGGAACGGGCGCAGGCGGAGGCCGGCACCGATCGGGCCGACACCGGGTGCACCCTCACCTCTCCTGCCGACGGCCCACTGGCCCCGGACACCGCCCACTGGCCCCGGACACCGAGGGACACACGACGCCGAAGGGCCCCATCGCGATCCGCGAATTCCAGGAGTCGCCCCCCACACGCTTTCCAAATGCTCGTACGGGGGTCCGGAGGAGGTCAGGGGCGTCCTGACCTGCGGCGGAGTCTTTCTGGTCCCCGATGGTGAACCCGCCCGGACACCACTGAATGAGACCGCGACTTAGGCAGCTGTGCGGGGCGGATCAACGCTCAGAGTGACTGAGGAGCTCACCGTGACCGGGCTCATGTCGCCTCTCTTTGCAGTCCGATCCGGCCATGGCTGACTTGTGCCCTTCTCGTGCTGTCTCGGGCTGCTCAGACTGCGTACACGGATCTTTGGGGGAGGGCCTCGATCATGACCGGGCGTGGACGGGGTACGACTGCTCGCAGGAGGCGAGCGGCGCGGCTGAAGTCGGTGGCGGTGGGCAGTGGCCTGGTGCTGGTCCTACTGATGGTCTTCTGGTCAGTCGTGTGGCCGTACGTCACGGGGGCTGCGCTTCTTGGCGGCATCGCAGCAGCGGGATGGCGGCTGTGGCGTACGGACCGACTCGTGCGCGGACGGGACCGTCTCTGGCGGCAGGAAGAAGCTGTGAAGGCCGGTCGTCGGACACTCGCCGAGGTGGACACGATGACCGGCACCGAGTTCGAGGATCTGGTGGCAAGCCTCTGCCGACGGGATGGATGCACCGACGTCCGGCGGGTGGGCGGTGCGAACGACAACGGCGCCGATGTCGTCGGGCGGCTACCGGACGGCCGGAGCGTGGTGATCCAGTGCAAGCGCTATGCCCCGACCAGCACCATCGCGAGCCGCGAACTGCGCGACCTGTTGGGTGCCAAGGTGCACTTCGGAGCGGACTTGGCGGTGTTCGTCACGACCACGCGGTTCAGCCGTCCCTCAGAGAGGTTTGCGCTGCAGCACGGAATCCTCGCCGTGCACCGTGATCACTTCGGGCTGTGGAACAACGGGGTTTCACTACTGTCCCTGAGTGAGGTGAACGGCCACGGGCAGGGCGACTCCCGCCACCGAACGCGCTGGAAGCAGGCGTATGAGAAGTGACCGGCCTGAGGAACGGACCATCCAGGAATACCGGAGGCTCCTTCGAGACCGCTCGCGCGGTCAGCCAACCTGAAGCTCCTCGACGATCTCCTCGGCCACGCGCCGGGCAGGTTCCAGCCGGGGCCCTCCGGGTGCGCGTACGGCCCGAGGATCTTCGAGCAGACGAACAACGTCATCAGCTTGCCGTCCCGGCTCTCGAAGTCCGCCCGGCGCTCACGCCGCACGCGATCGGCCAGGGCCGGGACAGCAAGCGAGCTCGCCCACAGAGAAGCCGGATCCAACCCCAGCGGTGCGCTGCCGCAGTCCTCCCAGCCGAAGAGGCTGAATGCCGGCGCTGTCACATTCGCCCAGTTCAGGTCCGCGTGGGCCGGAACCCACCGCTCCACCGTCGTATCGAAGTCGCCCGGGAAGACACCGCGGATGGACTCGGTGACGAGGGCCTGGGTGATGGTCACGGTGTCCGGCGTGGCGACCCGCGCAGTGTCCTGCGCCGCCAGAGCATCCAACGAGGCGTTCAACGCCTCCCACCAGGCGTCCGGCAGCTCAGGGGCTTCACCCACGATGGCGCTTCCGACGGGAGGCCCGGCAGGAGCCCGGTTTCATCGGCCCGCCACATCACAGGCTCATCCGGGTCCCGCCAGACCACACATCCGAACCATTCGGGCTGGGCGATGCCTTCCAGCCGCGTGGCACTCCCCGTACCGTTCCATCCCTGTTCGGAATTTTATCGAGAAAGCGCCGCTCAATCCGCACCCGGGTATCGCGGTCTGTTCTGGCACCCACGGATCGGCGCTTGCGCACCGCTGTGCCTCGGACCAAGCGCACTCGGAGAGATCGCTCGACGCGACCAGGAACCTCGTCGACCGGCCGCACCCGTAGATCAACAGCCTGACCCGTGGAGACCGAGAGCGTCACGCAGCGACCGTAGCAGCGGTTGGGCGGGGCCCTCCGCCCAGTTGGCCGGGAGCGGACAGCGAAACCGCGAATGGCTGGCCAACGCTGCGATGACATGTCAGCGTGGACGGCCTTCTTGCAAAACAACAGGTCAAAGAGGTGATTGTGCTGGCCTGGTGCCGGGAGCCAGCCCGTTCTCTGCTTCCCGGCAGAGGCGCTGACGGTGATAACGGCCGGCGCAGGACCCAGTGCAGTGGGAGAAGGAACCTCGGCCAATCGCGCGGGAGCGCGTGTTCCCAGCACGAACCACAGACCTGGACGTCATTGAACTTTCCCGTGATGCCGGACACTCCGTGTTTACGCCGCGGGGGCGTGTCCTTGCTCGTGTCGCTGCCTGATCTCCAGCGGGGTCTGGTAGCCCCAGTGCGGGTGCTTCCGCAGCCGCCTGCGGTTGTGGAAGGTCTCGATGAAGGCGAGGATTTCGGCGCGGGCGGTGGCCCGGTCGGACCAGCGGCGGGTGCCGATCTCTTCCTTCAGCACCGCGAGAAAGGACTCGGCGGCGGCGTTGTCGAAACACGACCCCGTGCGTCCCATACTCTGCCGCAGCCCCGACCGGCTGAGTTCGCGGCGGAGTTCCTCGGACGTGTACTCGCTGCCGCGATCGGAGTGCGCGATGCGGCCGGGCCGGAGCCTGCCGTGGCCGGCGGCCATCGCCAGCGCGTCGACGACCAGGCTCGCCCGGTGGTGGTCGGCCATCGAGTAGCCGACGATCTCGCGGGTGGCCAGGTCCAGCCAGGCCGCGGAGAGTTTCCCCGTCCGGCAGAGCGGCGTGACGAGCGGACGGTGTGCCGGTGACGACGTCCGCAAGGGGCACCGAGGCGAGCGGTCCCGGTGGCGGCGGGGAGCATCGGCCGGCAGGCGGCGGCCAGCCCGTCGGTGGCACCGACCGAGAGGGCAGCCTCGATAGGGAGGGGAGTCCGGGCCAGTGCACAGAGTAGTTCGGCTTCGTTGATCAGAGCAGCGGAGAGCGCCGGTGTCGTGCGGCGGCCGGTCGGTGAGTGAACGGTGCCATGCGACCAGCGGTCCAAGGTCCGCGGGGTGTCGAAGCCGTGCAGCCACGCGGCAAGGATTGATCCGCTGAACTTGCTGATTCGGACGCCTCACCCGGGGAGGGAATGGCATCACGGAACCGGAGCCGACCCTGCACAGCAGTCCAAGGGCGGCGTAACGGCGGAACCGCGCGTCTCACGCAGCGCGGTGGACTTCATGTACATCTGCCACATTGATGACGTGAATGAGCCGGTGGTTGAATCTATGGCCGAGGTCCGCAGCCACCTCGCCGACGTCATCGATCGCGCGCGACGGGAGGAAACCCCGACGATCATCACTCGGCGCGGCAAGCAGGAAGCTGTCGCGATCGACGTTCAGGAGTACCAGCGTCTGCGACGGATCGCGGAAGACGCCGACGAGGCATGGCTCAACCAGTTGGCCGACGAAGCCGAGGCCGAGGGCACGGAAGGGTCGGTCTCGCTCGAAGAGATGGCCGCCATGCTCCGCGCCCATCAGGACTGACCCATGGGGTGCGTCACGCGCTTCACGCCGCACGCCCAGCGGGACATGCTCAAGATTCCGCGCCCGGATGCCCTGCGCATCCTGTACCGCCTCGCTGAACTCCAGAAGGCGATGGACGCAGGGGACACGACTGCGTTCGACGTCAAAACCCTCCAAGGGCACAGCGCCCGCTGGTGGCTCAGGGTCGCTGACTACCGCGTCGTCTACACCGTCGAGGGCGGTCAGCTCATCGTGTGGGTCCTGGCTGTAGGGAATCGTCGCGATGTCTGCCGCCAGGTCCCGTAGGGTCCCGCCAAGTACCGATGTCGACCGCGGGCCGTGGAGGCGAAAGCGTGCGCCTGGCTGTTCGCCGAGATGTCCTGAATGTCGGCTGAATCACAACCAAAACTGCAACCGGTCCACGCCGAAGAGCCGAGCCACTACTGTGGCTCGGCTCTTCGTTTCGCCTGTTCAGGCACTGGCGGAGGATACGAGATTCGAACTCGTGAGGGGTTGCCCCCAACACGCTTTCCAAGCGTGCGCCCTAGGCCTCTAGGCGAATCCTCCGCCGGGAACATTACATGACTCCCAGGGGTGGTCGCGAACTCGTTCCCCGGGCGACGGATCGGGTACCCTGGGCGCAGCCCCTCACGTGGCGCTATCTGACTGAACTCCCCCAGGGCCGGAAGGCAGCAAGGGTAGGTCGGCTCTGGCGGGTGCGTGAGGGGCGCTTGCGTGGGGGCGGGAGGAGTCGCCGGCGGGGATCCCGGTGCGGTCCGGTTGTCGGTGCGGCCCGATATCGTCGTAAGCGTGTCGTCCCTCGCGCTGTACCGCCGCTACCGACCCGAGTCCTTCGCCGAGGTCATCGGGCAGGAGCATGTCACCGACCCGCTGCAGCAGGCGCTGCGGAACAACCGGGTCAACCACGCGTACCTGTTCAGCGGTCCGCGCGGCTGCGGCAAGACGACCAGCGCCCGCATCCTCGCGAGGTGCCTGAACTGCGAGCAGGGGCCCACGCCGACGCCGTGCGGCGAGTGCCGGTCCTGCCGTGACCTCGCGCGCAACGGGCCGGGCTCCATCGACGTGATCGAGATCGACGCCGCGTCGCACGGCGGTGTGGACGACGCCCGCGACCTGCGCGAGAAGGCGTTCTTCGGGCCCGCCTCCAGCAGGTACAAGATCTACATCATCGACGAGGCGCACATGGTCACCTCGGCGGGGTTCAACGCCCTGCTGAAGGTGGTCGAGGAGCCGCCGGAGCACCTCAAGTTCATCTTCGCCACGACCGAGCCCGAGAAGGTCATCGGGACCATCCGGTCGCGGACCCACCACTACCCGTTCCGGCTCGTGCCGCCCGGCACGCTGCGGGAGTACCTCGCCGAGGTGTGCGGGCGCGAACAGATCCCCGTCGAGGACGGCGTGCTGCCGCTCGTGGTGCGGGCGGGTGCCGGGTCGGTGCGCGACTCGATGTCCGTCATGGACCAGCTCCTCGCCGGCGCGGGCGAGGAGGGCGTGACGTACGCCATGGCCACGTCCCTGCTCGGCTACACCGACGGGTCGCTGCTCGACGCGGTCGTCGAGGCGTTCGCGACCGGGAACGGCGCGGCCGCGTTCGAGGTGGTCGACCGCGTCGTCGAGGGGGGCAACGACCCCCGCCGGTTCGTCGCCGACCTGCTGGAGCGGCTGCGCGACCTGGTGATCCTCGCCGCCGTGCCCGACGCCGCCGACAAGGGGCTCGTCGACGGGCCCGCCGACGTCGTCGAGCGCATGCAGGCGCAGGCGTCCACGTTCGGCGCGGCCGAGCTCAGCCGGGCCGCCGACATCGTCAACGGCGGGCTCACCGAGATGCGCGGCGCCACCTCGCCGCGCCTCCAGCTGGAGCTGATCTGCGCGCGCGTGCTGCTGCCCGCCGCGTTCGACGACGAGCGGTCGGTGCAGGCCCGCCTGGAGCGGCTGGAGCGCGGGGTGCGGGTCCAGCCCGGGCCCGCTCCGGGTAACGGGCCCGGGCCCGCCGCGGGTCACGTGCCGGGGGCCGGCGCCCCCGTGCCCGGCGCCGTCGCGTCGCCGGGCGCCGCGTACGCGGGTGCGGCGGACGGCGGCCCGGCGGCGGGGGGCGT
>JAAXOU010000339.1 GCA_012396115.1 Streptomyces somaliensis DSM 40738 | reverse complement strand
CGCCGCCCGCCGCGCGGCCGTCCCGCCGACCCGGACCGGAAGCCCCGGCGGGAGGGCGGCACTTCCGGCGCGTCCGCGCCCCGTCACCGGGCCGGGACCGCCCCGCGGCACGCGATGCGGTGCAGGGGTCGCCCCCGGGCGCCGGTGAACTCCCGGGGGCCGCCGCCCGACGACCCCGGTAAGGCGTGCGTAATTCCGGTGAACCGCCCCCGCCGGCGCGGTTCCCGCTTGCTTCCGGACTCGGCGGCCGCGTTAGATTGGTGCCGCCCGCCGACCCCCGTCGCGCACGGCCGGGGACGGCGCGGGAGCCGCCTGTGGCGGCCGCATCCGACCACCGCGCACCGCCACGCCGCCGACCTTCACGCGCTCACACCGGGGGAGCCATGGCTGACGACGTCACCCGCACCGAGATCGCCGACCACCTGGCAGCCGTCTTCGCCAACGGCGCGGTCAGCCGGAGCGATCTGCTGATCGCCGCCGCCGGCGCCCGCCCCGAGGTCCGCGAGGTCCTGGAAGGGCTGCCCGACCGCCGCTACACCGAGCTGCGGCAGGTCTGGGAGGACCTGCCGGCCGTCCCCGTCGGGATCTGAACCGGGACCCGCCGGGGTCCGAACCGGGCCCCGGCGCCCCGCACCGGGACCGCCGGCCCGGAACGCTAACCGCCGGCGGTGCGCCAACCGCGGGCCCGGCGCGCGGCCTCCGCGACGTCCCGGGCCCGCGACGGGGCCAGCCCCAGCAGGTACGGGGTGCCCCTCAGCACCGCGCGGACCACCCCCCGCGGCACGTACCAGGGCTCGGCCACCGACACCTCCGACAGCGGCGCGCTGTCGATCTCGCTGCCCCTGCTGTTCAGCAGCGTCAGCCGGCCCCCCGCCACCCGGACCCGGCCGGCCGTCGTCAGCTGGCGCCAGCCCCGCCGGATGAGCACGCCCCGCTCCTCGAATTCCCGTCTGGCCACGCTGCGCCCCCAGTCACCCACACGCCGGCCCTTGGGGGACCATACCCGCGCCGGGACGGCGAGAAATGCACCCCGCGCCCCGGTTCCTCCCCCGGCTCCCGGGCCGCGGCCCTCCGGTGCCCGCCGCGCCCGGCACCCCCGCCCGCTCCCGGAGCCGCAGCCCCGGTGCCCGAGGCGGGCGGCGGTGTTACAAAGGAGCGTGGTCACCTTTTCCGACCGGCTCCGGGGAGCCTCGGTCCGGTCACTGGCCGAAAGGCACCCACGCAGCGTCGCCGGGCAGGTCTTCGTCCTGCAGGTGGCGCTGATCATGCTGCTGGTCCTCGGGACGCTCCTCGCCCTGCTGCTCCAGTCGCGGTACGAGGGCGACCGCGAGGCCCGCGCCCGGTCGGTCGCCGTCGCGGAGGCGTTCGCCCACGCGCCGGGCCTCCTACAGGCCCTGGAAGGGCCCGATCCCCCGGCGGTGCTCCAGCCCGCCGCGGAGGCCGCCCGCAGGAGGGCCGGCGTCGACTTCATCGTGGTCATGGACGTCGACGGCATCCGCTACAGCCATCCGCTGCCCGACCGCATCGGGCAGCGGTTCGTCGGCACCATCGAGCCGTCCCTGGCCGGCCGGGTCCACACCGAACAGGTCCGGGGCCCCCTCGGCGAGGAGGTGCAGGCCGTCGTGCCCGTCACCGACCCGGACGGCCGGGTCGTCGCCCTGGTCTCCGCCGGGCTCAAGGTGCGCAACGTCACCGGCGCCCTCAACCGCCAGCTGCCCGTCGTCCTCGGCACCAGCGCCGCCGGGCTCGCCGTGGCGACGGCGGGCACGGCCCTGGTCACCCGCCGCCTGCGGCGCCAGACCCACGGCCTCGGCCCCGCCGAGATGACCCGGGTGTACGAGCACCACGACGCCGTCCTCCACGCGGTCCGCGAAGGCGTCGTCATCGTCGGCGGCGACGGGTGCCTCCTCCTCGCCAACGACGAGGCGGTGCGGCTCCTCGGACTGCCGCCCGGCGCCGAGGGGCGCCGCGTCTCCGAGCTGCCGGACCTCGACCCCCGGATGGCGGGCCTGCTGGGCTCCGGCCGCCCCGCCACCGACGAGGTCGTCCCCGCGGCCGGCCGGCTCCTCGCCGTCAACCAGCGTCCCACCGGCCCCTACGGGGGCCACGGCGGCACGGTCGTCACCATCCGCGACACCACCGAACTGCGCACCCTGTCCGGCCGCGCCGAGGTCGCCCGCAGGCGGCTCGACCTGCTGTACGACGCGGGCGTCGGCATCGGCACCACCCTGGACGTGGCCCGTACCGCGGAGGAGCTCGCGGACGTGGCCGTGCCGCGCTTCGCCGACTTCGTCACCGTCGACCTCGCCGACCCGGTGCTGCGCGGCGAGGAGCCCGTCGGCACCGGCGGCGACATGCGCCGCGCCGCCTCCCGGGGCATCCGCGACGACCACCCGCTCTACCCGGCCGGCCGCATGATCTCCTTCGTGGCGTCCACGCCCCAGGCCCGCGGCTTCGGCTCCGGGCGCGCCGAACTGGTGCCCGACCTGTCCCGGGCCCCCGGATGGCACGCGCAGGACCCGGAGCGGGCGGGGCGGATCCTCGCGTACGGCATCCACTCCCTGGTCACCGTGCCGCTCAAGGCGCGCGGGACCGTCCTCGGCGTCGCCAACTTCTGGCGCTCCGAGAAGCCGGAGCCCTTCGACGAGGAGGACGTGGCCCTCGCCGAGGAGCTGGTCGCCCGGGCCGCCGTCGCCATCGACAACGCCCGCCGCTACACCCGCGAGCACACGATGGCCGTGGCCCTCCAGCGCAGCCTGCTGCCCCGGGCCCTGCCCGAGCAGAGCGCCGTCGAGGCCGCCCACCGGTACCTGCCCGCCCGGTCGGGGGTGGGCGGGGACTGGTTCGACGTCATCCCGCTCCCCGGCAGCCGCGTCGCGCTCGTCGTCGGCGACGTCGTCGGCCACGGACTGCACGCCGCCGCCACCATGGGCCGCCTGCGCACCGCCGTCCACAACTTCTCCACCCTGGACCTGCCGCCCGACGAACTCCTCGGCCGCCTCGACGACCTCGTCGGCCGCGCCGACCAGGACGAGGCCGGGACGGACGGCGGCGGCATGACCGGGGCGACCTGCGTGTACGCCGTCTACGACCCGGTGACGCGCCGCTGCGCCCTGGCCAGGGCCGGGCACCCCGTGCCCGCGCTGGTCCGTCCCGACGGGACCGTCGAGTTCCCCGAACTCCCGGCCGGACCGCCGCTGGGCCTCGGCGGCATCCCGTTCGAGACCGCCGAACTGGAACTGGCGGAGGGCAGCGGGCTGGTCTTCTACACCGACGGGCTGATCGAGGAGCGCGGCCGGGACGTCGACACGGGCCTGGAGCTGCTGCGCGAGTCCCTGGCCCATCCGGGTCTCGATCCCGAGGAGAGCTGCCGGGTCGTCCTCGACGCGCTGCTGCCGACCCATCCCGGGGACGACGTGGCGCTGCTGATCGCCCGCACCCGCGTCCTCGGACCGGACCGGGTCGCCGACTGGGAGGCGCCCTTCCACCCCGAGGGCGTCGCCGAGCTGCGCGCCGCCGCCCGCGAGCGGCTCGACGCCTGGGGACTGTCGGAGGCGCTCTTCGCCACCGAGCTGATCCTCAGCGAGCTGGTCACCAACGCGATCCGGTACGGCTCGGCCCCGGTGCGCGTACGGCTCATCCGCGACCGGGTCCTGACCTGCGAGGTGTCCGACGGCAGCAGCACCTCCCCGCACCTGCGGTACGCGGCGACCACCGACGAGGGCGGCCGCGGGCTGTTCCTGGTCGCCCAGCTCGCCGAGCGCTGGGGCACCCGCTACACCGGGCGGGGCAAGGTCATCTGGGCCGAGCAGCCGCTCCCGGGACCCGGTGCGCGCGGCGCCGCCGCGCCCCCCGCCGCGGACCCCGGGTGACCCCTGCCGGAGCGCGCCCGGCGCGGC
>JAAXOU010000338.1 GCA_012396115.1 Streptomyces somaliensis DSM 40738 | reverse complement strand
TACGCGGCCGGACTGCTCGGCGAGCCGTACCCGGCGGCCCCCGGCGCCCCGGGGCTGGCCGCGCGGGCGTGGGCGGCGGCGGGCCGGACGCTGCCGCCCGGCGTCGGGGAGCAGTGGCGGACGCTCCCGAAGGTGCCGCTGCGGTCGCTGCGCCCCGGCGACCTGGTGGTGTACTTCCCGGAGGCCACCCACGTGGCGCTGTACGCGGGTGGCGGCCGGGTCCTCCACGTGCCCCGGGCCGGCGCCGCCGTGGCGGTGGCGCCGCTCACCGTGCACCCGGTGCTGGGCGCCGTCCGGCCCGACGCCGGGGCCCCGCCCCTGAAGACCTACGCCCCGCCGGACCTCGGGGGCGGCGGGGCGTGAGGGTCACGCCGTGGCGGCGGCCTCCAGGAAGGCGTCGGTCTTCTCCGGCTCGTACAGGAAGTCCTCGAAGTCGGACGGGTCGTTGAAGCCGTTCGCGAAGCGGTGGGCGACCGCGGGGAGCTTCTCGCCCGCGCCGATCAGCCGGAGCACGTGCTCCGGCGGGGCGCCCAGCATCGCGTTGGTCCACTTGGTGACGTGCCGGGCGGTCTCCCAGTAGCGGTCGAAGGTGGCCTGCATCCACGCCTCGTCGAACGGCCGGTCGCCGTGGTCAACGATCGACGCGAGGTAGCCGGCGGCGCACTTCGCCGCGGAGTTGGAGCCCTGGCCGGTGACGGGGTCGTTGGCGACGACGACGTCCGCGACGCCCAGGACCAGGCCCCCGCCGGGGAGGCGCCCGACGGGCTTGCGGACGATCGGGGCGTACCGGCCGGCGAGGGTGCCGCCCCGGTCGGTCAGCTCGACCCCGGTGGCGCGGGCGTGCTCCCACGGCGTGAAGCGCTCCATCAGCCGCAGGGTCAGCGCCAGGTGCTCGGCCGGGTCCTTGACGCCCTGGAAGACGTCGAGCGGGCCGCCGGGGAGGCCCTCCCAGAAGAGGATGTCGGCGCGGCCGCTCGTGGTGAGGGTCGGCATCACGAACAGTTCGCCGACGCCGGGCACGAGGTTGCAGCGGACCGCGTCGTAGTCGGGGTGCTCGGGGCGCGGGCCGAGGCCGTGGACGTACGACACGGCGAGCGCCCGCTGCGGTTCGGTGAACGGGGAGCGGGAGGCGTCCCGCTCGAACATCGACACCAGCTCGCCCTTGCCGGCGGCGACGAGGATCAGGTCGTAGGCGCGGGAGAAGTAGTCCAGGTCGGAGACGGTCGCGCCGTGGACGACGAGCCGGCCGCCGCGACCGGCGAACTCCTCCATCCAGCCGGCCATCTTCACGCGCTGGTCGACGGACTGGGCGTAGCCGTCGAGCCGGCCCACCCAGTCGACCGCGCGGGTGCCGTCGGGGCCGGCGACCGAGACGCCCAGGCCCTCGATGCGGGGGGCCCGGGAACCCCAGAAGTCGAGGCCGAGGTCCCGCTCGTGCTGGAGCGCCGTGTGGAACATGCACTGCGTGGACATGACGCGCCCGTGGCGGATCTCGTCGGCCGTGCGGTTCGACATCAGGGTGACCTCGTACCCCCGCGCCTGGAGACCGAGGGCGAGTTGGAGGCCGGACTGGCCGGCCCCGACGATGAGTACCTTCCGCATCGGGAGGGGCTTCCTTCCTTGCGGCGCCGTGGTCGGCGCGGTGGACGTGGGCGGCGGGGGGAGCGAGCGGGGCCGCTAGGCCGGGGTCCTCTCCAGGGCGTGCCTGGCGAGGGTGAGCAGCGCCTCGACGACGGTGGACCGCTCCCGCGCGTCCATGATCATGATCGGTACCCCGTCCGGGACGGTCAGTGCGTCGCGCACGTCCTCGGTCCCGTAGCGCCGGGCGCCCTCGAAGTGGTTGACGGCCACCACGTACGGCAGGCCGCAGCTCTCGAAGTAGTCGAGCGCGGGGAAGCAGTCGGTGATCCTGCGGGTGTCGGCCATGACGACGGCGCCGATCGCGCCCCGCACCAGGTCGTCCCACATGAACCAGAAGCGCTGCTGGCCCGGCGTGCCGAAGAGGTACAGGACGAGGTCGTCGGCGAGGGTGACCCGGCCGAAGTCCATCGCCACGGTGGTGGTGACCTTGTCCGGCGTCGCGGAGAGGTCGTCGGTGCCCGCGCTGGCCTGGGTCATCAGGGCCTCGGTGCACAGCGGGGTGATCTCGGAGACCGACCCGACGAACGTGGTCTTGCCGACGCCGAAGCCGCCCGCGACGACGACCTTCGTCGCGATCGGGGCCCGCTCCGTGTCGAGCTGCCAGGGCGCCGGTGCCTGTTCGTCCGGGACCTCAAAGACGGCGAAGTCCACTCAGCACCCTTTCCAGCAGCGCGCGGTCGGGCTGGCCGGGGCCGTGCCCGGTCCCGTACACGCGGAGCTTCCCCTGGTCGGCCAGGTCGCTGATCAGCACCCGGACGACCCCCAGCGGTATCCGCAGCAGCGCGGCGACCTCGGCGACCGTCCGCATCCGGCGGCACACCTGGACGATGGCCCGCATCTCCGGCATGAGCCGCCCGCCGGACCTGGCCGGGCGCCCCTCGGGCGCGTCGAGCGCCGCCACGAACGTCTCGACGAGCAGGACGTGCCCGAAGCGGGTCCGCCCGCCGGTCAGCGAGTACGGGCGGACGCGGGCGGGCCGGCGGTCCTCGCCGCGCACGGGCAGCTTGGCGGAGAGCGCCGTCACCGGTCGCCCTCCATCGTCCGGTGCAGCTCACTGCGGATCTCGGGGGTGAGCACGTGTCCGGCGCGGCCCACGAAGAGCGCCATGTGGTACGCGACGACGCTCATGTCGCAGTCGGACGCGGCGTACACGCCGAGGAGCGAACCGTCGCTGATCGACATGACGAAGACGCTGCCCCGGTCCATGGCGACCATCGTCTGCCTGACGGCGCCGCCGTCCATGAGGCGGGCGGCGCCCGTGGTGAGGCTGGCGATGCCGGAGACGATGGTGGCGAGGTCGGCGCCGGAGCCCCGGGGATCGCGCGTCCGGTCCGTGCGGCCGGCTACGGTGCCCGGGTCCGTCGGCCCGGGGTCGGACGACAGCAGGAGCAGGCCGTCCGACGAGACCACGGCGACCGAACGGACGCCGGGCACCTCCTCCACGAGATTGCCCAGCAGCCAGTGCAGGTTGCGCGCCTCGCTGCTCAGTCCACGGGTTCCGGTGCCGGTCGTCCGACTCAACTGTGTGCCTCCTCGGCGGTGTTCCCCGTTCCCGGTATTGCTTCTTCCGTCCTCGTGGCCTCGGCCTCGGCGTCGCGCCGGCCCTCCTCGGCGCCCCGGTGGAAGCCGCCGAGCCGGCGGCGCAGCTCCTCGGCGTTCACCCCGCCGGTGCGCTCGGCGAGGGGGGTCCCGGAGCCGAGGACCCTGGGCGTCCGCTTCGGCAGGCCCTTGTCGGTGACCCGCTCCCAGCCGTCCCCGTCGTCCGTGGTCCGCTCCCAGCCGTCCCCGTCGTCCGTGGTCCGCTCCCAGCCGTCCCCGTCGTCCGTGGTCCGCTCGTGCTCGTGCGTCCCGTCGGACGCGGGCAGCCGCACCTGGAGGGTGGTCTCGTGGGCGGCGGGTCCGTCCGCGGAGTCGTCCGCGCGGGCGGCGGCGTCGGCGGCGGTCCGGTGCTCGTCCGGCTCCCCGTGCGCCCCGGGCCCGCCGTACTCCTCCGGCTCCCCGTGCCCGTCCGGCTCGGCTCCCGGGACCGTCGGGCCGTCCTCCGGGCTCGGGCGGACGCCCCCGCGGGCGGCGTCCCCGTGGACGGGGCCCCCGTGGACGTCCTCGTGGGCGGCACCCGCGCGGACGGCGCCCGCCCCGGACACGGCGCCCCCCTGGGCGGAGTCCCCGTGGGCGGAGTCCCCGTGGGCGGAGTCCCCGTGGGCGGAGTCCGGTGCGTGGGCGGTCTCCCGGTCGGTCCGCCGGTCGGCCCCGGTCCGCGGCGC
>JAAXOU010000337.1 GCA_012396115.1 Streptomyces somaliensis DSM 40738 | reverse complement strand
GGCTGCGCCCGCGCCGCCGTCCCCGCCGCGACTGGGCGCGGACCATCGTGGCAGCGCGCGCCCGGCACGGCCGTGACCTGCGCCTCGCCCCTTCCCGCCGCGCACCGCGCCCGACGGCGGCGGCCTCGCGGCGGTGGGGCCCGGGTGAACCGTGTCCTTGCCCGCAGGGCCCGCCCGGGGTGCCGGGCGGTGCCGGGCGGGTCACAGTGAGGAGTCGGTGTACACACCCGAGGAAGGCGGAGGCTGCGGCATGGGCAGCAGTGGAGTGCGGGTCGACCTGCGCGGCGGGCAGGCCCTGGTGACCGGTGGGGCGCGGGGTCTGGGCGCCGCCATCGTGCGGCGGCTGGCGGGCGCGGGGGCGTCGGTGCTCGTGGCGGACGTGCGCAAGGAGCTGGCACGGGAGCTGTGCGACGAGCTGAACGGGGACGGCGGCGACGCCCGCTTCGTGGAGCTGGACGTCCGCGACCCGGACGCGGTGGCGGGCGTCTTCCGGGAGCTGGACGGCGCGGGCCGGGCGGTGGACGTGCTGGTCAACAACGCGGCCGTCGACGTGTCCAAGCCCATCGAGCACCTGACGGCCGACGAGGTCACCCGGGTGGTGCAGACGAACCTGCTCGGGCCGGTGTACCTGTGCCTGGAGGCCTACCGGCGCATGGTGGCGCGCGGCGGCGGCCACATCGTGAACATCCTGTCCACGGCGGCCAACCGCACCTGGACGGAAGCCGGCCCGTACGCGGCGGGCAAGACAGGACTGCGGGCGTTCACCCACACGCTGTTCAAGGAGGCGCAGCGCGACTGCCCGGGCATCGGCGTGACGGGGATCGTGGCGGGCGGCATGGAGACGCCGTTCATCATGGACCGCTTCCCCGAGACGGACGTGTCGATGCTGCAGAGCCCGGACGTCGTCGCCGACGCCGTGCTGTACGCCCTGTCGGTGCCGGAGGGCAGCGTGGCGGGCGAGATCGTGGTCGTACCGCGCCGGGAGCCCTCCTGGCCCTGAAGCCCCCTCGGGGCCGCCGGCCCACCGCCGCACCGGCCCGTCGGGGCGGTGGCGGGTCCTTCCCCGGCCGCCCCCGGGCGGGCGGGGCGGCGCTCTCAGGCGGCGGGTCCCCGGTCGGCGGGGTGGGCGGCGGGAGGTCGTACGGGGGGCGGGCGGCGTCGCGCGGCGGGGCCCGGCCGCTCAGACGGGCTTGAGCGGGTCGTGGCCGATGTTCATCAGGCCGTGGCGCCAGTCGGTGCCGCCGGCCTCCGGCTCCAGGTCCGCGTCGCGCTGGGAGCGGACGACCTCGCAGACGCGGCGCATGACGGCGATGTCGTCCTCGGTGAGGTCGGTGCGCCGCTTGCCGAGGATCTCCAGGACGCGGCGGCCGGTGCGCGGCCCGGCGCGGTCGGGGAGCTCCTCGGTCTCCTCTCCGGCGGCCTGGGTGCTCAGCCACTCCTGGAGTTCGCGCGAGGTCATGTTGACGACCGTGTGGAACTCGTCCCACAGCTCGGCGCTGATCTGGTCGGACGCTGCCATGGCGTACCTCCCGGCGTTTCCGGCGGCTTCCTCGGGTGTCGTTCCCCCGGGTTGCCGGGCCCCGGGAGGCCAAACCCGCGCCCCCGCCGGCGGGACCCGTCCGGTCCGGGCACCGCACCCGGGGAGCCGGGACCGTGACGGCGGCGATCGCTCCCGGCCGTGCCGCGGCCGGGGCCGCTACGGCGCCGGCCGCGGAGGGGAGGACCCGCGTACGCCGACGGTCGCGGGCGCGTGCGGGCACCGGCACCACCCGCCCCGCTCCCTCGTGCCCCTTCCCGGCGCGGAGGCGGCGCGTCCGGGAGCACGGCCCCGAACCGCCCGCGGCGGGGCCCGCGCGCCCCCCGCGGAGATCGTCCGTCCCGTCCGATCGTGACCCGGCGTGAGCTATGTTGGGCCGAATTGGGACGACAAGGAGGCGGATCGTGCCATCAGTGCCATCCGGGCAGCAGGCACGCGCGCAGGCGGCCGCGATCACCCCGGGGCGGCGGGCCCCGGAGTCGGAGCCCGGACCCGCGGAGCGGGTGCGGGCCCTGTTCACCGGCCACCGCCTGTCCCCGGCGCAGCGGCGCATCGCGCAGTACCTGGTGGACCACCTGACCGAGGCCGCGTTCCTGTCGATCACGGACCTCGCGGAGCGGGTGGGGGTGAGCCAGCCGTCGGTGACGCGGTTCGCCACGTCACTGGGGTACTCCGGCTTCCCGGCGCTGCGGGAGGCGCTGCAGCCGATCGCGCTGAGCGCGGTGGCGGGGGTGGCGGAGTCCCGGGAGGAGATCCGGAGCAACGAACTGCAGGCGGCGGTCGACGCGGAGATCCAGAACCTGGAGGGCCTGCGACGGGTTCTGGCCGATCCGGGGCAGGTGCTGGAAGTGGGGCGGCGGCTGGCGCGTTCCGTTCCCCTGACGGTGCTGGGACTGCGGATCTCGGCCTCGCTGGCGGAGTACTTCGCGTACGCCGCGCGGCGCATCCACCCCGATGTGCGGGTGGTGACGCGGGGCGGGAGCGTCGCCTACGACGCGCTGCTCCAGGCGTGGGAGGCGGGCGGCTCGTGGGCGCTGGCGTACGCGATGCCGCGGCACGCCAACGAGACGCTGGCGGCGGTGCGGGCGGCGCGCAGGACGGGCCTGCGCGTGGCGCTGATCAGCGATCTGACCATGGGTCCGCTGGTGGAGGAGGCGGACGCGGCGCTGACCGCTCCGGTCGGCTCACGGCTCGTGTTCGACTCCTACTCGGCGCCCGGCGTGCTGTCGGCGGCGGTGCTCCAGGCGATGGCGGACGCCGAGCCGGAGCGTACGCAGGCGCGGCTGGAGCGGTACGAGCAGGTCGCGCTGCAGCGTGACTTCTTCGTCGGCGACTGAGGCTTCGCGAGGGGGCCGGATCGGGGCTCCGAGGGGCCCGAGAGGACCCGTCGCCACCGCTTTTTTCAGCCACCGAGGAGCATGAAATTTTTCATGTCCTTGCTTACTCAACGGTATATATATTTACTACTCGCACGGCACCGCCGCCACGCCGACGAGGCGTGACACGGTGTCGCCGGCCGAACACGGACGGGCGGCGCTCCCTCCTCGCGCCGCCCGCGTGTTCGCCGCCGGGTGCTCCGCTCTCCCCTGCGGACATCCGTAGCGGCCCCGGTCTACCCCTGGACCGGGGCCGCCGAACCCCCTTCCGTCCTCAGCCGGCCGCCGTGGCGGCCAGTCTGGCCCGTGCGGCCGCGAGGGCGTGCTCCAGCTTCCGGGTGCCGGTCGTCACGCAGAGCGTGTACGTCACGTCGTCCAGGCGGCGTTGCAGGTCCGGCGCGATCGCATGGTCCTGCGCGGCGGCGCAGAGGGATTCGTACCGGGCGACAAGCTCTCGAAGCACAGCGGGATGCGCCAACAGCATGGGCGTACCTGCCTTTCCGACGCCATGAGGTGAGGGGGGAGGACGCCGAGGCGCGTCTCCCCTGGATGTGGTGCGAAGAGGTCGGGAGCACGGTGGCGCCCCGGTCCGGGACGCCGCCCCCGCGCGGGATATGCCCGCACTGACCGACCTTCACACGACATTGTGATGCAACCGTGATGGGTTCGCCCTGCGGAGCGCCGGGCGGTGTGACGAATCGTGCGCGCGGTACTCGCCGGCCATGAAGGTGAACCCCATCGAGATGCAGAAGAACCTGGGCGGGGTCGGCTACCCCGCGTCCAAGGACGAGATCCTCCGGCAGGCGGAGGAGCACGGCGCGGGCAAGGAGGTGATGGAGGCGCTGAAGTCCCTGCCCGACAAGGAGTACGACTCCCCCGCGGCGATCAACAAGGAGGTCGCCGGAGACCGGTGACACCGGGCCCCGTCGACCGCGCCGCCCCGCACCGGCCGGGGCGGCGCCTCCCCGCGGGACGCCCCCGCCCGCCGGTCCGCTCCCGGCACCGGGCGGGACCGGC
>JAAXOU010000336.1 GCA_012396115.1 Streptomyces somaliensis DSM 40738 | reverse complement strand
CGGCACCGGGGCCGCCGCGGCGGGGGCGCCGGCGGCCCCGCGGCCGGCCACACCGCTCTCGTCGCTGGTGCACCCGTCGGCGACCGGCCCGTCCTCGCCGAACTCGTACCCCCCGCGCGCGCAGCGCTCCGTACGGCACCGCCGCAGCGTCGTCCGGCACCCGTCCATCACGTGGAAGCCGTAGCCGCCGCTGCCGGTGACCCGGCAGCCGGTGAACGTGCCGCGGCCCTCCGCCGACACGTAGAACCCGGCCTCCGCGGGCGAGGTGACCGTGCACCGCTCCACGGCGGGGTCGGCGCCCTTGGTGACGATGATCCCCGTCTGCACCCCGTCGAACGCGCAGCCGGCGAGCGTGCCGCCGCTGCCGTGGTCGCGGAACCAGGCGCCGGTCGCCGCGTCCCGGATCCGGCAGTCGTCCAGCTGCGCGGTCGCCCCGTCGCTCACGGACACGGCCGTGTTGCGCACCTGCGACAGGTCGCTGTCGACCACGTCGACCCGCGACCCCCGGTCGAGGACGAACAGCGCGTCCGGCACGTCGTGCACGCGGCACGCCTCCAGCACCGCCGTCGCCCCGTCGCTCACCCACACCGCCGGGTAGTCGCCCGTACTGTCGTGGATCTCGCACCCGTTGGCGTCCACGCGCGTGCCCGGGTCCCACACGGACAGGCCGTTGCGCCCGAACCGCCGCACCTTCGACCGCGTCAGCGTCAGCACCGACCGGGACCGCAGGTCGACCGCGTTCTCCGGCACGTCGTGGATGTCGCAGTCGGACAGCGTCAGCACCGCGTCCGTGTCCAGGGTGACCCCGTCCGCCGACGTGCGGTGCACCACCGAGTCGGCCAGGTGGGCCACGGCCCGCCCGCCGATCCGCACGCCGCTGCCGCGGATCTCGTACACCTCGCAGCCGACCGCCTCCAGGCCGCTGTCGTCCCCGGTCACCGAGAGGCCCGCGCCCGACGCGTGGTGGATCCGGCACCGCTCGATCCGCGGACGCGCCCCACCGGTCACCGACATCCCGGCCTGGCCCGCGGAGACGACCTCGCACTCCTCGAACACACCGCCCGCGCCGTCCAGGACGGCGATGCCGACGCCCGCCGGGTTGTCGACCGAGCACCGCCGCACCGTGGGCCGGGCCGCGCCGCGCACCTCCACGCCCACCGCCGAGCGGGTCACGATCCGCAGGTCCAGCAGCTCCGGCGAACCCTCCTCGACGAGCAGCGCGGGCGCCGCCGCGTCCTGCCCCTCCAGGTGCAGGTCCCGTATGGTCGCGGAGGCCCGCACGGTCAGCGGCACCCCGTCGGCCGGGGCGATGCGGACCGAGCCGACGGCGCCGTCCGCGCCGCGCAGCGTCACGGCGCGCCGCAGCACCAGGTTCTCCCGGTAGGTGCCGGGGGCGACGGTGAGGACGTCACCGTCCGCGGCGGCCTCGATGGCCGCCGCGAGGGAGGCGTACTCACCCGTGCGGCGCCGCCACCGCGACGTACCGCCGTGCGTGACCTGGACCGTGCCCTGTGCCATGGTGCTGCTCTGCCCCCGCCTCGTGCGCTCGCGGCCGTCCGCTCACCGACCCGTCGCCCCACCGTAGCGCGCACGGCGGAGCCCGGTCGCCCGCACGCCCGTACCGGTGCCGCCCGCCCGGGTGCGCGCCTCCCGGCGAACCGCCCGGGAGGGCACGGGAGTCACGCGTCGCGGGTGGCGAGGACGCGCACCGGGTCGCCGACGCGCAGGGTCCCCGTCGACTCGGGGACGAGGTTCTGGCCGAAGAGCACCCGGCCGCCGGACCCGCGGTGCCGCGACAGCGTGCGCAGCGGCTCCCGGCCCCGGACGCCGGTGCGCTGGTCGACGGTCGTCACGACGCAGCGGCCGCACGGCTTGGCGACGCGGAAGACGACCTCGCCGACGGCGATCCGCGCCCACCGGTCCTCCTCCCAGGAGGCCGTGCCGTCGACGACGGCGTTCGGCCGGAACCGCTCCATGGGCAGCGGTCCCTCGCCGGCGTGGTCGCCCGCCGCGACGAGGGCGTTGAGGGCGTCGAGGGACGCGGTCGTGGTGACCAGCAGCGGGAAGCCGTCGGCGAAGCTGACCGTCTCGCCCGCGCGCGCGTGGTCGGGGGCGAGGGGGCGGCGGCGCGCCGGCTCGTCCATGTGCACCAGCCGCACGCCGGCGCCCAGGTAGTCGCCGAACCACGCGTCCGGTTCCGGCCCGGCGGGCACGGCCTCGACCTTCGTACCGAACACGTCCACGACGACCGTGCCGCCCGCCGGGTCGGGCACGGGGACGTCCAGCGGCGCGCGGCCGGGCGCGGACACCCGCACCCCGCCGCCGGGCAGCGGTTCGGCGGAGGCGGGCGCCAGCACGGGGTGCTGGCGCTGCGTCACCGCCTTGCCGTCCCGGTCGGCGATCATCCAGCGGCGGTCCCCGGCCAGGCCCCACGGCTCCACGACCGCCCGCGCGGGCGCGAAGCCGCCCAGGGCCTTCACCGGGTGGACGTGCAGGGAGCCCAGGACGGGCTGGGAGGTGACCTCATCACTCGGCATGGCCCCATCCTGCCAGCGGTCCCCGGCCGGAGTCCGGTCCGGTGCCGGGCCGGGGCCGGGGAACGCGGGTCCCGTCAGTAACCGCCCTGGTACGGCCGCCGGTACGGGTCGTCGTACGGCGCCGCCGGCACCGGCGCGGGGCGCGGCGCGGCGGGGCGCATCGCCTCGTACCCGGTGCCCGCCGGGGCGACCGGGCGCATCGGCTGGGGGCCCTGCGGGCCGGGGTAGCCGCGCGGGGCCGTGGCCTGTTGCGGGACGTGGGGGGCCGGCGCGTACTGCACCGGGGCGGGCTGCGGCGCCGACGCCTGCTGGGGGTAGCCGTAGCCGCCGCCGTAGGAGGGGGCCGCCGGGAGGGCGGGGAGGGCCGCGGGCAGGGCCGGCAGGTAGGAGCTGCCGGTGTCGTACGCGGCGGGCACTCGGATCGGGGCGATCTGAGGCGTGCCCCGCTCCGCGACCAGGGAGTCGTAGATCGGGGTGTCCGGGAACGACGGCGCGTGGTAGTACGCACCGCCGTAGGAGGCACGAGGGGAGGTCATGGCCCTAAGTTAAGCCCACGGTGTGCCGGGTGGAAGGCTGGTGAGCAGGTTGTTCGACGCATCTTCCGCGACTGCTGAACGTCAATGCGGCGAACTCGGGGAAATCGGTCGCCGCGATGAGCGATGATCGTGCAAAAGCCGAGATGGCAGGGGGTTACCGGCGGGTCGGGCGGCTGCGGCGGAAAGAGCGGAAGCCTCTCGGCCGCCACGGGGGCCGTCCGGGAACCGGAGCACTACGGGGGCGTCATGTCCATGCTTAAAGGAGCCAATGTTCCGGTGCCGACGCGAAACCTTCGCGTCGAATTGGGCTGGTGTTCGGCCCCGGGGGTACCGGACGTCGACGCGTCGGCCCTCCTGCTGGTCTCCGGCAAGGTCCGCTCCGACGCGGACTTCGTCTTCTACAACCAGGGGGCGCACCCCTCGGGTTCGGTGCGCCACGAGGGGAAGCGGGCCTCGGGTGCGTCCGTGGCGGACACCCTCGCCGTGGACCTCCCGCGCGTGGAGGCGGAGGTGGAGCGCGTCGTCCTGGCCGCGTCGGCGGACGGCGGCGCGCTCCGCCGGGTCCCGGAGCTTTGCGTCAGGGTGCTGGACGCGGCGGACGGCACGGAGGTCGCCCGGTTCGACTGCCGGGACGCGACGGTGGAGACCGCCCTCGTCATGGGCGAGCTGTACCGGCGGCACGGCGGCTGGAGGTTCCGCGCGGTGGGGCAGGGATACGACACGGGACTCGAGGGGCTGGCGACGGACTTCGGCGTCGCGGTCGACGAGCCGCAGCGGCCCGGGCCACCGGCGCGTACGGCCCCCGCCGCCGCCCCCGCCCCCGCGTCCACGGCT
>JAAXOU010000335.1 GCA_012396115.1 Streptomyces somaliensis DSM 40738 | reverse complement strand
CCCGCGCCCCCGCCGGCGGGAACGCGGCCTCCTCCGCCGAGGTGCGCCGGCCGATCCCGGCGGGCCCGGTCGGCCCGGTGCCGGCGACGCCCGGCTGGAGGACGGCCACCACGGTCTGCTGCGGCTCCCCGGGGAGGACCAGCGCGGTGAGCGTGGCCCGCACCGGCTCCTTCGGCCGCTGCTGGAGCCGTACCGTCAGGCTCCGGCCGCCCTCCCCGCGCGCGGTGGCCGCGACCTGCGTGCGCAGCGGCGCCCGGTCGCCCGGGGTGAACAGCGCGGACAGCGGACGGCCCGTCGCGTACCCGGCCCGGACGCCGGTGAGCGTCGTCGCGGCCAGGTTCATCCGCCGCACCACCGTGTCCCGGTCAACCAGTGCCACGGGCAGCGGCAGCCGCTGGAACACCGTCTTCAGCAGCTGGCGCTCCCGCCGCTCCGCCGACGTGCCCTCCGGGGCGCGCGCCACCAGCCGCTCGTACCGGGGCCACAGCGTCTCCGCCGCGTGCTGGAGCTCGAACAGGGCGGCGTCCAGCACGCCCCGCTGCTCCTCCGGCGGCAGGGCGCGCGCGCTGCGCAGCTCCGCCACCCGCCGGACGAAGTCCGCGAGGTCCTCGCCGAACGCGCCCGTCTCGCTCATCCCAAGGCCCCCGCTCCGCCCGGCGCACCCGCCCCGGCTCCCGCTCCAGTACCGCACCCCGGAGCGCACACCCGTGCGCGACCTCCGGCCGTATGCCCTGTTGTCCGCATATCGGCACGGTAATCGTGCCGGGCCCGTCGCACGCGGCGCCGTTTCACCGGACACGCACCGGGCAGCCGCATCCCGGAAGGAGATGCCACCCCCCATGCCGATCGAGCCCGAGTACGAAGGAACCGACTCGGCGTTCGCCGTACGCCGGCTCCAGCAGCTCGCCGAGCAGTGTGTCCGCTCCCTCCCGGCCTGCTGCGGCGCGGTCGCCACCCTCGGCGACGAGGAGGAGCAGGAGCGGGACGAGCGCCGCACCACCGCCACGCACCCCGACCTCGCCGCCCTCGTCAGCGTCCAGCTCGACTCCGGCGACGGCCCCATCAGGGCGGCGCTCGACAGCGGCGAGCCCGTCGTCGCCGGGGACCTGCTCCACGACGACCGGTGGCCCGCCTACCGCGCCGCCGCCCTCGCCGCCGGGGTGCGCTCCAGCGTCACGCTGCCGTTCCACCACGCCGGCGTCCTCGTCACCCTCAACCTCTACGGCTTCCGTCCCGGCGCCTTGGCCAACGCCGCCCGGGGCCCCGCCGCCGTCCTCGGCGAGGAGGCCACCGAGGGCCTCGTCCGCGACCGCCGTTACCGCGCGGCCCTCACCGAGGTCGGCCAGCTGGAGACCGCGCTGCGCTCCCGGCCCGTCATCGACCAGGCCGGCGGCATCGTCGTACACGTCCTCGGCTGCGGCGTCGAGGAGGCGTACGCCGTGCTGCGGCGCGTCTCCCAGCTCACCAACCGCAAGCTCTCCGACGTGGCCGCGCAGATCGTGCGGAGCCGGGGCCGGGGCCTGGAGAAGGAGCTGGCACGCCTCGCCCCGCCCCCCGTCGCCCCCCGATCCCCGAACGGCGAACCGTCGTGAACCTCCGTATAAAGGGTTTCAGTCCGCAGACGCACGGGAGGTCGTGGTGACGCGCAGCTCCGCCTCCGGGCACCCCCACGGGCAGGTGCGCCAGGCCCCGCCCGCCCCCGACACCGGCCTCCCCGTCGTGGAGGAACTCGCCGGACTGCTGGCCGGGGCCGCCTCCCGGCCCGATCCCGAGCCGCCCGGCGGCGGCCCCGTGCTGCGCGAGGCGGCCTGCGGCTACTGGTCGCGGCGCGGCCTGCGCTGCCACCCCGAGGACCTCGTCGCCTCGCCGGGCGCCGGGCCGCTGCTGACCGCGCTGCTCGCCGCGCACGGCGGCGACGTGCTGATGCCGCGCCCCTGCCCGCTGACCTGGACCCCGCAGGCCCGCCTCCTGGGCCGGCCCGCCTACCACGTGCCGACGCCGGCCGAGTGCGGCGGCGTCCCCGACTCGTACGCGCTGCTGGAGACGGTGCGGCGGGTGCGCGCGGAGGGCGGCCGCCCCGCCGTCCTGCTGCTCGGCGTCGCCGACGACCCCACTGGCACCGTCGCCCCGCCCGAACTCGTCCGCGAGGCGTGCGAGGCGGCCGTCGGGGAGGGGCTGCACATCGTCAGCGACGAGACCTGGCGGGACACCGTGCACCACCCGCACGACACGGTCTTCGTCAGCCCCGCCGAGATGTGCCCCGACGACGTCACCGTCCTGTGCGACCTCGCCGGCGCGGTCACCCCCGCCTCCTGGCCGGCCGCCGTGGCCCGCTTCCCCGTCGGAGCCCCCGGCGCCGCCCACCGGGCCCGCACCCTCGACGTGCTCACCGCGCTCGGCGCCGACCTGCCGGGCCCGCTGGCCGCGGCCGTCGCCCACGCCCTCGACGAGCCGGAGGCCGTCACCGCGCGGAACGCCGCCGCGACCGCCCTCCACGCCCGCCTGGCCGCCGAGGCCCACCGCGTGGTGCTCGCCGCCGGCGCCCTCGCCCTGCCGCCCGAGGCCGGCCGCCACCTGTACGCGGACCTCGGTCCGCTCCGCGACGCCCTCGCCGTGCGGGGCGTCACCGACTCCATCGAGCTGGAGGAGCACCTGACCGCGCGGCTCGGCGTCCCCGTGCCCGGCGGCCACCGCTTCGGGGACGAGCTGGGAGCCCTGCGCGTCCGCCTGGCCACCACCCCGCTGCTGGGGGCCACGCAGGCCGAGCGGCTGGAGGCGCTCCACGCCGACGACCCCCTCGACCCGCCGCACGTGGCCCGGGCCCTGGAGACCCTGTCGGCCGCGCTCCGCGGCGCCGCCCCGCACCCGGACCGTGCCCACACCGCCGGAGGGAACCGCAGATGACGGACGGGACGTCCACCGACCTCACCGCCCCCGCCCCGCCCCCGGGGCCCGGCCCGGCCACCCGGCCGCTGGGGGAGGTCCGCACATGGCCCCGTTCCTTCGCCGACCGGCTCACCGCGCCGCTGCCCGGCGTCCACGCCTTCGCCCGCCTGGCCCGCGAGGGCTCCGCGGCCCTGCGCCCCGGCAGCGACGGCCTGCGCGACGTCCCGAAGCTGCCGTTCGCCCCCGGCCCGCCGCCCCCCGCCGGACCGGGGACGCTGGCCGTCACCTGGGCGGGCCACGCCAGCTGGGTCGTGCGCATCGGCGGCCTCACCGTCCTCACCGACCCCGTGTGGTCCCGCCGCATCCTCGGCACCCCGGCCCGCGTCACGCCCGTCGGCGTCCGCTGGGCGGACCTGCCGCCCGTCGACGCGGTCGTCATCAGCCACAACCACTACGACCACCTGGACGCGCCCACCCTGCGCCGGCTCCCGCGCACCACGCCGCTGTTCGTCCCCGCCGGCCTCGGCCGCTGGTTCCGCCGCCGCCGGTTCACCACCGTCACCGAGCTCGACTGGTGGGAGGCGGCCGAACTGCGCGGCGTCCGCTTCGAGTTCGTCCCGGCCCACCACTGGTCCAAGCGGACCCTCACCGACACCTGCCGCTCCCTGTGGGGCGGCTGGGTCCTGCGCGACCCCCGCGGGCGGCGCGTGTACTTCGCCGGCGACACCGGCTACGGCCACTGGTTCCGCCGCATCGCCGAGCGCCACCCCGGCATCGACCTGGCGCTGATGCCCATCGGCGCGTACGCGCCCCGCTGGTGGCTCGGCGACGTCCACACCGATCCGGAGGAGGCCGTCCGCGCCTTCCGGGACCTGGGGGCCCGGGTCATGGCCCCGATGCACTGGGCGACCTTCGTCCTGTCCTCCGAGCCGGTCCTGGAACCCCTGACCCGCCTCCACGCCGCCTGGGAGTCCGCGGGCCTGCCCCGCGACCGCCTCTGGGACCTGGCGGTCGGCGAGTCCCGCGTCCTGGAGTGAGCGCGCCTGGGGTCCCGCCGGGGGTCCTGCCCCCGGCGCACCCCCGTCCCGGCACACCCTCGCCCCGGCGCACCCCCGCCCTCACCCGCCGGGGCCCGGGCCGGCCCG
>JAAXOU010000334.1 GCA_012396115.1 Streptomyces somaliensis DSM 40738 | reverse complement strand
CCCGGCCGCCGCGTGGATCTCCATCGCGCCCCGCGCCGAGTCCAGGGCCCACTCGGCGTTGAGCAGCTTCGCGTTCATCAACTCCGCGTCACAGGGCAGCCCCCGGTCCAGCAGGTGCACGGCGTGGACCGCGCCGGCGAGGAGCAGGGTGGTGCCCCGCAGGGCCAGGCCCCACCGGTGGCGTACGGGGTCGAGTCGGCACACGGCGAAGGCGAAGAGCAGCCCCGCGGCCAGCAGGTGGACCTGTACGACGGCGTCCAGCAGCGGCCACTGGTGGGTGGCGGCCAGGAGCGGCGAGCGGTGCAGCAGCCACAGGCCGCCCATGTCCAGCACCGCCGCCACGGGCGGGAAGACCAGCCAGGCCGCGAACCGGCAGTGCGCCACGGCCAGCAGCCCGCGCCGCACGCGCCCGGGCGACAGGGAGCGCAGCACCAGGGTCAGGGGCCGTCCGAGGACCACGAGGAGGGGGGCGGCCATGGCCGTGACGACGTGGTGCGCCATGTGCGCGGTGAAGGGGCCGCCGGGCAGCGGTGTCGTCATCGCGTGGGCGATGGCCGTGCAGCCCACGACGAAGGACGCGTCGCGCCGCTGGGGCCAGGCGTCGCCGCGGCCGCGCAGGCGCAGGGCGGCCAGGAGGTACGCGGCGGCCGCCACCAGCGCGGCCGCGGCGACGACCTGGCCGAAGCCCCCGGCCGTGTGGCCCGCGGCGCCCAGGAGGACGCCGGTGCCCGCCCTCACCCGTCCGCCCGCCGGTCGTCCACCCGGGGGCGGGCCCGCACGGCCAGGACGGCCCCGAGGAGGAGCAGCAGGAGCCCGACGGCGTTCCACGTCAGGTCGTAGGGGGTGAGGTCCACCCCGTAGCGGATCTGGTGCAGGCGCAGCAATTTGTGGTCGACGACGCCGTCGAAGACCTGGAAGGCCCCGAGGCCGAGGACGAACCCGGCGCGGGCGTGCGCCGGCGACAGGGCCCGGCGTCGGCGCAGGTCGGCGTAGAGGACCGCGCCGGCGGCCAGGGCGCACAGCTCGGCGGTGTGCAGGAGGCCGTCGGAGAGCAGGCCGATGCCCGGTGTGGAGCGGTCGTAGAAGTGGTGCCAGTGCAGGATCTGGTGGAAGACGATCTCGTCGAGCCCGGCCATCAGGGCGGCGCCGATCAGTGTGAAGACCCCCAGTGAGCGCCGTATCAGGGGGGCGGGCCGGGAGGGGGCGGCTGCGTTCGCCATGATGTGGTCCTCTTCTCCTCTCTTCGTGACTGCGCGCCGTGGCCGCGCGCCTCTTCGCGCCTTCCCGGGGGGCCGGTGCGCATCCCGTCTCCGCGACGCGCACCGGCCGCCTCGCCGGTCAGCCGCCCATGGCCGAACGCACGGCGTCCCTGGTGCGGTCCATCAACGCGGCGACCGGCCCCAGCAGCAGGTTGGCCGTGGCGGACTCCACGCCCGGGTGGGGGCGGGTCGGTGCCATCGCCTCGGCCGCCTTGACGCCGCGGGCCATCGCCGCGAGCCTGCCGGCGTCGCCGCTGCGCCGGATGTGGGCGAACTCGTAGCGCTCCTCGGCGCGGGCGTGCTCCTGGACCGCCGTGCGCAGCTCCAGCAGTCGCGCCGTGAAGTCCGGGGAGTGCGGGTCGGTGTCCTCCAGGGCGGCCAGGGCCTCCTTGGCCTCGCGCTCCTCGGCGAGCCGTTCCTCCACGACCCCGTCGCCGCCGGGCACGTTGCGGCGGGTGAAGGGGTGTACGACCTCCTCCTCCGCCGTCTCGTGCACGGCCAGGAGGCGCACCAGGCGGCGGAAGGCGTCCCGCCGCTCGTCGCCGGTGGCGTTCTCCACCTCGTCGAAGAGGTTGCGGATGTCGCCGTGCTGCCGCATCAGCAGCGACACGACGTCGTCGTCCCTGGTCCTGTCGTCCCCGGCCTGCGGGGTGGGCGCGGTGGTGTCCATCGCCTGTCCTCACTTCTCCCGCAGGGCCGGGTCGGGGTGTTCGCCCTCGGTCTCCAGGCGGTACTCCCGGCCGAACGCCTCCCGGTGGTCGGCCATGACCCGGTCGCTGGGCGGCGCCTCGCCGCCGTGGAGCCGCGCCTGCATCGCCTCGAACCGCTCGTGGGCCTCGCGCACGTACCCGGCGCCCAGGGTGGTGAGGTCGATCTGCGTGGCCAGCAGTTCGCGCACGTACTCCTTGTTCGGCTCGAAGGTGAGCACGTTCGGCAGCTCGGGCGCCAGCACCTGGGCCGGGTCCCGGCCGTCGTGGCGGCGCATCAGGTCGCAGGCGGTGTGGAGGTGCTCCAGCTCCATGTTGAGGTGCAGCTCCCAGACCGCCCTGACCTTGGGGTCGGTCTCCTGCTCCATGAAGGAGTGGTAGAGGTAGCACTCGTTGTACTCGTGGTTGACCAGCCGCTCCCACCAGGTCTCCCCCGGGTCGACGAGGGACTCGTAGTGGGTGACGTGCTCCTCCTCGATGAGGCCGATCTCCTGGTAGAGCTGCCGGGCGATCGGCTCCATGTAGGTGGGGCCGGTGTTCATGTAGAAGTTCATCGTCTGCTGCTCCGCCGACATGATCGTCAGCGCGTGCAGCTTCGACAGCGGGTCCGTCCCGTCCTTGGCGTAGGGGTCGCGGACGTTGTCGACCGGGTCGCGGTGGTGGAACCGGGTGGGACGGCCGGGCATGACCTCGGTCAGGCCGTCGACGATCGCCTCCGCCTTGCGGTGCTCGATCATCTCGTAGAGGTTCGCGTACCGGTACAGGTGGTCGAAGTCCTCCAGCACGCCGAACTGGTACGCCTGCTTCAGGTACGGGTCCGGTTCCATGCGCGCCACCCAGGCGGTCAGGTCGACCGCGACCTGCTCGTAGGCGATCGTCGTCTCCAGCACCGACGACACCCCGGGGAGGAGCCAGTTGACGGCCTTCTGCTGCTGCGCCTCGATGTAGCGGACCTGCGCGAGCTGCCGCTTGACCTCGGGGTCCACCGTGTTGCGCGCCAGGTGGTGGCTGAACATGATCGCTTCGACCTCGATGCCGTTCATGGTGATGATCCGGCATCGGGTGTAGGGGTCGCAGTGGTCCGGGTCGATCGGGGCCACGTCGAGTTCCCGCCAGCTGCGGACCTGGCGGTCCAGCGGGATGCCGCGCTGCTCCAGGGGGTTGAACGTCATGGGCGTTTCCTTCGCGGGTGGGGGGTCACGGCGGGGGCCGGGTACCCGGGATGTGCGCCCTGTGCGGAAGAACGGCGCGATCCGTAGGGGTACGGCCGGTTTCTTTCCATCCCTACCGCGACGGGTCGCAGCCCACCAGCGCGGTGGTCCGGGTGGCCGCCGGACGGACGGCCCCGGGGGCCGGTCCCGTCCGTCCGGCGGCCGTCCGTCCCGTCGGGGGGCCGGCCGGGGGTTCGGGCGGGCCCGCCGGGGCACTCGTGCCTGGGCCGACGACGCGCGGGCCGATGACGCGCGGGGAGCGAGGAAACGGGATGTCAGAGCTGATCACACGCATCGCCGAGCGGCTGCGCCACGTCTACGCCCGGGAGGAGGAGCCCTCTTCGATGGGCGGGCACGCCGCGGCGCTCGCCGCCTTCACCGGCTACACGGCGGTGTGGTCGGCGGCCGTGCGGTCGCGGGGGCTCCCGCTGCCCGAGCGGCCGGAGCCGTGGGACCTGGCGCTGACGTCGGTGGCGACCTTCCGGTTGAGCCGGCTGGTGAGCAAGGGCGCGGTGACGCGCCCGCTGCGGGCGCCCTTCACGGAGTACCGGGGTCCCCAGGCTCCCGCCGAGGTGCACGAGGAGCCGCGCGGCGGCGCCTCGCACACGGTGGGGGAACTGGTCTCGTGCCCCTTCTGCCTGAGCGTCTGGACCGTCACGACCCTGACCGCCGCCGGGCTGCTGTGGCCGCGGGCCACGCGTACGTTCACGGGCGCCGTCACCGCCCTCGCCGGGGCGGACGTCCTGCAGTTGGCCTACAGCGCGCTGACCGAGAAGGTCACCGGCGGCGAGTGACGGCGGGAAGGCGGCGGGGGCCCCGCGCGTCGGGGCCCGGCCGGCCGCCCGCGGGACGGGGCGCCCGGCCGCGGCGAC
>JAAXOU010000333.1 GCA_012396115.1 Streptomyces somaliensis DSM 40738 | reverse complement strand
CCGCCGGCGCGCCCCGTCCTCCGCGGGGCCCCTCAGTCGCGCGCCAGCCCCCACCGGGCCAGCAGACCCGTCGTCCGCTCGTCCGCCGCGACCGACGCCGCGCCGTCCGCCACCGTCTCGTACACCGCCAGGATGTCCGCGCCGACCCTCGACCAGTCGAAGCGCCGCACGTGGGCGCTGCCCCGCGCGCGCAGCGCGGCGCGCCGCTCCCCGTCCGCCAGGAGCCGGACCGCGGCGTCGGCGAGGGCGTCGGCGTCCCCGTTGGCGAACAGGTCGCCGGCCGAGCCGTGGTCCAGGACCTGCGCGAACGCGTCGAGGTCGCTGGCGAGCACCGGGGCGCCCGCCGACAGCGCCTCGACCAGGATGATGCCGAAGCTCTCGCCGCCCGTGTTGGGCGCCACGTACACGTCCACGCTGCGCAGCAGCCGCGCCTTGTCCTCGTCGCTGACCATGCCGAGGAACTCCACCCGCCGCCGCGCCCCGGCCGGCAGCGACGCGACGGCCTCCTCCTCGTCGCCCCGCCCCGCGACCAGCAGCCGCGTCTCCGGCCGCGCCCGCAGGATCCTCGGCAGGGCCCGCATCAGCACCGGCAGGCCCTTGCGGGGCTCGTCGATCCGGCCGATGAACCCCAGCGTGCCGCCCTCGGCCGAGCCCCCCGACCGCCAGGCGTCCTTCGGCTCGGCGCGCGCGAAGAAGTCCACGTCGACGCCGTTGGGGATGACGACCGCGTCGCCGCCCAGGTGCTCCACCAGCGTCCGCCGCGCGTACTCGCTCACCGCGATGCGCGCGCTGATCTTCTCCAGCGCCGGCTGGAGGATCGGGTACGCCGCGATCATCGCCCGCGACCGGGGGTTCGACGTGTGGAAGGTCGCCACGATCGGGCCCTGGGCGGCCCAGCACGCCAGCAGCCCCAGCGACGGGGACGCCGGCTCGTGGATGTGGATCACGTCGAACGTGCCTTCGTGCAACCACCGCCGCACCCGCGCCGCCGACAGGAAACCGAAGTTCAGCCGGGCCACCGACCCGTTGTACGGCACGGGCACGGCCCGCCCGGCCGACACGACGTACGGCGGCAGCGGCGTCCCGTCGTCGGCGGGGGCCAGCACCGACACGTGGTGGCCGAGCCGGACGAGGTGCTCCGCCAGGTCGCGGATGTGGAACTGGACGCCGCCCGGCACGTCCCAGGAGTACGGGCAGACGATGCCGATCCTCACCTCGGTCCCTCCGCGTGCTCCAGGTCGGCGAGCCAGAGCCGCTGCAGCATGTGCCAGTCCTGCGGGTGCTCGGCGATCCCGGCGGCGAAGACGTCCGCCAGGGCCTGCGTCATCGAGGCCGTCCTCTCGGCGCGCGTGCCCGACTCCGGCACGTCGACCGGCGGGTGCACCCGCCCGCGCATGACCGGGCCGTCGTACCAGAGCGTCGCCGACAGCAGCGGCGCCCCGGTCCGCTGCGCGAGCAGCGCGGGCCCCGAGGGCATCCTCGCCCGCTCCCCGAAGAAGTCCACCTCCACCCCGGTGGCCGTCAGGTCGCGGTCCGCGACCAGGCACACCAGTCCGCCCGCCCGCAGCCGACGCGCCATCGCCCCGAAGGCGGCCCCGCCCGTGTGGGGCAGCACCTCCATGCCGAGGGACTCCCGGTACGCCACGAACCGGTCGTACAGCGACTCCGGCCTCAGCCGCTCCGCGACGGTGGTGAACGGCAGGCCCATCGTCCGGGTCGCCCACGCCCCGGCCAGGTCCCAGTTGGCCAGGTGCGGCAGGGCGAGCACCACCCCCCTCCCGGCGGCGAGGCCGTCCAGGAGGTGGTGCGCGTCCTGCATGTCGACGGTCCGCGCCACCCGGTCCGCGCTCCACGACGGCAGCCGGAAGGACTCCGTCCAGTAGCGCGTGTACGAGCGCATCCCGGCCCTCGACAGCTCGGCGAGCCGCTGCGCCGAGGCGTCCGGCACGACCCGCGCCAGGTTCGCCTCCAGCCGCAGCACGCCCTGGCCGCGCCGCCTCCACGCCGCGTCCGCGATCCGCCGCCCGAGCCCCTCGGCGACCGGCTCCGGCAGCCCCTTCACCGTCGCCCAGCCCAGCCCGTACAGGGCGTCCACCAGGCGCTCCCCCACCGCGTTCACGACACGCTCCCCCTGTCCGTGCGCGGGTCCCCGCCGGCCCGCGCGCCGGCCGCCGCGTCGGCCGCCGCCGCCTCGCGCCGTACCGTGACGACCCGCTGCCCCAGGGTGACCGCGCTGCCGGCGGCCACCAGCCACAGCGCCACCGGCAGCAGCACCCGCACGCCCGGCACGCCGAACGCCTCCAGACCCGCCAGACCCGCCGCGACCAGCGACACGACCAGCCGCTCGGCCCGTTCCACCAGGCCGTTCACCGCGACGGGCAGTCCGATGGCCTCCCCCCGCGCCTTGGTGTACGACACGACCTGGCCGCTCGCCAGGCAGAAGATCGACACCGCGCACAGCACGTCGTCGTCGCCGCCGCCCGCGTACCACAGCGCGAACCCGCCGAAGATCGCGCCGTCCGCGACCCGGTCGAGCGTCGAGTCCAGGAAGGCGCCCCAGCGGCTGGACACCCCCGCCTGACGCGCCATGTTGCCGTCGACGAGGTCGGAGAACACGAACAGCGTGATCACGACCGTGCCCCAGAAGAGCTCCCCGCGCGGGAAGAAGACCAGCGCCCCCACCACGACGCCCGCGGTCCCGACGATCGTCACCGCGTCGGGGCTCACCCCGCGTCGGAGCAGAAACGCGGCGAACGGTGTGAGAACACGCGTGAAGAAAGCACGCGCGTACTTGTTCAGCATGGCCTTCCCGAGGGGTCGGTGGTGCCCGGGCGGCCCCTACGGCCACCGGCTGGCCCATCGTAGCCACGCGCGTCCCCTCCCCACCCCGGGCGCCCGCGCCGCCACCGCTCCGGCGTCGGCGGAGACCCCGCGTGTGGACGCGGCCCGGGCGGAGTGGAAAGCTCGAAGAACGACCGCGGGCGCCCACGGAGCCGTCCCGCCGGGGCCGGGACCGGGCCCCCGCACCGCTCCCGCGCCCGCTCCACCCCACCCTCCACCGGCGATCGGGAGGAACGACCATGGGCGACAAGGCGAACACCCGCACCGGGGCCGCCGGCGGGGCGGCGACGGCCGACCGTCCCTCCTCCATCAGGAACGTGGTGCTGGTCGGCCACAGCGGATCGGGCAAGACCACCCTCGTCGAGGCCCTCGCCCTCACCGCGGGCGCCGTCAACCGGGCCGGGCGCGTGGAGGACGGCTCCACCCTCTCCGACCACGACGAGATCGAACACCGCCGGCAGCGGTCCGTGCAGCTCTCCCTCGTCCCCGTCGAATGGTCCGGCTGCAAGATCAACCTCCTGGACGCCCCCGGTTACGCCGACTTCACGGGCGAGCTCCGCGCCGGCCTGCGCGCCGCCGACGCCGCCCTCTTCGTCGTCTCGGCCGCGCAGGAGGCCGACGCCGTCCCCGGCTCCACGCGCCTCCTGTGGGAGGAGTGCGCTGCCGTCGGCATGCCCCGCGCCATCGTCGTCACCCACCTCGACACCGCCCGCACCGACTTCGACCGGCTCGTCGGCGTCTGCGGCGAGGTCTTCGGCGGCGACGACCCCGACGCGGTCCTCCCCCTCCACGTGCCCCTGCTCGGCCCCGCGGCCGCCGACGGCCACGCCCCCGCCACCGGTCTCGTCGGCCTCCTCACCCGCGAGGTCTTCGACTACTCCTCCGGGGAGCGGAGGGAGGACCCCCCGGACGACGCCCGGCTCGCCCTGATCGAGGGCGCCCGCAACCGCCTCATCGAGGGCGTCATCGCGGAGAGCGAGGACGAGACCCTCATGGACCGCTACCTCGGCGGCGAGGACGTCGACGTCAAGACCCTCGTCGAGGACCTGGAGAAGGCCGTCGCCCGCGGCGTCTTCCACCCCGTGCTCGCCGCGGCACCCGCCCCGCCCGGGGCCCGGCAGGGCCTGGGCACCGTCGAGCTGCTCGACCTGATCGTCCGCGGCTTCCCCACCCCCCTGGAACGCCCCGTCCCCGAGGTCACCACCCCCCGGGGGGACCCCGCCGAGGCGAAGTCCGTCGACGAGCGGCTGAT
>JAAXOU010000332.1 GCA_012396115.1 Streptomyces somaliensis DSM 40738 | reverse complement strand
CCGCGGCGGCCGGCCCGGCGTCGGTGGCGGCGGCGGTGCCGGACTGCACGCCCACGACGACCATGGCGGCGGTGGCGGCGAGGGCGGCGGCGCGCAGGGGGGTGCGCCGCGACGAGCGGGAGTGCGGGGACACGCGGTCTCCTTCTCTCGGTCCGTGAGGAGTGGGGGTGGGGATGCGGACGAGAGTGACAGGAGGGGACCTTGACCTGACAGATACCGGTCAACTTCTTGACCAGTTCTTGTCCTGAAGGTGCGGTCCAACGTCCGCTATACGGACGCCAATTGGCCGCTGAAAGTAAATATCCCTCTATGTCCAGCTTTTTTCCTGGAGTTCGCTGGTGGGTTGGCGGGGCGCTTCCGCCACCCGCAGGGAAACGGCCGCGACCCGGCCCGCCGCGGAGGGCCGAGGCACCGGAGCGGGCGCCTCCCGCCGCGCTACGCCGCCCAGTGCCCCGGGCGCCGCAGCGCGGCGGGGACCCGCGTCGCGCCGTCGCCCCGGGCGGCGGTCAACTGCGGCTGCGTCAGGAACAGCGCCCCCGTCAGGTCCGCGCCGGACAGGTCGGCGCCCCGCAGGTCCGCCCCGGTCAGGTCGGCCTCGCGCAGGTCCGCCCCCGACAGGTCGGCGGCGATCAGCCGGGCGCCGCGCAGGCTCGCCCCCCGCAGCTTCGCGCCGCGCAGCCGCGCCCCCACCAGATCGGCCCCCCGGTGGTCCACGCGGCGCCCCGGCACCCCCGACCTGGCCAGCTCGCTGGCGCGCAGCAGCAGGGCGTTCACCTCCGCGCGCAGCGCCGGAACGTCCAGCGCCAGCAGGGCCCGCACGTCGCCGCGGGTCAGGGCGTCGACCTCGTCGTGGCGGCGGCGCAGCTCCCGGTGGACGGGCCGGGCCGCCGCGAGGTCCAGGGCCTCCGCCGCGTACCGCAGGAGTTCGTGCAGCTGCCGCACGATCGGGAACACCGCGAACATCGCGCCCGCCGAATCCGGCTCGGCCCGCCAGTCACGGCCGCCGAACGTCACCCGGGACACCTTCTGGCCGGCTCCGAAGCAGTCGAAGACCGTGCACCCCGTGTAGCCGACGTCGCGCAGCCGCGCGTGGACGCCGCAGCGGAAGCCGTCGCCGAGGTTCCCGCAGGGCGTGCCGGCGGGCTTGTCGGCGGCGAAGTCGGCCGACCGGGCGAAGGGCAGCGCGACGCAGCAGAGGCCGAAGCAGCCGGAGCAGTCGGCCCGCAGGTCGTCCCTGCCGGTGTGCGGGATGCGGGTGGGCACGGGGGCGGGTCTCCTGCGGGCCGTACGGAACTCCGGGCGGGGCGCGCGGACGCACCCATTGTCACCCCATCCGGCCGAGGCCCCGGCCCCGGGCCGCCGCTTCGGGACGCCGCTCCCGGCGGTCCGCCCCCCGGGCCGGAGCCTCCCCGCCGGGACGGACCGCCCCGGACCGGTGGCCGCGGCACCGGGGGCGGCGGGGCCGGGGTGGCCGTATCCTGCGCCCATGAGGGACCAGGAGAGCCTGCCGGCGGACGGCCCGGCCACCCCGCTGCGGCCGATGCCCGAGGACTGGGGGAAGGCGCTCGCCGTCGTCGCGCACCCCGACGACCTGGAGTACGGCTGCTCCGCGGCCGTCGCGAGCTGGACCGACGCCGGGCGCGAGGTGGTGTACGTGCTCGCCACCCGCGGCGAGGCGGGGATCGACGGCCTGGCACCCGCCGACTGCGCGCCACTGCGCGAGCGGGAGCAACGGGCGAGCGCGGCCGTCGTCGGCGTCGGCGAGGTGGAGTTCCTCGACCACCGGGACGGCGTCGTCGAGTACGGCCTCGGCCTGCGCCGGGACGTCGCCGCCGCGATCCGCCGCCACCGCCCCGAGCTGGTGGTCACGCTCAACCACCGCGACACCTGGGGCGGCGGCTTCTGGAACACCCCCGACCACGTCGCCGTGGGCCGCGCGGTGCTCGACGCGGCCGCCGACGCGGGCAACCGCTGGATCTTCCCCGAACTGGCCGGGCAGGGCCTCGACCCGTGGAACGGGGTCCGCTGGGTCGCCGCCGCCGGCTCCCCCCGCCCCACCCACGCCGTCGACGCGCGGCCCGGCCTGGAACGCGCCGTGCGCTCCCTGCTGGAACACCGCACGTACATCGAGGCGCTGACGGACGAGGAGCCGGAGGCGTACTGCCGCAACCTCCTCACCGGCGGCGCCCGGTCGGCCGCCGAGCGGTTCGGAGGCGTGCCCGCGGTCACCTTCGAGCTGTTCCCCCGCTGACCTCCCCCGCCCCCCGAAGGACCCCGCCCGTACGGCGCGGGGGCGCCGCGTCCGGCGGCTTCGCCGGGGAGGCCGCCCGTGCGCCGGCTCGCCCGCACCACCGCCGGGTACGACCGCCGTGCTCGACGCGTCCCCCACGGCCGCGCCGGTCGCGCCGGTCGCCGTCGTCGAGGAGTACCGCCGCGAACACGGCGCAGGGCTCCTCGCGGTGGGCCACGACCGGGTCCTGCCGGACCGCTGGTGTGACCGGACCGTGCACTGGGCGTCGCTCGCACCGGCCCCGCCGACCGGACCGGACGCGACCGCTGAGAGGCATATGTGACAGTTGCCCGATTCGTACCCGTTCGGCCTACGTGCCGTACGGCCGTCCGGCGCCGCCGCTGGGCCAGACTGGCCGCCGAACGCCGTACGCCCCGTACGGCACCGGGCCGAGGAGGACGACACATGGCCGTCACCATCTCCGTCGTGTTGCTTCTGTTGATCCTGGCGGTCGTCTTCCTGCGCAGTGGCGGCCTCAAGCTCTCCCACGCGATCGTCTGCGGCCTGCTGGGCTTCTTCCTCGCCGGCACGAGCCTCGCCCCGACCATCTACAACGGGGTCTCCGCCACCGCCGACGTGGTCGGCAACGTCAGGCCGTAGCACACCGGCGGCCCGTCCGCGAGCGGGACCGCGCCTCACGGGCGGACGAACACGCCGATCCCGTTGGGCACGGACCGCTCGACGCCGCCGCTGGGACGGTTCAGCACCCGTACCGAGGTGGCGCCGTCCGCGCGGGCCACCAGCGTCGACGACCCGCCGCCGTCCAGGTTGACCCCGTCCGACGCGCCCAACTCCCGTAGCACCGAAGCCAGTTCCACGACGGTCAGCCCCGGGCGGAACTCCGGACCGCCGTCCAGCGCCAGGAGCAGCAGCCGCCGCCCGCCGTCCGCGACCCCCGCCGCCGAGCGCACCGCGGCGGTCGCCGCGTCCATCCCCGCCAGCGGACTCCCGCCGCGCAGGACCGGGTGACCGCCCACCGCCACCCGGAAGGACACCCCCGGCTCCGCGCCGACCGGCACCAGCCGGTGGTGCACCGCCACCTGGTCGCCCACCGCCAGCCCGCGCAGCCACCGCGCGCCCGCCTCGCGGCCCACCAGGACCTGCGTGCCCGCGGCGATCACCCCCGCCCCGGGCGCCTCCGCCACCGCGACGACCCGGCCGCCGCGCACCCTCACCTCGTACGTCTCCGTGCTGCAGGGCGCTCCCCGGTCGGTGTCCGTGCCGCACGTGGCCCGCAGCCGCGACACGGTCCCCCAGTCACGGGTGAACGCGCCCACGGAACCGACGGGCAGGGCGTACTGGTTGAGCCCGCCCAGCGGGAGCCGCCCGCCGGCCGTCCGCACCTCCCCGTCGAGCGCCAACTCGCCGAGGCGCGCCCGCCCCTCGCCGTCGACGCCCAGCACCATGCGGGTGTTCGTACCCGGCGGCAGCGCCGGGCCGAACCGCTGCCCGCGCGGCACCGCCGCCTTCAGTGCCCGCCCCTCCGCCACCGCCGGGCCGACCGGGGCGCCCGTCGCGGGCACGCCCGGGTGCTGGGCCTCCGACATGTTGAAGAAGTCGCCGTTGACCCCCGCGACCGCCCCCGCGCCGTTCGCGAGCGCCGACAGCGGGGCCCGCGCCGCGACCGCCCCCGGGTACAGCAGCCCCACCGACACCCGCGGGTCGCGCAGGTCCGCCGAGAGCAGGTGCACCCGGGCGGTGCCACGGGACGACGGCACGTCCACCACCCGGTACCCGACCCCCGGCGCGACCGCCCGCGCCTCCGGTGCGGCG
>JAAXOU010000331.1 GCA_012396115.1 Streptomyces somaliensis DSM 40738 | reverse complement strand
CGGGGCGGGCGCGGCCGTCCGGACCGAGTGGGCGGCCGGGGCGAGGACGCCGAGCACGGCGAGGAGGACGGCGGCCACCGCCGCCGCGGCCGAGCCCAGCACGCCCGTGGCGCGGTGCGCTCCCGTCGTGCGTGGCGCGTCGTACCGCGGCATGTCCTCCCTCCCTTCGTCCGTCCCGTTCCTATCACGCCGCACGGCCGCCCGGGGCCTGACCGGGCCCGGTACGGCGGCGCGGCGACCCCGCCGGCCCGGGCGCGTCCCGCCCCGGTACGAGGTCCCTCCGCCGGACGGGGGAGGGGGACCGTGGCCGGTTCGCGACCCCTCGATCCATACGCTTGCGTACAGTTCTGGGGGAGGCGATCCGACGGGAGGCGCGGTGCTGGACGAGACGGTGTTCCACGGTGCGGACGTGCCCGAGGGCGAGCGGCTGGACCGCTGGCGCGAGCACCTGGCGGGCACGTACGTGCCGGTGGAGGTCGCGAGCGACCACCCGCCCGGCTTCACCGCGCACCAGCGCGTCCTGGCGTTCGGCGCGGTGCGGGTGTGGACGACCGAGCACCCGCCGATGACGCTGCGGCGGACGCCGGCGCTGATCCGGCGCTCCGACCCCGGGCTGCTCCACGTGTCGCTGCCGCTGCGCGGCCGGATGACCGTCGAGGGGCCCGGCGGCGGGGCCGTGACCGACCCGTACGACCTGTGCGTGCAGGACACCTCACGGCCCTACGTCATGCGGGCGGACGGCGCCGGCGGCGGGACGGTGCTGGGCACCGGTCTCCTCGTCGAGCGGCGGCTGGTCGTCCCGCCCGGCCGCGACCGGCCCGCGATCCTGCCGGTGCCGGCCCGGGAGGGCGTCGGCGCGCTGCTGGCGACGCTCCTGCGGCAGCTGGTGGAGGACGCGGGGTCGTACCGCGACGAGGACGGCCCCCGCCTCGGTGCCGTCCTGCTCGACCTGCTGTCCGCCCTGCTCGCGCCCGCGCGGGGCGGGGAGGCGGTGGCCCCGGGCGAGGCGCGGCGGCGGGCGCTGGTGCGGCGCGTCCGGGCGTACGTTCAGCAGCGGCTCCAGGACCCGGAGCTGACCCCGCGGGCCGTGGCGGCCGCCCACCACGTCTCGGTGGGCTACCTGCACCGGATCTTCCGGGACGAGGAGGAGACGCTGGCCGCGTGGATCCGCGCGCAGCGGCTGGAGCGCGCCCGCCGGGACCTGGCCGACCCGGCGCTGGTGGCGACCCCCGTCCACGTCATCGGCGCGCGCTGGGGCTTCCCCCGGGCCTCGGACTTCACCCGGGCCTTCCGCGGCGCGTACGGGGCGCCGCCGAGCGACTGCCGCCCCGGCGCCCGCCCCTGAACGTCAGGGCCGCTTCCCGGCGAGCACCCGGCGGGCGGCCTCCACGTTGCGCCGGTTGGCGGCGGCGAACTCCCGCAGGGTGCCGCGGTCCGCGGCGATCGCCCGCTTCTGCAGGTCGGTCTCCACCGACGCCCACGTCGTCACGTACCCGGTCCTGCGCTGGCAGGCCACGTCGGCCCGCGCGGTGGCGACCTCCTCCGGCGAGGGGGCCGGGGAGTCCTTCCAGGCCGGGTCCCCGGCCGCCTCCGAGGGGCGGGCGTAGTCGTACCCCCCGGCACGCATGCAGGCGCTCCACGCGGCGGTCGCACGCAGGACGCGCGGATCGCTCCCGCTCCTTTCGAAGAGGTCGGCGGCGATCGCGTGGTACGCGTCGTGGTCGGGCTTCGGGCCGCCGCTCCACAGCCGCTCGTACGACTGCCGGGCGCAGCCGCCCTCGCCGTCGTCGCCGTAGGCGGCGCGCGCCTCGCGGGGGGAGAGCGCCTCGTCGCGGGCGGCCCGGGCGGCGCGGAACTCCCGCAGCGCGGGCGCCTCGGGCGGCAGGTGGTAGCCGTAGCGCCGGGCCACCACGGCCTCGATCAGGCCGTAGCGGGTCCGGTGCGGCGGGTCGAGGGCCTCCGCGGGCGGCGGCGGTACGACGCGCCAGCCGAGGCCCGCGCGGCGCATGCACTCCCGCGTCAGCAGCTCCTCGGCGGCCTCGACGGCGTACCGCTCCGGCAGCCACTGCTCGTAGGCGTCGAAGGGCAGTGCCAGGGCGACCGCCTCCGGCCCCGGCGGCGGGGGTGGTTCGGCGGAGGCCGCCGGGGCCGGCGGCGGGGCGGCGGGCGCCGAACAGCCCGGCAGGAGCAGCGGCAAAAGGACCGTCAGGACCGGCAGGGCCGGCGGTGGGACGGCGCGTGGGCGCATGGAACGCGTACTCCTTCACGGCCCCGGACCGCGCCTCACTGGAAGACGACGCAGCTCGCCTTGTTGTCGAACGACGGGTTGCTGCTGTTGCGGGACAGGTCCGAGTCCTTGGAGTACTTCTCCGCCGTGTACCGGAGCCCGGAGCACCGCCTGCCGTCGCCGTTCTGGTAGAGGAAGACCGCGTGGCCGGAGTCGTTCCTCATCGAGCTGGCCCCGTCGTTGACCGTGCGGGTGGTCTCCTTGCCGGTCGCCGGGTTCCGCCAGAAGTCGTTCTTCAGGAACCGGTCGGTACCGTTGTACGTGCGGTAGCCGCCCTTGTAGTCGTCGTGCTCGTACAGCTTGAAGGTTCCCGCCCGGACCGCCGTCGCGCCGGTGGTGTCGGCGCCGGCGGGCTGGGCCGTGCCGAGCAGGGCCGCCGCGGCCGTCGACGCGGTCAGCAGGGCGAGAATGGACTTGCGCCTCATCCGTGTGGTCCTTCCGGTGTGTCGCCTCCCCCGTCGGGAGAACGTGCCTCCAGCGTGCCGGGGGGACGCCGGGAGGTCGTTAGCACCGGGTGCACACCTCCTTGGCGTTCCCTCCACCGCGGGAGCCGGCGGGCGGGGACGGCCGCGGGGGCGGCCCGCCGCGGGGCGTGCGGACGGACCGTCAGGACCTTCGGCCCCCCGGCCGGCCGCGGCCGCGCGCCCGCAGGACCGCGTAGGCCGCGAGGGCGAGCACCACCAGGACCAGGACCGCCTTGGAGACGATCCCCACGTACTTCTCCACGGCGCCCCACCGGTCGCCCAGCCAGTAACCGGCGAGCACCAGCGCGGAGTTCCACACCAGGCTGCCGAGCGCGGTCAGCGCGAGGAAGAGGGGCACGGGCATGCACACCAGCCCGGCGGGGACGGAGACGAGGCTGCGGAAGACCGGCACCATCCGGCCGAAGAAGACCGCCTTGGTGCCGTGGCGTGCGAACCACTCCTCCGTGCGCTCCAGGTCGGACGACTTCACCAGCGGCAGCCTCGCCCAGAGCGCGTGCATCCGCTCGCGGCCGAAGGCCCTGCCGATCCAGTAGAGCGCCACGGCCCCCGCGGTCGACCCGAGCGTGGTCCAGAACAGCGCCGAGACCAGCGTGAGCACCCCCTGCCCGGCGGCGAACCCGGTCAGCGGCAGGATCACCTCGCTGGGCAGCGGCGGGAACAGGTTCTCCAACGCGACGACCAGCCCGGCCCCGGGGCCGCCCAGGGTGTCGACGAGGCCGGCGGCCCAGCCGGCGATGCCGTCCGCGGGCGGCCGGGGTGATGCCGGGGGCATGAGGCGCATGGGGGTCTCCAGACTGGCGGCGGGCCGCCCGGGCCGGCGGCCCGGGCGCCCCGCCGCGGGGAAGCACTGGGTCGACGACGGTGCAGCCGGGCGCGGTCACCACCGCGTCCGGCTGCACCGTCGTACTCCTCGGCGGGTCAGGCGCGCCGTCGGGCCCACATGGGGGCGACGAAGGAGATGAGCGCGGCCGCGATGCCGATCTGGAAGAGGTGGCGGATCCAGTCGATGCCGCCGGTGTCGCGCACACCGAAGGCGGTGGCGAGTGCGTTGCCGCCCACGGCGCCGACGATACCGAGGAGGACCGTCAGCCACAGGGGGATGGGCTGACGTCCGGGAACGACGAGCTTCGCCAGCAGACCGATGACGAGCCCCGCAATGATGGCCCAGAGAAACGACACGGCACTCCTTCCATTCACTGTCCCGACCTTCGGGTGCCATTCCGCCTGCCCGCCCGGGGCGGACGTAAGCCTGGTTCACCGGGGGCATCTTCGTGCGGTCCCGTGGCGCGGCGCCGAGCCGCGGTCACCGGGCCGGGCGGCGCGGCGCCGGGCGGCCGGGGCCGCC
>JAAXOU010000330.1 GCA_012396115.1 Streptomyces somaliensis DSM 40738 | reverse complement strand
CACCGCCGCGCCCGCGGAACGGGCGCCGCCCCGGACGGCGGACGCCCGCCGGACCCGGGCCCCGCCGGTCGGCCCGGGACGCCGTACGCGAGCCGCCCGCGGGGCCGGCCGCCCCGCCGACCTGCACCGACGCCCGGACCCTGCGGGATACTTGCCGTACCGCGGGCACGCCGCGGCGGAGCGGCAGGGACGCGCGAGGGGTGCGGGCATGAGGGAGAGCGGTACGGGCGGCGAACCGGTGCACACCGGGTACGCCGGGCAGGATCCGGACGGCGGCGCGGACCGGGCGTACCTCGCCCTCGAACGCGAGCTGGCCGTGTTCCTGCGCCGCGCCCGCGCCTCCTCCGGCGAGATGGCCCGCGAGGTCCACCCCGACCTCGAACCCGCCGCGTACGGGCTGCTCGTCCGGCTCGACGAGGCGGGTGGCCGGCGGGCCACCGAACTCGCCGGCTACTTCGGCGTGGGCAAGGCCACGATGAGCCGCCAGCTGAGGGCCCTGGAGGAACTGGGGCTCATCGTCCGGGAGCCCGACCCGGCGGACGGCCGCGCCTCGCTCGTGCGCCTCACCGAGGAGGGGCGGAGCCGCTTCCGCCGCGTCCGCGACGCCCGCCGCGCCCGGTACGTGCGCGAGCTCGCCGGATGGGACCGCGCCGAGGTGGCGGAACTGGCCCGGCTGCTGCACCAGCTCAACACCCGGACCGAGAGCCGTGACCCCGAGGAGTCGTGATCCCGGGGTGCCGTGACCCCGAGGGGCCGGGGCCCTCGGGGGTTCACAGTTCGGCGTAGACCACCGTCGCGTCGTCGTGGCGCTTCCTGCGGCGCCCTCCCGCGGCCCTCGCATCCCGGGCCTCCAGCGCCCGGACCCGGCCGAGGAGGCCCCGCGCGCCCTCCCCGCGCAGCACGGCCACGCAGTCCGCCCAGTCGCCCTCGCCGAACAGCTCCACCCACCGCGCCGCCCCGTCCGACAGCGCCGCCACCGCCCGTACGGCGGACCGCGGCGTCACCCCGGTCACCGCCCGCGCCGCCACCGCCGGGTCGGCGGCCGCGGTGAAGAAGCCGCCCTCCGCGTTGCGCAGACGGTCGGTCGCCGCGTGGGAGCGCAGCACCTCGGGCGGGACGAGGTCCAGCCGGTCGTCCCGCACCACGCGCACCTCACCCCCGGGCGACTCCAGCAGCAGCACCGAGTCGGAGAGCACCAGGTGCTCCACGGCCTCCGCGTCCCAGCGCGCCAGGGCCACCGTCGCCTGAGGAGTGCGGACGTGAGAAAGATCACACGTGTCGGAGTGGGAGTCCGCGGTGCGGCGGATTGCCTCCGCGAGGATCTGAATCAGGGACAGATCGGGCCGGGAAACCGACAGTTCGGTCAGCGCGCCGCCGAGGCGCGCGGTGAACCAGGGCACCGGATGGGCGCAGCCCACGTCCGCGGACGGCGGCGTCACCCCGTCCAGTACCACCAGGGCGCCGCCCCGGCCGGACGCCGGGACCGCCGCGGCGGCCCAGTCCTCGTTGGGGCGTCCGGGGTCGCCGGGCAGGGAGGCGGTCTCCGTGTGCATGCGTCCCAGTCTGCCCGATCCGCCGCTCCCCGCGCGGACACCGGGAAACACCCGTATCGGCAGGTCAGCGACGTGCCCCCGATCGGCCCCGGGGCGCCTTCGCGGTGTTCCACGATGTGCGGGCGTGCATATTGCCAAAGCCCGCGCGGAAGGTCCAACCCGGCGCGCCCCGCGCTCCCTCCGCGCGCGACACCGGAAGTTGTTAGCCGACTCCGGAGTGTTGTTCACTCGTTCGGGTGGCGGAGCGGCCGAGGGGTGCCCACTTCCCAAAAGGGCTGGAATGGTCGGAAGCCGTACCAGGGGTGGGGACGCTCTCCTACGCGTGACCGGTCGTCACCCCTGCTTCGTGGGCGAACGAGTTCAAGAATGTGAGCACCGGTGAAGAAGCGCAGTGAGACTCCCGGCGATCCCCACGTTCCGGGCGGCCGCCGCGTACGGGTACGGAACCGCCTCGTGGTCGGCGTCGCCCTGGTCGGCGTCACCGTCGTCGGTGCCGGGGCGCCCGGTGTGCTCGCGACCTCCGCGGACCTGTCGGAGTCGCAGGGCCTCGTCACCCTCGCCGAGCTGAACCGGCGGGCGGTCACCCTCGCCCACTCCCTCGCCGACGAGCGCGACGAGGTCACCGCGTACATCGCCGCCGGCCGCGGTGCCGCCGCGGAGGACGGTTCCGGCGCGGGCGCCGACCGCGCGAAGCCCGCCCCGCCCGCCGCCCACAGCGCCCGCGTGGACCGCCAGGTCGAGGAGATCCGCGCCGCCGCCCCCGACGGCCTGCGCCGCACCCTCGCCGGGATCCCCTCCCTCCGCCGCACCGCCCTCGCCGGCGACGGCACCGCGCTGGCCGCCCACCGCGCGTACACCCAGGTCATCGACGAACTGCGGGCCCTCGCCGCCCGGCTCGCCGACCGCACGCCCGCCCGCGCCGCCGACGGCCCCGGTCGCGCCCCCGCCGAGCTCGGCCAGGCCGTCGAGCAGGCCTCCGCCACCCGCGGACTGCTCCTCGCCGCGCTCGCCGTGCCCGACCGGGGTGGCAGCGGACGCACCGTGTACGACCCGGTCAGCGGCCGCTACGTCACCGAGGAGACCCCCGGCGCCGGGGTCGGCGCGCGGGTCCGCGACGAGCTGACCGCCGCCGCCCACCGGGCCCGCGTGCGCGAGCAGGTCTCCCTGGCGGACTTCGACAGCACCGCCGACGCGGCGGCCCGCGAGTCGCTCGCCGCCACCGTCACCGGCCCCGAGGTCAAGGCGGCCGAGGACCACCTCGGCAGGCTCGCCGACGGCCCCCAGCTCAGCCGTGCCGAGCGCAGGACCGACCCCGAACGGCTGTCCGACGCGCTGACCGCCCGGATCGAGCAGATGCGCGGCGTCGAGTCGGCCCTCGCCACCCGGCAGGTCGAGCGGATGGAGCGGCTCCGCGACGACGATGTCACCGCCCTGGAGCTGCGGGTCGCCCTGCTCGGCGGCTGCCTGCTCGTCGCGATCGGCGTCTCCACGGCCGTCGCCCGCACGCTCACCCGGCCGCTCGCGGTACTGCGCCTGGGCGCCGCCCGGGTGGCCGCCGCGCCGGAGAGCGAGGAGCCGATCCGGTTCACCGGCCGCAACGACGAGTTCGCCCAGGTCGTCCGGTCCCTCAACACCCTGCACGGCAAGCTCCTGGAGCTCGGCGCCCGCGTCGCGCGGGACGGGGGGCCGGAGGCCGCGGCCGAGCTGACCGCCCGCCACGCCGAGCTGCGCGGGGAGACCGAGCGGCTGACCGCCGAGCTGGAGCGGCAGCGGCACGGCGTCCACCACACGTTCGTCAACCTGTCGCTGCGCACGCTCGGCCTCGTCGAACGGCAGCTGACCGTCATCGAGAAGCTGGAGGAGCGCGAGCAGGACCCGGAGCAGCTCTCCACGCTGTTCAAGCTGGACCACATGGCCACGGTCATGCGCCGCCACAGCGAGAACCTGCTGATCCTCGCCGGCCACGAGCACGCTCACGCCCACCAGGAGCCGGTCCCCCTGGTCGACGTGCTGCGCGCGGCGGTCAGCGAGATCGAGCGGTACGAGCGGGTCGCCATCGAGTCCCTGCCGCAGCACGCGTACCTGGCCGGGTTCGCCGCCGACGACGTCAGCCACCTGCTGGCCGAACTGCTGGAGAACGCCACGTCGTTCTCGCCGCCGGAGAAGCGGGTCCGGCTGTCCGGCTGGTCGCTGGACGACGGCCACCTGATCCTGTCCGTACGGGACGAGGGCATCGGGATCGACCCGGAGCGCCTCGCGGACCTCAACGCCCGCCTCGCGGACCCGGCGCTCGCCGCCGAGGGCGAGGGCCTCGGGCTGCGGGTGGCCGCCCTGCTGGCGGCGCGGCACGGCGTACGGGTCGAGCTGCGGGCGGAGCGGGACGGGGGGGTCAGGGCCGTCGTCCTCCTTCCGCAGGCGCTCCTGCCGGACGCGCCTCCGACGGTGAAGCCCCCGGTGATGGCCTTCGCGGAGGGGATGCCGACGGTGTCCCTGCCGGGGGAGGCGGAGCCCGGCCCCGGCGCGCCGCCGGCGCCCGGGGCGGCCGGAGAGGTCCCGGCGGACGCGGTCGGGGCCG
>JAAXOU010000033.1 GCA_012396115.1 Streptomyces somaliensis DSM 40738 | reverse complement strand
GGACTCTCCGCCCGGGGGCTCCTCGGCCGGAGGCGCCGCGGCCCCGGCCCCGGCGGCCTCCTTCGCCGCGGCCGCGCGTTCGTCGGCGGCCGCGCGGATGGCGCGCCACGCGGACTCCGCCGCCTGCTGCTCCGCTTCCTTCTTGCTGCGGCCGGTGCCGGTGCCGTACGAGACACCACCGACGCGGGCGGCAGCAGTGAAGGTCTTCTGGTGGTCCGGACCCGTCTCGGTGACGAGGTACTCCGGCACCCCGAGGCCCTCGGCCGCGGTGAGCTCCTGGAGGCTGGTCTTCCAGTCCAGGCCCGCACCGAGGTTCGAGGACTTCTCGATCAGCGGGTCGAAGAGCCGGTGGACCAGCTCGGACGCCGCGTCGAGACCCTGGTCGAGATAGACCGCGCCGATCACCGCTTCGAGGGTGTCGGCGAGGATGGACGCCTTGTCCCGGCCGCCCGTGCCCTCTTCGCCCCGGCCGAGCCGGATGAAAGAGCCCAGGTCGAGCCCGCGGCCGACCTCCGCCAGCGCACGCGAGTTGACCACCGCGGCCCGCAGCTTGGCCAGCTGGCCTTCGGGCAGGTCGGGGTGGGTGCGGTACAGCGTGTCCGTGACCACCAGCCCGAGCACGGAGTCCCCGAGGAACTCCAGCCGCTCGTTGGTGGGCAGACCGCCGTTCTCGTACGCGTACGAACGGTGGGTCAGCGCACGCACCAGAAGGGCGGACTCGATCCGGTAACCGAGCCGCCCTTCCAGAAGCGCGTGGGACGAGGCCGTGTTCTCCGCCTGCCTGCTGGCGTCATCCGCCGTTTCGTGGCTGGACACGGTGCCTCTCACCAGCCGCTCAGACCGCGAGGACCTGGCGCTTGTTGTACGTGCCGCAGCTGGGGCACGCGATGTGCTGCTGCTTCGGCTCCTGGCAGCGCTCGCACGAAACCAGGGTGGGGACCGCAGCCTTCCACTGCGACCGGCGGTGGCGCGTGTTGCTGCGCGACATCTTCCGCTTCGGAACAGCCACGGCTACTTCTCCTGCTTCTCGTCGGCACCCGGTTCGGCGCCGCTCATGTCGTCCTTCTCGTCGGTCCCGAGTGAACCGGCGAGTCCCTGCAGTGCCGCCCAACGGATGTCGACGGCGTCGTGGTGGTGGTCCGGGTCGTCGTTCAGGTCGGCCCCGCACTCGGGGCACAGTCCCGCACAGTCCTCCCGGCACACCGGCTGCATCGGCAGTGCGAGCACCACCGCGTCACGCAGCACGGGTTCGAGGTCGAACATGCCGTCCTCGAGGGGGGTCATGTCCTCGTCGTCCTCGGCGTCGTCGTCCGCGGCCGCCTTGCGGTGGCCCCGGTCGTCGGTGTCGGGGTACGAGAACATCTCCTGGAAGTCCGCCGCGACATCCTGGCGCAGCGGCTCCAGACACCTTACGCACTCCCCCTCGGCCGACGCACGGGCGGTGCCCGTGACGAGCACCCCCTCCATGACCGACTCGAGGCGGAGTTCGAGCTCGACGGGCGAGCCCTCCGGCACGCCGATGACCCCGTCGATCCCGAGGTCGGCGGGGGCCGCCACCTCGCGGGTGAGCCGCTGGAGGGCACCGGGACGCCGCCCCAGCTCGTGCGTGTCGAACACGAGGGGGTTGCGGTGGTCGAGGCGCGTGCTCAGGGCTCTTCCTGCTTTCGGGATCGGGGCGCACTGCCCGCGCCGTGTGCGGCGAAGCGGGCAGCCGGGATCGCGGACGTACTCGCGACCGAAGAGCCAGGATACTGGACGCTCCGCCCGGGGCCCAATCCGGCCGGTCGCGGTCGTGCGGCGGCGGTCGCGGGGCCCGCGGGGTCAGTGCCCCTGGCCGTGGCCCTGCTCGTACCGGCGCAGCTGCTCCAGATCGATCATGCCCGTGTCGAAGAAGCTGGTCTCGTCGAGCGCCGCCTGCTGGTGCGGCACCTGCGGGGCGTGGGGGGCGCCCTGGGGCTGCTGGTAGGCGTACTGGTCGGGCTGGGCGTAGCCCTGGGCGTAACCGCCCTGGTCGTAGGCCTGCTGGTGGTACGCGTAGGGGTCCTGCTGGTAGGCGTAGGCCTCCTGGGGCTGCTGCGCCGGGTAGCCGTACGGGTCCGGTTCCCGCGCGGGCGGGGCCTGGGCGGGGACGGCCGCGGCGGGCGGGGGTTCGGCGGGCTCGGCGAGGCCGGCCAGGTAGTCGGCGTCGCTGGTGTGCGGCTGCTGCGGCCCTGCGGCGTCCTGGGCGGCCATGTGCTCGCCGAGGGCGTCGGCGGTGGTCCGCCCGTGGAGCTTCTGGCGTCCGCGGCCCACGGCCTCCAGGGTCTTGCCGAGGACCGCCTCGAAGGCGCTCAGCTTGGCGTCCACGTACTCGTCGGCGCGCCGGACGAGGGTCTGCGGGTCGGCGCTGTACTCGGGGGCGTCCCCGTCGGCGTACCCCTGCGCGTCGAGGCCCGGGCCGCGGCCGAGGAGCTTCTCGCGGCCCCGGTCGACCGAACCGATGGTCTTGGTGAGGACCACCTCGAAGTTGGCCAGCTTGGAGTCGACGTAGTCGTCGGCCTCGGCGCGGATCTCCTCGGCCTCCCGGCGGGCCTCCCGCAGGATCCGGTCGGCCTCCTCCCGGGAGCGGCGGGTGACCTCGCTGTCGGAGATCAGGGAGCCGCGTTCGGCGTGGGCGGCCGCGATGATCCGCTCGGCCTCCCGGCGGGCCTCCTCGACCATCTGCTCGCGTCCGCCGATCAACTCCCGCGCCTGGGCGAGGGAGCCCGGGAGGGCCTGGCGGACCTCTTCGAGCATCGCGAGCAGTTCGGCGCGGTTCACCACGCAGGAGGCCGACATGGGCATGGAGCGGGCGCTCCCGACCGCTTCGACGATGTCGTCGAGCTTCTTCTGCACGTCCACCGTGTGCTCGCCACTCTCTACAGCCGGATGGGAAGACGGACGGGACCGACTGTACGGCCAGTGGGGCCGCGTCCGACACCGGTCCCCCGGGCTCGGTCCCCGGTCGCCGCGGGGCCCCGCCGGGCCGCCGGGCGGTCACTTCCCGCGGAGCCGCTCCACCAGTGCCTCGTGCACGACCGGCGGCAGCAGGTGCGAGACGTCGCCGCCCCACGCCGCGACCTCCTTGACCAGCGAGGAGGAGAGGAAGCTGTACGTGGGGTTGGTCGGCACGAACAGCGTCTCGACCCCCGTGAGGCCGTTGTTCATCTGGGCCATCTGGAGCTCGTAGTCGAAGTCGCTGACCGCGCGCAAGCCCTTCACGATGGCCGGGATGCCGCGCTCGCGGCAGAAGTCGACGAGGAGGCCGTGGTGCGACTCGACCACGACGTTGTCGTACCCGGCGGCGACCCGGCGGATGAGGTCCATCCGCTCCTCGACGGTGAACAGGCCGCTCTTGGACTTGTTGATCATCACGGCCACGTGCACGACGTCGTAGAGCCTGGAGGCGCGGGCGATGATGTCGAGGTGTCCGTTGGTGATGGGGTCGAACGACCCCGGACAGACTGCTCGGCGCAACTGAAGTCCCTCGCTCTCCGGTCCGGTCATGGTGCCCCTCCGCACGTGGAGGCGGCGCGACCGTACCAAAACGTTCCCTCGCCGTAGCGACGGGAGCGCAGCGGCTCGAACCCCTCCGGCCAGCCGAATTCCCCGCCCCTGGTGCTGCGCTCCACGGTGGCGAGGGCGTCCGCCGCGAGCCAGCCCCGGGCCCGGAGTGTGAGGAGTATCTCGCGGAGATCGTCGTCGGGGACGGCGTACGGCGGGTCCAGGAAGACCGCGTCGTACGGCTCGGCGGGCGCGGGTCCGGCGACGACCTGCTCGGCCCTGCCGGCGCGGACCTCGGCGCCGGGCAGGCCGAGCGCGCGGGCGTTCTCGCGGACCGTGCGGGCGGCGCGGGCGTCGGCCTCCACGAGCAGGGCGTGCGCGGCGCCCCGCGAGAGGGCCTCCAGGCCGACCGCGCCGGACCCGGCGTACAGGTCGGCGACGCGGATGCCGTCGAGGGTGCCCAGGAGGGCCTGCCAGGTGGAGAACAGGCCCTCGCGCGCCCGGTCCGAGGTGGGGCGGGTGCCGTTGCCCGGCGGTACGGCCAGGCGGCGTCCGCCGGCCGCCCCGGCGATCACGCGGGTCATGTCGGTCCTTGTCGGTCGTTCGCGGGCTTGCCTCGGCCCCACGATAGGGGCCGGTGCGCCCGGGGGCGCGTCACCCCTTCTCCAGGTACCGCTCGCGCTCCGCGTCCAGCAGCGCGTCGAGGGCGGTGCGCAGCTCCGGGTGGCGCTCCAGGTCGGGGTCGGCTGCGACGAGGGCGGTGGCCTCGGCGCGGGCGGCGGCGATGACCTCCTCGTCCTCGACGACGGTGAGCACGCGCAGGGAAGAGCGGACGCCGGACTGGGCCTGGCCGAGGACGTCGCCCTCGCGGCGCTGCTCGAGGTCGATGCGGGAGAGCTCGAAGCCGTCCAGGGTGGCGGCGACGGCGGCCAGGCGCCGCCGGGCGGGGGCGGCCTCGGGCATGTCGGTCACGAGGAGGCACAGGCCGGGGGCGGAGCCGCGGCCCACGCGGCCGCGCAGCTGGTGCAGCTGGGAGACCCCGAACCGGTCCGCGTCCATGATCACCATGGCGGTGGCGTTGGGGACGTTGACGCCGACCTCGACGACGGTGGTCGCGACGAGCACGTCGGTCTCCCCGGCGGTGAAGCGGCGCATGACGGCGTCCTTGTCGTCGGGGTGCATCCTGCCGTGCAGGACCTCCACGCGCAGGCCCGCCAGGGGGCCCTCGGCGAGCTGCCCGGCCACCTCGGTGACGGAGAGCGGCGGCCGCTTCTCCTCGGCGGCCTCGGCCTCCTCGGCGCTCCCCGCCTTCTTCCTCGCGGCCTCCGCGCCGGGCCCGGCGCCCCCCTGCTCGTCCTGGTCGTCGCCGATGCGCGGGCACACCACGTACGCCTGGTGGCCGCCCTCGACCTCCTCGCGGACGCGCTCCCAGGCGCGGGCGAGGAAGTGCGGCTTGTCCCGGGCGGGCACGACGTGGGTGGCGATCGGCGAGCGGCCGGCCGGGAGCTGGTCGAGGACGGAGGTCTCCAGGTCGCCGAAGACGGTCATGGCGACCGTGCGCGGGATGGGGGTGGCGGTCATGACCAGCAGGTGGGGCGGGCGGCTGCCCTTGCCGCGCAGGGCGTCGCGCTGCTCGACGCCGAAGCGGTGCTGCTCGTCGACGACGACGAGGCCGAGGTCGTGGAACCGGACCTTGTCCTCGATCAGCGCGTGCGTGCCGACGACGATGCCGGCCTCGCCCGTGGCGAGGTCCAGGAGCGCCCTGCGGCGGGCGGCGGCGCCCGTGGAGCCGGTGAGCAGGACGACCCCGGTGGCGTGCTCGGCGCCGCCGAGCATCCCCCCCTGGGCCAGGTCGCCCATCATCTCGGTGATCGAGCGGTGGTGCTGCTGGGCGAGGACCTCGGTCGGGGCGAGCAGGGCGGCCTGCCCGCCCGCGTCGACGACGGCGAGCATGGCGCGCAGGGCGACCATCGTCTTCCCGCTGCCGACCTCGCCCTGCAGGAGGCGGTGCATGGGGTGGTCGGTGGCGAGGTCGTCGAAGATCTCCTTGGAGACCGCGCGCTGGCCGTCGGTGAGGGTGAACGGCAGGCGGTCGTCGAAGGCGTCGAGGATGCCGCCGGGGACGGGCACCCGGGGGACGGCCGGCAGCTGCGCGTCGGCGTGCCGGCGGCGGGCGAGGGCGACCTGGAGGACGAACGCCTCGTCCCACTTGAGCCGTTCGCGGGCGGTGGCGACGTCCGCCCTGGTCCGCGGGCGGTGGATCGCGCGGAGGGCGTCGGGCAGGTCGGCGAGGCCGCGGCCCTCGCGCAGGGCGGGGGGCAGCGGGTCGACGGCCTCGTGGACGCGCGGCAGGACGGCGTCGACGGCCTTGGCGATCTTCCAGGACTCCAGTTTCGCGGTGGCCGGGTAGATCGGGATGAGGGCGCCGGCCCAGGTGTCCACCGCCTCGCCGCCGTCCCCGCGCAGGAGTTCGTAGGCGGGGTGGGCGAGCTGGAGCCGGCGGTTGAAGAGGGACACCCTGCCGGCGAACATCGCGCGGGTGCCCGGCAGGAGCTCCTTGTGCGGCTTGTGGACCCCCTTCCCGAAGAAGACCAGCCGCAGCCGCCCGCTGCCGTCGGTGATGGTCACCTCCAGCCGCTGGCCGCGGCCCCGGGGACCGCTGTACGCGTGCAGCCGCGCGTCGGCGACCTGCGCGACGACCGTGACGTGCTCGTCCAGCGGCAGGTCGGACATCGCGGTCAGCTCGCCGCGCTCGGCGTACCGGCGCGGGTAGTGGTGCAGGAGGTCCCCGGCGGTGTGCAGGCCGAGGTCCTCGGCCATCACCTTGGCGGTGGCCGGTCCGAGGACCTTCCTCAGGGGTTCGCTCAGCACGGCAGCCTCCTCCTCCGCACCCGTCCCGGTCAGGGGTCCATTCCACACCACGCCACCGACATCGGGCGGCAGCCCGGCGCCGTGGCCGGGGCCGGGTCACTCGACGCCGATGAGGAGCGGGGCCTGCTGGCGGCCCCCGTGGTAGACGCAGGTGTCGACGGCGAGGTACCGGTCGCGCACGTGGCGCTCCAGGCGGTCGGCGAGGGCCGGCGGGGCGTCGTCGGCGAGGACCAGGGTGACCAGTTCGCCGCCGCCCGACAGCATCCGGTCCAGGACGGTCCGGGCCGTGTCGGCGAGGTCGTGGCCGATCACGGCGACGTCGCCGTCGATGAGGCCCAGGACGTCCCCGGCCTGGCAGACCCCGGCCGAGGTGAACGACCGGTGCTCGGCGACGGCCAGTTCGCCGTAGCGGGTGGCGCCCGCGGCGGCCGTCATGGCGACCACGTCCTCGTCGAAGCGGCGGCCCGGCTCGTGGACGGCGAGCGCGGCGATGCCCTGGACGGCCGCCCTGGTGGGGACGAGGGCGACGCGCACCCCCTCGGCCCGGGCCTGCTCGGCGGCGGCCGCCGCGGTGTGGCGCAGCTCGGTGGAGTTGGGCAGGAGGACCACCTCGCGCGCGTGGGCGCGGCGGATCGCGTCGAGCAGTTCGCCGCTGGCCGGCGGGCGGCCCGGCAGCGCCAGGACGGTCGTGGCGCCCGCCTCGGCGCACAGTCCGGCCAGCCCCTCGCCCGGTACGACGGCGACGACCGCGCGCTGGGCCGGTTCCGCGGGCCCGGCCGGGGGCCTCGCGGCGCCGGCGGCGAAGTGGGTGACGCGGATCCGGTACGGGCGGCCGGCCTCGACGCCCGCCTCCACCGCCGCGCCCGCGTCGTCGACGTGCACGTGGACGTTCCACAGGCCGTCGCCGCCGACGACGACCAGGGAGTCCCCGAGCCCGTCGAGGCGGGTGCGCAGCCGGGCGACGGCGTCGTCGTCGGCCTCCAGCAGGTAGATCACCTCGTACGCGGGCCCGTCCGCCGCACAGGGCCCCCCCGCCCGCTGCCTCGCCGGCGGCTCGCCCGACAGCACCTCGACGAGCGCGCCGAGCACGGTGACGAGGCCGCGCCCGCCCGCGTCGACGACGCCCGCCCGGGCCAGGACCTCCAGTTGGCCGGGGGTCTCCTCCAGTGCGGCGCGGGCACCCTCGTACGCGGCCCCGGCCACCGCCGGGAGCGCGGAACCGGCCTCGGCGGCGGCCCGCGCCGCGGCCGAGGCGACGCTGAGGATGGTCCCCTCGACGGGGTGGGCGACGGCCCGCCGGGCGGCGTCGGAGGCGGTGCGCAGGGCCTCCGCCAGGTGGTTCCCGTCACATCCGCGGGCCAGCACCTCGGCCATGCCGCGCAGGATCTGCGCCAGGATGGTGCCGGAGTTGCCCCGGGCACCGATCAGCGCGCCGCGCGCCAGGGCCCGTACGGTGTCGGCGGTCGGGGGGGCGGTGCCGTCCGCGTCGTGCGCGGCGAAGACGGCCTCCACGGCCTGGCGCGCGGCCTCCACGGTCAGGTAGAGGTTGGTGCCGGTGTCCCCGTCCGCGACCGGGTAGACGTTGATCGCGTCGATCTCCTCGCGCTCCCTGCCGAGGGCGTCCAGCGCCAGCGCGCACCAGGCGCGGACCGCTGCGGGGTCGAGGTCCCGCCCCAACTTCTCCGGCACCTGGTGATCCTCCTCGTGGGGGTCCCGCGCGCCGCCGGGGCGTCGGGGGTGGACTGCACGCAGGGTAGACCCAGGGGGCGCGGGGACCGGGGCGGGGGCCCGGCGGCCCGTGGTAGTTTCGTTCTACCGAAGTGGCCGTTGTATGCTGCTCCGGTTGCCCGATGAGAGTCGGGCCGTTCCCCCGGCAACGCCACTTCAGTCACCGACCTGATGTCACCGACCTGATTCCGGCTCGCCGGATCTCACCGTAAGTGCACCTGAAGTCTTTGGAGTGACCCGTGGCTGCCAACTGCGACGTCTGCGGCAAGGGGCCGGGCTTCGGCAACAACATTTCGCACTCGCACCGCCGTACGTCCCGTCGCTGGAACCCGAACATCCAGCGCGTGCGTGCCGTGGTCGGTCGGACGCCGAAGCGGCTCAACGTCTGCACCTCGTGCATCAAGGCCGGCAAGGTCTCGCGCTAAAGGCGACGTCCCGTCGCAGCGCAGCCTCTGCGGTTGCCTTGGAAGCCGGTCCACCTCGGGTGGGCCGGCTTCTCGCCGTTCCCGGCGCCCGCTCCCCGCGCCCGCGCCCGGTAGGGGGCGGCCCGCCCCGTGGGGCGCCGCGCCCGCCGGGAGGGCCCGCGGGCCCTCGGGGCGGGGGCCCGCGCGGCGGTCGGCTTCCTCAACCGGCGCCGGGAGCCGGACCGCTCCCCCGGCGGAGGCGCCAGGCGTGGTCGACCGGGCCGATCCCGCCGCCCAGTGCGAACCCGGCCTCGATGGCCCCGGTGACGTACTCCTTGGCCCGCCCCACCGCGTCCGGCACGGACAGGCCCCGGGCCAGTCCCGAGGCGATCGCGGAGGCGAGGGTGCACCCCGTGCCGTGGGTGTGCCGGTTGTCGAGGCGGGGCGCCCGCAGCCAGTGCTCCTCACGGCCGTCCGTCAGCAGGTCGACCGCCTCGCCGGTCAGGTGCCCGCCCTTGACCAGCACCCAGCGCGGCCCGAAGGCCAGTACGGCGCCGGCGGCCCGGCGCAGGTCCCCCTCGCCCTCCACCCGTACGCCGGCGAGCTGCTCCACCTCGTCGAGGTTCGGGGTCGCCACGGTCGCCAGGGGGAGCAGCCGCCCGCGCACCGAGTCGAGCGCGGAGGCGGCCAGCAGCGGGTCGCCGTGCTTGGAGACGCCCACGGGATCGACCACGACGGGGGCGTCCGTCGCCGCGACCAGTTCCGCGACGGTCTCGACGAGCGGGGCGGACGCGAGCATCCCCGTCTTCACGGCCTGCACGCCGATGTCGCCGACGACGCTGCGGTACTGGGCGCGCACGGCCTCCTCCGGCAGTTCCCAGGCGCCCTGCACGCCCAGCGAGTTCTGCGCGGTGACGGCGGTGAGGACGCTCATGCCGTGGACGCCGAGGGCGAGCATGGTCTTCAGGTCGGCCTGGACGCCGGCGCCGCCGCCGGAGTCGGACCCGGCGACGGTGAGCACGCGGGGCGGGGCCTGGCGGGTCACTCGCCCTCCCCGCGGGGGGCGAAGTGGTCCCAGCCGCCGGCGGTGTGCCAGGGCGCGCCGTCGACGGTGACCTGGGGCAGGGCGGAGGGGTGGAGGACCTCGCCGATGACCTTCCAGCGGGCGGGCAGCTTCACGTCGGGCGGGAACGTGGCGACGATCGCGTGGTCCTCGCCCCCGGTGAGCACCCACTGCAGCGGGTCGACGCCGACGGCCTGCCCGATGTCGTTCATCTGGGTGGGGATGTCGATGGCGCCGGAGCGCAGGTCGATGCGGACCTTGCCGGCCTCCGCGATGTGCCCGAGGTCCGCGATGAGGCCGTCGCTGACGTCGCACATGGCGGTCGCGCCCAGGCTCGCCGCGGCGGGGCCGGCGTGGTACGGGGGCTCCGGCCGGCGGTGGGCCTCGACGAACGCGCGGGGGGAGCGCAGGCCGCGGGAGAGGACCGCGTACCCGGCGGCGGACCAGCCGAGCCAGCCGGTGTAGGCGACGACGTCGCCGGGCCGGGCGCCGCCGCGGGTGACGGGTTCGTGGTTGCGCAGGTCGCCCAGGGCGGTGATGGCCACGGTGATCGTGTCGCCGCGCACCACGTCGCCGCCGACGACGGCGGCGCCCGCGACCTGGCACTCGTCGCGCAGCCCGTCCATGAGCTCGGTGGGCCAGGTGGCGGGGAGTTCGGCGGGTACGACCAGACCGAGGAGGAGCGCGGTGGGCACGGCGCCCATGGCGGCGATGTCCGCGAGGTTCTGCGCGGCGGCCTTGCGCCCCACGTCGTACGCGGTGGACCAGTCGCGGCGGAAGTGGCGGCCCTCCAGCAGGACGTCCGTGCTGGCGACGACGCGCCGGTCGGGTGCGGCCACGACGGCGGCGTCGTCCCCCGGCCCGACCCGTACCGCCGGGGTGGTGGTGAGCCGGGAGGTGAGCTCCCTGATGAGCCCGAACTCCCCGAGCTCGCCGACAGTGCCCTTCACCGAGGTCCACCTCTCCATGTCGTCGTGGGCTCACCGTGCGACCCGCCGGTCCTCCTGCGGTTGCGGTCGCGAGCCGTCACTGCTGTAGGTACGGTCATCGAGACGGGCGGAGCCGTCAACTTCTGTCTTCCGTGCACCGTGTTCCGGGCACCCGCCGACCCGCGGTCTCCCCGTCGCGCGCGGCGACGCGATACCGTGGCGTCCCTTTCTCCCCCGGGCGCTTCCGGCCCGGGATGGTCCCCGTGGTCGCCCTGGAGGTTCCGTGGTACAGGCGTACATCCTCATCCAGACCGAGGTGGGCAAGGCGTCGCTGGTCGCCGAGACCATCGCGAAGATCCCCGGCGTGGTCCGGGCCGAGGACGTGACGGGCCCGTACGACGTGATCGTGCGCGCCCAGGCGGACACGGTCGACGGGCTGGGCCGCATGGTCGTCGCCAGGATCCAGCAGGTGGAAGGCATCACCCGCACCCTGACCTGCCCGGTGGTCCACCTGTAGTCCCCGTCTACGCTGAGCCGGTGAAGTCCTCCCACCGGTTTTCCCGCCCGCCCGCCGCGGCCGGCGCCCTCGTCGCGGCGGTGCTGCTGGCCACGGCCCCGGGCTGCGTCCTGACGGACGCGAAGACGCCGGTTGCGGTTCCGGACCCGGCCGCCGGGGACGCCCCGTACTGCCGGGCGCTGCACCGGGAGCTTCCGGACGCGGTCGCGGGCCTGCACCGGAGCGCGACGGAACCGCCTTCCGAGCTGACCGCCGCCTGGGGGGACGGGGCGATCGTACTGCGCTGCGGGGTGCCGCGGCCCGCCGCGATGAGCGATCCGCAGGCGCAGGCGGTCGGGGTGGACGGCGTCGACTGGCTGGTGGAGCCGCGGAAGGGGACCGGGCCGCGCTTCACCACCACGTACCGCGAGGCGTACGTGGAGCTGTCGCTCGACGGGAGGTTCGCGTACGACAGCGGCCCGCTGACGGCGTTCGCCGGGCCCGTGGGCAGGACCGTCCCGCGGACGCTGTGAGGCGGGGCCGCGAGGCGCGGACCCCGCCGAGCGCGGGTGCTAGCGCAGACCGGTCGGGCGACGCAGCGCGGCCTGGACGAGGCGGTCGATCAGCTCGGGGTAGCCGACGCCGCTCGCCTCCCACATGCGCGGGTACATCGAGATCGGGGTGAAGCCCGGCATGGTGTTGATCTCGTTGATGACGAACTCGCCGCCGTCGGTGAGGAAGAAGTCGGCCCGGACCAGGCCCTCGCAGGAGGCGGCCTCGAACGCGGCGATCGCGAGCCGCTGCACCTCGGCGGTCTGCTCCGGGGTGATCGGGGCGGGGACGACGCCGGAGGCCGAGTCGATGTACTTCGCCTCGAAGTCGTAGAAGTCGTGGTCGCCGACGGGGGGGATCCAGGCCGGGGCGCTGGCGCGCGGGCCGTCCTCGAACTCCAGGACGCCGCACTCGATCTCGCGGCCGGTGAGCAGCGACTCGACCAGGACCTTGGGGTCGTGGCGGCGGGCCTCGGCGACGGCCGCGTCGAGGCCGGACTCGTCGTCGACCTTGGTGATGCCGATGGACGAACCGGCCCGGGCGGGCTTCACGAACAGCGGCCAGCCGTGCCGGGCGGCGAAGTCGGTGACCTTCCGGCGGGCGGCGGCCGGGTCGCGGTCCCACTCGCGGGGCCGGACCACCTCGTACGGGCCGACGGGCAGGCCGAAGGAGGCGAAGACGCGCTTCATGTACTCCTTGTCCTGGCCGACGGCGGAGGCGAGGACGCCCGCGCCGACGTAGGGCACCCCGGCGAGCTCCAGCAGCCCCTGGAGGGTGCCGTCCTCGCCGTACGGGCCGTGGAGCACGGGGAAGACGACGTCGACCTCGCCCAGGGCCTTCGGGACGGAGCTGGGCTCGGTGTAGACGATCTCCCGGCTGGTGGGGTCGGCCGACAGCACGACGCTGCCCTCGCCGGACTCGGCGAGGGCCTCGACGCTGGGCAGCGTGCGGCCGGCGATGGCCATCCGCTCCGGGGCGTCGGCGGTCAGCGCCCAGCGGCCTTCGGTGGTGATGCCGATGGGCAGCACGTCGTACTTCGTCCGGTCGATGGCGCGCAGGACGGCGCCGGCCGTGACGACGGAGATGGCGTGCTCGGAGCTGCGCCCGCCGAAGACGACGGCCACGCGCGGCTTACGCCCGGGGCTGGTGGGGAGGTTCTCGCTGCTCATATCGCGATGAGCGTACCCGCTCGCCCCGGGTGCGTCAGCGCCGTTCGGGCTTGGCGCTCCGGGACATCAGCTCCTTGAGCGCCACCATCGGCGGCTTTCCCCCGTGGACGATGTCGACGACGGTCTCGGTGATCGGCATGTCGACGTCGTGCCGGCCGGCCAGGTCGAGGACGGACCGGCAGGACTTGACGCCCTCGGCGGTCTGCCGGGTGACGGCGATGGTCTCCTCCAGCGTCATGCCCTTGCCGAGGTTGAAGCCGAACGTGTGGTTGCGGGACAGCGGCGAGGAGCAGGTGGCGACCAGGTCGCCGAGGCCGGCGAGGCCGGCGAAGGTGAGCGGGTCGGCGCCCATGGCGAGTCCGAGCCGGGTGGTCTCGGCCAGGCCGCGGGTGATGAGGGAGCCCTTGGCGTTGTCGCCGAGGCCCATGCCGTCGGCGATGCCGACGGCGAGGCCGATGACGTTCTTGACCGCGCCGCCCAGTTCGCAGCCGACCACGTCGGTGTTGGTGTAGGGGCGGAAGTAGGGGGTGTGGCAGGCGGCCTGGAGCCGCCGGGCGACGGTCTCGTCCCGGCAGGCGACGACGGACGCGGCCGGCATGCGCGCCATGATCTCCTTGGCGAGGTTGGGCCCGGTGACGACGGCGACGCGGTCGGCCGGGGCCCCGGCGACCTCCTGGATCACCTCGCTCATCCGCTCGCAGGTGCCGAGTTCGATGCCCTTCATCAGGGAGACCAGGACGGTGCCGGGGGCGAGGTCCGGCGCCCAGGCGGCGAGGTTGCCGCGGAGGGTCTGGGAGGGGACGGCGAGCACCGTGAAGTCGGCGCCGGCGGCGGCCTCGGCGGGGTCGCCGGTGGCGCGGAGGTTCGCGGGCAGTTCGACGCCGGGGAAGTAGTCGGGGTTGGTGCGCGTGGTGTTGATGGCGTCGGCGACCTCGGGGCGGCGGCCCCAGAGGGTGACGTCGCAGCCGGCGTCGGCGAGGACCATGCCGAAGGCCGTGCCCCACGAGCCGGTTCCGAAGACCGCCGCCTTGACGGGGGGTGTCACCCGGCCTCCCTCCCCACGGTCCCACGGCGCTGCCCCAGCAGGGCCTCGCGGTGGTCGTACGGCACCTCGGGGGCCCTCTCGCCCCGGATCTCCTCCAGCAGGGCGGTGACGGCCCGCATGATCTCCTCGGTGGCCTCGCGCAGCACCTCGCCGGTGGGCTCCACGCCGTGGAACCGGGAGAGGTCGACGGGCGGGCCGGCGACGACCGTCAGCGTCTTGCGCGGGAGGAGGTGGAGCCTGCCCCCCCGGGCGTAGGGGGGCATCGCCAGGTTGGCGCCCCACTGGGCGACGGGGATGACCGGCGCCCTGGTGAGGAGCGCGACGCGGGCGGCGCCGGTCTTGCCGGTCATGGGCCACATGTCGGGGTCGCGGGTGAGGGTGCCCTCGGGGTAGAAGGCGACGCACTCGCCCCGTTCGATGGCGGCGACGGCGGCGCGGAAGGCGTCCAGGGCGTTGGTCGTCTCGCGGTAGACGGGGATCTGCCCGGTGCCGCGGAGGATCGCGCCGACGAAGGGCCCCTTGAAGAGACCGGCTTTCGCCAGGAACCGCGGTACGCGTCCGGTGTTGTACTGGAAGTGCCCGTACGACAGCGGGTCGAGGTAAGAATTGTGGTTCACCACCGTGATGAACCCGCCCTCGGTGGGAATGTGCTCCATTCCGCGCCAGTCCCGCTTGAACAGAACCACCAGCGGCGGTTTCGCGATGACCGCTGCCAGGCGGTACCAGAAGCCGATTCTACGGCGGGACACGCGGACACCTTCCTGTGGTACTCGTCTTGCCGGGGGTCAAGTGTCGCCCCACGCCCCTGGTCTGTCGAGGACACCGTACGCCCCGGCCCCGGGGCCGGTTCCGCGGGCCGGGGGCGGCCGCGCCACAATGGCGCCGATGGAGGAGGACGCGGAGCGGACCGCGGGCGCCGGCGGACGGGGACGGGCGGAGCCCTCCTGGTCACTGGTGGTTCCGCTGAAGCCCCTCGCCGAGGCGAAGTCGAGGCTCGCGGGGACGGTCGGGGCGCCGGGGCGGCGGCGGCTGGCGCTGGCGTTCGCGCAGGACACCGTGGAGGCGGCGCTGGCCTGCGCCGCGGTACGGGATGTGGTGGTCGTCACGGACGACCCGGTGGCCGCGGCCCGGCTGGCCGCGCTGGGTGCCGGGATCGTGCCGGACCGGCCGGCCGCGGGGCTCAACGCGGCGCTGGCGTACGGGGCGGAGGCGGTGCGGGCGCGGCGTCCGCGGGCAGCGGTGGCGGCGCTGAACGCGGACCTCCCGGCGTTGCGCCCGGCGGAACTGGAACGGGTCCTGACGGCCGCGGGCCGTTTTCCCCGGGCTTTTCTGGCGGATGCCGCCGATATCGGCACGACTTTCCTGTCGGCGGCGCCCGGAATTGAATTGCGTCCGGCTTTCGGGGGCGCCTCGCGGTTGCGGCATTCGTCGTCGGGCGCGGTGGAGATCCGGCTCGTCGGCGTGGCGTCCGTGCGGCGGGACGTGGACACGGGGGCGGACCTGCGGGCGGCCCTGCGCCTGGGCGTGGGGCGGCGCACGGCGCGGTGGTGCCGGACGGCGGAACCGCCGGCGGGGTGGGGCGGATAGGCTGCGGGGCATGCAGGCGACCGCGTACACGTACGATCCCGAGACCCGCAGCGGCAGCGTGCTGCTCGACGACGGCACGCCGGTGGAGTTCGGCGCGGAGGCGTTCGACGCGGGGGGGCTGCGGCTGCTGCGGCCCGGGCAGCGGGTGCGGATCGAGACGGAGGGCGGGGACGGGGCCCCGCGGATCACGCTGGTGACGCTGCAGACGTTCTGAGCGGCTCCCCCGCCGGCACCCGGACGGCACCGCGGGCCGGGCCTCCCCCCGGGGAGGCCCGGCCCCGCGCGTGTGCGGCCCGGCGGGCCGTCGTCGCCGTCGGGTGTCTCCTCGCCGCGGCGCCGTCTACTTGCTCCTCGCCGTGGCGCTCTTCTTGGCCGTGGCGGTCTTGCGCGCCGTGGCCTTCCTGGCGGGCGCCTTCTTGGCGGTGGCCTTCTTCGCCGGCGCGGTCTTCTTCGCCGCGGTCTTCTTCGCCGCCGCGGGCGCGGCCTTCTTGGCGGTGGCGGCCTTCTTGGCGGGGGTCGCCTTCTTCGCCGCGGCCGGGGTGGCCTTCCTGGCCGCCGCGGCGGTCTTCGACGCCGTCGCCGTCTTCTTGGCGGGGGTCGTCTTCTTCGCCGCGGCCTTCTTCACGGCGGCCTTCTTGGTGGCGGCCTTGGCGATGGTGGGCGGTGCGCCCGAGAGGCTGCCCTTGGGAGCCTTCTTGACGGCGACCTCACCGCCCTTGGGCAGCTTCTTGGTGCCGCTGACCAGGTCCTTGAAGCCCTGACCGGCGCGGAAGCGGGGAACGGAGGTCTTCTTGACCCGTACGCGCTCGCCGGTCTGCGGGTTGCGGGCGTAGCGGGCCGGCCGCTCGACCTTCTCGAACGAGCCGAAACCGGTGACCGAGACCCGGTCGCCGGCGACCACCGCACGGACGATCGCGTCGAGTACCGCGTCGACGGCGTCGGCCGCCTGCTGCCGGCCCCCCATCTTGTCGGCAATCGCTTCTACGAGCTGCGCCTTGTTCACGTCTTCCCCTTCGGAGACATTGCCGGAACGAAAGTGTTCAAGCGATTTCGCACGTTAGGCAGATATATACCGCAAATCAAACACGAAACGGGCTAATCACCCTTGTGCCGCAACGCAGTAGCCGTCCGCGGACTTCCGGGCGGTCAGTCCCCTTCAGGGAGTCGGCCCTCGTCGAGGTCCTTCATCAACCGGTCGAGACGCCGTGCCGCGTCCGCGAGATCGTGCTTCGCCGCGGCCGTGACGACCAGCAGCTTCCGGGACAGCGCCATCCTTACGCCCTCCGGGACTTGCAGTGCGCGCACTCGGGAGTGCGCTTCTTTCAGCCGGGTTGCGACCGCCTCGTAGAGCTCGAGTTGGCTGTCGCGTTCCATGCGCCGATTGTGCCATCTGGGGCGAGTTGTCGCCCGCGTAGGGGGTAACTGACGTGTTCCAGCAGCGTTTCGACATGTGTCCGGGTGCCTTCCGTGCGGCGCCTCCCGCCTGCCCAAAGCCCCAGGTCGTAAACCGAGTTGACCTCGCCCCGGCCGTCTCCGGAACGACGCCGGGAGCCTTCGGTCCCGTGGTGAGCGGCGTCAGCCGGATGGCGGCGCGACCCCCCTCAAGGGGGCCAAGAGGGTCGTTTTCACGCCAGTTGAACGCGGCGGTGCCCCCGGTCGCCGGGCGGCCGGGGGCACCGGGGTGCCGTGCGGGAGCGGGTCCCGCGGTGGGTCAGGCCGGGAGGGTGCGCGGCTTGTACGAGGGGCGCCGGGCCTCGTACGCGGCGATGTCCGCCTCGTTCCGCAGGGTGATGTCGATGTCGTCCAGGCCGTTGAGCAGCCTCCAGCGGGCGTTCTCGTCGAGCGCGAAGTCGGCGGTGACGCCTTCGGCGCGGACCTGGCGGGCGACGAGGTCGACGGTGATCCCGGCCCGCGGGTCGGCCTCGGTCAGCTCCCACAGGGCGTCGATCTCCCTCTGGTCGAGGACCACCGTGAGCAGGCCGTTCTTCAGCGAGTTGCCGCGGAAGATGTCGGCGAAGCGGGAGGAGAGGACGGCTTTGAAGCCGTGGTTCTGCAGGGCCCACACGGCGTGCTCGCGGGAGGATCCGGTGCCGAAGTCGGGGCCGGCGACCAGGATGGTGGCGCCCTGCCGCTCGGGACGGTTCAGGACGAAGTCGGGGTCCTTGCGCCAGGCCTCGAAGAGGCCGTCCTCGAAGCCGTCGCGGGTGACCTTCTTGAGCCAGTGCGCGGGGATGATCTGGTCCGTGTCGACGTTGCCGCGGCGCAGCGGGACGGCGCGGCCGGTGTGCGTGGTGAAGGCTTCCATGGTTCTTCAGACCCCCGCGGGAGTGGTGGCGTCGGACAGGTCGGCCGGGGAGGCCAGGCGGCCGAGGACCGCGGTGGCGGCGGCGACCTCGGGCGAGACGAGGTGGGTGCGGCCGCCCTTGCCCTGCCGCCCCTCGAAGTTGCGGTTGGAGGTGGACGCGCAGCGCTCGCCGGGGGCCAGCTGGTCGGGGTTCATGCCGAGGCACATGGAGCACCCGGCGTGCCGCCACTCGGCGCCCGCCGCCTTGAAGACCTCGTCCAGGCCCTCGTCGACGGCCTGGAGGCCGACGCGGACGGAGCCGGGGACGACGAGCATGCGCACGCCCTCGGCGATCCGGCGGCCCTCGAGGACCGCGGCGGCGGCGCGCAGGTCCTCGATGCGGCCGTTGGTGCAGGAGCCGACGAAGACCGTGTCGACCCCGATCCCGCGCAGGGGCTGCCCGGGGGCGAGGCCCATGTACTCCAGGGCCTTCTCGGCGGCGAGCCGCTCCGAGGGGTCCTCGTACGAGGCGGGGTCGGGGACGGACGCCGAAAGGGGCGCTCCCTGGCCGGGGTTGGTGCCCCAGGTCACGAACGGGGAGAGTTCCGAGGCGTCGATGACGACCTCGGCGTCGAAGACGGCGTCGTCGTCGGTGCGCAGGGTCCTCCAGTACGCGACGGCGGCGTCCCAGTCGGCGCCCCCGGGGGCGTGGGCGCGGCCCTCGAGGTACGCGAAGGTCGTCTCGTCGGGGGCGATCATGCCCGCGCGGGCGCCCGCCTCGATGGACATGTTGCAGACGGTCATGCGGGCCTCCATCGAGAGTTTCTCGATGGCGGGGCCGCGGTACTCCAGGACGTAGCCCTGGCCGCCGCCGGTGCCGATCCTCGCGATGATCGCCAGGACGAGGTCCTTGGCGGTGACGTCCTCGGGCAGCTCGCCCTCGACGGTGACGGCCATGGTCCTGGGCCGGGCCATGGGCAGCGTCTGGGTGGCCAGCACGTGCTCGACCTGGGAGGTTCCGATGCCGAAGGCGAGGGCCCCGAAGGCGCCGTGCGTGGACGTGTGGGAGTCGCCGCAGACCACGGTCGTGCCGGGCTGGGTGAGGCCCAGCTGGGGGCCGACGACGTGGACGACGCCCTGTTCCACGTCGCCGAGCGGGTGGAGGCGCACGCCGAACTCCGCGCAGTTCCGGCGCAGGGTCTCCAGCTGCACCCGGGAGACCGGGTCGGCGATGGGCCTGTCGATGTCGAGGGTGGGGGTGTTGTGGTCCTCGGTGGCGATGGTCAGGTCGAGCCTCCGCACCCGGCGGCCGCTCCTGCGGAGGCCGTCGAAGGCCTGCGGGCTGGTCACCTCGTGCAGCAGGTGCAGATCGATGAAGAGGAGGTCGGGCTCGCCCTCGGCGCGCCGGACGACGTGGTCGTCCCAGACCTTCTCCGCGAGTGTCCTACCCATCGCTTTCCCTCCGGCCGGCGGGTGGGCCGGCGGTCTAGAGACACGTGCGCCGGTGTCCGGGGCTCCCCGTGGTCCCGCGTTCCGGACGGCGGCAGCGGACCGTGGATCCCGGCCGCCCCACCAGACTGGCAAGGTTCCGGGGAAATTGAACTTGCGTTTCACAGAGTGAGACGTGAATATCGTTGCATGGACAACTCTAGCGGCGTCGGCGTTCTCGACAAGGCGGCTCTGGTTCTGAGCGCTCTGGAGTCCGGTCCGGCCACCCTCGCCGGGCTGGTCGCGGCGACCGGGCTCGCACGACCCACGGCCCACCGGCTGGCCGTGGCACTGGAACACCACCGGATGGTGGCGAGGGACATGCAGGGCCGGTTCATCCTGGGCCCGCGGCTGGCCGAGCTGGCCGCCGCGGCCGGCGAGGACCGCCTGCTGGCCACGGCGGGACCGGTGCTCACGCACCTGCGCGACGTGACGGGCGAGAGCGCCCAGCTCTACCGGCGCCAGGGGGACATGCGCATCTGCGTGGCCGCGGCGGAGCGGCTTTCGGGTCTGCGCGACACGGTCCCGGTGGGCTCGACGCTCACGATGAAGGCCGGCTCGTCGGCGCAGATCCTCATGGCCTGGGAGGAGCCGGAGCGGCTGCACCGGGGCCTGCAGGGCGCCCGCTTCACGGCGACGGCCCTGTCGGGGGTGCGGCGGCGCGGCTGGGCCCAGTCGATCGGCGAGCGGGAGCCGGGGGTCGCGTCCGTCTCGGCGCCCGTGCGGGGCCCGTCGAACCGGGTGGTGGCCGCCGTGTCCGTGTCGGGCCCGATCGAGCGCCTGACGCGCCACCCGGGCCGGATGCACGCCCAGGCCGTCGTGGACGCGGCCGCCCGCCTGACGGAGGCGCTGCGCCGCGCGGGCTGAGCGCCCGCCCGCGTCCGCGGGTTCCGCCCGCCCCGGTGGCCCACCGCTTCGACGCCGCGGCGGTGGGCCGGGGTCCCGCGCGGTTGCCGCTCGTCCGCGGCGCAGGACGCGAGGAAGCCCTCCCCTGCAGGGGAGGGCTTCCTCGACCGGTACCCCCGACCGGATTCGAACCGGCGCTACCGCCTTGAGAGGGCGGCGTGCTAGGCCGCTACACAACGGGGGCTTTGCAGATGAGCTCTGCGAGCTGGCCTACCTGGACTCGAACCAAGACTAACTGAACCAGAATCAGTCGTGCTGCCAATTACACCATAGGCCACCGGAACGCAACCCCCGAAGGAGATCTTGTTCGGCTCGCGCTCCGGGCTTCCGGCCTGCCGGCCCGCTTCCCTCGGCGCAGGAAGAACATTACCCGAAGGTGTCCGGCGCTCCAAAACGGGTATCGCCGCGGAGCAGGGCCGGGAGCTGGTGCAGGTCGGTGATCCGGGGCAGCTCGGGGCGGCCGCCGAGGCCGGCGCGGTCCAGCCAGACCCCGAGGAGACCCGCCTCCGCCGCGCCCCGGGCGTCGATGTCGGGCTGGTCGCCGACGTACGCCACCTCGCCCGGGGCCAGGCCGAGGGCGTCGCAGGCGGCGTGGAAGGCGGCGGCGTCGGGCTTGGACACGCCGATGTCGGCGGCGCAGAGCACCGTCTCGAACCGGTCGCGCACGCCGAGGACGCGGAGCTTGCGGTCCTGGTTGAGGAGGGAGGAGTTCGACAGGACGGCGTGCCGGTACCCGGCGGCGAGGACGTCCAGTACGGGCAGGGCGTCGGGGAACAGCGCCCAGGCGGCCTCGTAGTGCGCCAGGTACCGCTCGAACCAGGCGTCGGCCCCCTCGTCGTCCAGGGGGGTGCCCAGGAACGCGCGGACGCGGTCCCGGAGCTGCTCCTCCCAGGTGGCCTCCCCCGCGGCGAACCGCGCCCAGTGCAGCACGGTCGCCTCCCGCCACCGCCGCAGGGCGTCCTCGACGCCGTCGAACCCGTCGGCCAGCCCCTCGTCCCGGAGGTGCCGGCGCATCCCGGCCCGGTCGGCGGAGGCGTAGTCGAAGATCGTGTCGTCCACGTCCCACAGGACCGCGCGGATCTCCATACCGCGTCATTATCCGGACGCCCGGCACGCGAGGCCACCGGTGGGCGCCCCGTCCTCCGGACCACCCCGCCCGCCGGGGCCCGGAGGACGGGGCGGGCCCGCGACGGGTCGGAGCCGCGCGGCCGGGCGGGGCGTTACGCCGCCAGCTTCGCCAGGGCCGCGTCGACGCGGGCCAGGGTCCTCTCCCTGCCCAGGACCTCCAGGGACTCGAAGAGGGGCAGGCCGACCGTGCGGCCGGTGACGGCGACGCGGACCGGGGCCTGGGCCCTGCCGAGCTTCAGCCCGTGTTCCTCGCCCGCCTTCAGGACGGCGTCCTTCAGCGACTCGGGGCTGGACCAGTCGGCGGCCTCCAGCCTGGCGCGGGCGGTGGTGAGCAGGGCCGCGGGGTCGCCCTTCATGGCCTTCTGCCAGGACGCCTCGTCCTCGACCGGCTCCTTCAGGAACAGGAAGTCGACGTTCTGGGTGATCTCGGAGAGGACCGTCAGGCGCGTCTGGGCGTGCGGGGCGATCCGCTCCCACGCCCGGCGGTCGAAGTCCTCGGGGGCCCAGGGGGCGTGCGGGGCCCGGAGCCAGGGCTCGCAGGCGTCGACGAACGCCTTCGTGTCCAGCATGCGGATGTGGTCGGCGTTGATCGCCTCGGCCTTCTTCAGGTCGAAGCGGGCGGGGTTGGCGTTGACGTCCGCGACGTCGAACTTCTCGATCATCTGCCCGATCGTGAAGACGTCCTGGTCGGCGGAGAACGACCAGCCGAGGAGCGACAGGTAGTTCAGCAGGCCCTCGGGGAGGAAGCCGCGCTCCCGGTAGAGGTTGAGGGAGGACTGCGGGTCGCGCTTGGAGAGCTTCTTGTTGCCCTCGCCCATGACGTACGGCAGGTGGCCGAACTCCGGGATCGACTTGGCGACGCCCAGTTCGATCAGCGCCTTGTACAGGGCGATCTGGCGCGGGGTGGAGGAGAGCAGGTCCTCGCCGCGCAGCACGTGCGTGATCTCCATCAGCGCGTCGTCGACCGGGTTGACCAGCGTGTACAGCGGGGCGCCGTTGGCGCGGACGATGCCGTAGTCGGGGACGTTGTCCGGGGTGAAGGTCAGCTCGCCGCGGACCAGGTCGCGGAAGGTGATCGGCTCTTCGGGCATGCGGAAGCGGACGACCGCGGAGCGGCCCTCCGCCTCGTACGCGGAGACCCGCTCGGCGGTGAGCTCGCGGCAGTGGCCGTCGTAGCCGGAGGGCTTCCCGGCGGCACGGGCGGCCTCGCGGCGCTCGTCGAGCTCCTCGGTGGTGCAGTAGCAGTGGTAGGCGTAGCCGCCTTCGAGGAGCTTGTCCGCGACCTCGCGGTAGACGTCCATGCGCTCGGACTGGCGGTACGGCGCGTGGGGGCCGCCGACCTCGGGGCCCTCGTCCCAGTCGAGGCCGAGCCAGCGCATCGCGTCGAGGAGCTGCCGGTAGGACTCCTCGGAGTCGCGGGCCGCGTCGGTGTCCTCGATGCGGAAGACCATGGTGCCGCCGTGGTGCCGGGCGAAGGCCCAGTTGAACAGGGCGGTGCGGACCAGGCCCACGTGGGGGTTGCCGGTCGGCGAGGGACAGAAACGTACGCGGACGGTCGCGTTAGCCACGCTTGATCACCTTGTTGGTGAGAGTGCCGATGCCTTCGATGGTGACGGCGACCTCGTCGCCGACGTTGAGGGGGCCGACCCCGGCGGGGGTGCCGGTGAGGATCACGTCGCCGGGGAGCAGCGTCATGGCCTCGGTGATGTGGACGACCAGGTCCTCGACGGAGCGGATCATGTCGCTCGTACGTCCCAGCTGGCGCTGTTCGCCGTTGACCGTGCACTGGACGGCGAGGTCGCCCGGGTCCAGGTCGGTCTCCACCCAGGGGCCCAGGGGGCAGGAGGTGTCGAAGCCCTTGGCCCGGGCCCACTGCTTCTCGCGCCTCTGGGCGTCGCGGGCGGTGACGTCGTTGGCGCAGGTGTAGCCGAAGACGACGTCCTTGACGCGCTCGCGGGGGACCTCGCGGCACATGCGGCCGATGACGACGGCGAGCTCGGCCTCGTGGTGCAGCTCGTTCGAGAAGGAGGGGTACTCGATGGCGTCGCCGGAGCCGATCACGGAGGTGGTGGGCTTGAGGAAGGCGACGGGCACCTCGGGGACCTCGTTGCCGAGTTCCGCGGCGTGCTCCGCGTAGTTGCGGCCGATGGCCACGACCTTGTTGGGGAGCACCGGCGGCAGGAGCCGGACTCCGCTCAGCGGGACCTTCGTGCCGCTGAGCTCGAAGTCGGTGTACGGGATGCCCCTGATGATGTCGAGGACGAGGTCACCCTCTGCGCCGGGGGCGCTTCCACCCTCGACCGCGCCGAAGGCGACATTGCCGTCGATGGAGAATCTGGCGATGCGCACGGATGCGTGTGCCCCTCACTGAGCTGGCCGGAGTCTGACGCTCCAGGCTAGCGCGGGCGGGAGTGCCGCATCGCCGTGCGGCACTCCCCGGCCCGCGGGGCGCGCGCGCCGGTCCGTCAGCCGGCGGCGGGTGCCACCGCCAGGACCGTGCGGCGCGGGTTCGCGGTGACGGCGGGCAGCTCGGCCGCCTGCCCGGGCAGGGCGCCGCGCTCCAGCCCGGCCGCGTCCTCCAGGTGCGCCAGGGTGGTGCGGCGGGGGTTGGCGGTGCTGCGGATCGTCGTCGTCTTCACGGCGGCTTCGGACCTCTTCGCTAGGCTCGGGGGGCGGCCGGGGCGGCCTCGGTTGGGCGGCCCGGCCCGTGGGGGGCAGGCTAAACGCTAAACATCGAGTCACTCGTCAATACCTCGAACCGGCCACTACGAGCATGTGAATTTCCTCACCACCACCCATCCAATCAGGACATTTAGGATGATCCTTCAGTGGGGTTAAATCGGACATATCTCCACTGAACCCTTCATTCCGATGCCGATCGTCTCGACTGGTACACCCTCCACGCGTAAGAGACTCGTCCGGGAAAGTCCAGTTTCCTCCTGATTCACTTTCACTTTCCGCGCCTGGCCGAACGCGAGACGTGATCAGGCTTCCGGGGCCGACCACTGCTCTTGTTGGAGATCCGGCACTGTGCTGGAATTCCACGCACCGCCGCGATGGAGACCGGCAAGCTGGAGCGCAGAGGCAGTGCCGAGCGGCGGTGGGAGAGGGGGATTCCGCGCCGGTCACCGACGACCACCCGGGAGCGCTCGCGCTCCCACGACGCCGACACCGTCCCGTCCGTTCGCGGGGGACGCCTGGTCCAGAGGTTGCGACGCTAGTGCAGGGACGTTTCAAGAGGGATGGCAGCGCTGCGGCGGAACAGGAGCCGCACGGCGGGACCGACCGCGGCTCCTCGCCCCAGCACACCCATGACCCGGGACCGGCGGCCGCCGGCGGCGGCCGCGCGACGGGTGCGGCGGCCGGGTCCGAGGCGGCGGGGGGCGGCAAGGGGGCGAAGCCCGGACGGCGCGACAAGGCGGGCAAGGCGGCCAAGTCGGGGAAGGAACCGAAGGCCGCGGTGCCGACCGACACCGGCTCGCGAATAGCCCTGCGCAACTGGCGCATCAGCACCCGGCTGGTCTCCCTCCTCGCCCTGCCCGTGGTCGCCGCGACCTCGCTGGGCGGACTCCGGATCCAGGAGTCGATGGAGAACATGGAGCAGCTGGACCACATGCAGCTGCTCACCAAGCTCACCCGAGAGGCCCACCACCTCGCGCAGGCGCTCCAGCAGGAGCGCGACCAGTCGGCGGGTCCGATCGCCAACCGGACCCCCCTCACCGACTTCAAGATCAAGGATCCCCGGGACAAGACCGACGCGGCGCAGCGGGCCTTCCTCGACGCCACCCAGGAGATCGGCGACACCCAGGACGACGAGGCGCTGGCCAGTATCCGCGCCAACGTCACGCAGATCGCCAACCAGGTCATCGGACTCGGCGTGATCCGCAGGGACGCCTACACCAAGGGCCAGATGACCTCCGCGACGGTGGGCAAGTACAACCGGCTCATCGAGTCGCTGCTCACCCTGTCGCAGGACATGGCGCAGGCGACCAGCAACCCCGAGATGATCAAGCGCACGCGTGCGCTGGCGGCGTTCTCGTCCGCCAAGGAGTACGCGTCCATACAGCGGGCGATCATCGCTGCCGCACTGCCCAAGTCCACGTCGGAGAAGGCGGTGATGAACGAGAACGACCGCCAGTACGCCGAGGACGCCCGCGTCAACGAGAACTCGGCGCTCAAGTCGTTCGGCTCCATCTACGAGTCGGCCGGCGGCGACGCCACCGACCTGCTCGGTCCGCTGACCTCCGGCAACCCCGCCATCCAGGCCGCCAACCAGTACGCGGACCGCGTGCTGGGCGAGCGGAACGGCCTCAGCCGCACCCCGGTCCGCACCTACCTCGACTGGACCGAGGAGGCCGAGACCAAGCTGCGGGCCATGGAGACCATCGAGGCCACGCTGCTGGGCGAGATGGAGAGCAAGGCCCGCGAGCTGCGCCAGGAGGCGCAGCGCGACGCGATCATCAACGGCGCCCTGATCATCCTGGTCCTCGGCGTCTCGCTGATCGGCGCCTTCGTGGTGGCCCGGTCCATGATCACCTCGCTGCGGCGGCTCCAGGACACCGCGACCAAGGTCGCCCAGGAGCGGCTGCCCCAGCTGGTCAGGCAGCTCTCCGAGGCCGACCCGCAGGACGTGGACACCTCCGTCGAGTCCGTCGGCGTGCACTCGCGCGACGAGATCGGCAAGGTGGCCGCGGCCTTCGACGACGTGCACCGCGAGGCGGTCCGCCTCGCCGCCGAGCAGGCCCTGCTGCGGGGCAACGTCAACGCGATGTTCACCAACCTCTCGCGCCGCTCCCAGGGCCTGATCCAGCGCCAGCTGTCCCTCATCTCCGAGCTGGAGTCCCGCGAGGCCGACCCGGACCAGCTGTCCTCGCTGTTCAAGCTCGACCACCTCGCCACGCGCATGCGCCGCAACGGCGAGAACCTCCTCGTCCTCGCCGGCGAGGAGCCGGGCCGCCGCTGGACGCGGCCCGTGCCCCTCGTCGACGTGCTCCGCGCCGCCGCGTCCGAGGTGGAGCAGTACGAGCGCATCGAACTCGCCTCCGTGCCGGCCACCGAGGTCGCCGGCCGCGTCGTCAACGACCTCGTGCACCTCCTCGCCGAGCTGCTGGAGAACGCCACGTCGTTCTCCTCGCCGCAGACCAAGGTGCGCGTCACCGGCCACGCGCTCCCCGACGGGCGCGTGCTGGTCGAGATCCACGACACCGGCATCGGCCTCTCCCCCGAGGACCTCGCCGCGATCAACGAGCGGCTCGCGTCGCCGCCCACCGTGGACGTCTCCGTCTCCCGCCGCATGGGCCTGTTCGTGGTCGGCCGCCTGTCGCTGCGGCACGGCATCCGGATCCAGCTGCGCCCGTCGGACTCCGGTGGCACGACCGCGCTGGTCATGCTGCCCGTGGACGTCACCCAGGGCGGCAAGAAGCCCGGCGTCCCGGGAGGGCTGACACAGGGCGGCCTCGGCCGGACGGCCGCCGGCCAGGGCGGGACGCCCG
>JAAXOU010000329.1 GCA_012396115.1 Streptomyces somaliensis DSM 40738 | reverse complement strand
CGGCCGCGTCTCCGCCGCGATGGCCCGCCCCGCCGCCGGGGACGGGCGCGCGGCGCAGGGGGCACGCGCCGGCGGGGGAGCCGCGCGGGGGCGCGCCGCCCCGTACGGCGCCGACCCGTACGACACGCTCGGCGGCCGGGGCCCGCGGCGGGCCGTCCGCGTCGTCGAGGTGGAGGAGACGGACGAGACGGCGCTCGTCGAGGCCGGCGTCGAGCACGCCGCCGCGCTCGCCCTGGTCCACGGGAACGACGAGACCAACATCCGCACCGCCCTGCTGGCCCGCCGCCTCAACCCCCGGCTGCGCCTGGTCATCCGCATGTACAACCGCAAGCTCGGCCAGCACCTGGAACAGCTCCTCGACCAGGCCGCCGCCGTCGCCGAGCCCGGCACCGACCCGGAGGTCCTGGACGCCTCCACCACCGTCCTGTCCGACGCCGACACCGCCGCGCCCGCGCTCGCCGCCACCGCCGTCGCCGGCACCAGCAAGATCGTCCAGGCGGGCGGGCTGCTGCTGCGGGCCGTCGAACGCACCCCGCCCCGCCCCGGCGAGGTCGCCGACCCGGGCCTGTGCACCCTCGCCCTGCTGTCGTCCACCGCCACCGACCCGGCCGGCAGCGACGGCACCGACAGCAGCGGCGACCAGGGCCCCCGGCTGCTCCCCGACGACGGGGCCGTCGCCGCCGCCACCGGACGCGGCACGGTCGCCCTGGAGGCCGTCACCTACGTCGGCCCCACGCTCCCCGCCCCCCGGCTGGCCGCCCCCTGCGTGCCCTTCGCGTCGCTGTTCTCGCGCAGGCTCCGCTGGTCCCTCGCCGGGCTCGCCGGAGCCGTCACCGCCATCGCCGTGGCGTCCTGGCTCACCACGGACGCCCACCCGCTGCACGCCGCGTACCTCACGCTGCTGGACATCTTCGCCATCAACGAACCCGCCCTGGAGGCGTCCGCCGAGCGGCAGGTCCTCCAACTGCTCGCCGGCCTGGTCGGGCTGCTCCTGCTGCCGGTCCTCGTCGCCGGCCTCCTGGAGGCCCTGGGCACCTTCCGCACGGCCACCGCCCTGCGCCGCCCGCCGCGCGCCCTGACCGGCCACGTCGTCCTGCTCGGCCTCGGCAAGGTCGGCACCCGCGTGCTGACCCGGCTGCGGGAACTCGGCATCCCCGTCGTCTGCGTCGAGGCCGACCCCGACGCGCGGGGCGTCGCCACCGCACGCCGCCTGCGCGTGCCCGTCGTCCTCGGCGACGTCACCGAGGAGGGCGTCCTGGAGGCGGCGCGCATCCAGCGCGCCCGCTCCCTCCTGGCCCTGACCAGCCTCGACATCACCAACCTGGAAGCCGTCCTGCACGCCCGCTCCGTCCGCCCGGACCTGCGGGTGGTGCTGCGGCTGTACGACGACGACTTCGCGACCGCCGTGTACCGGACCCTGCGCGCCGCCCATCCCGGGGCGCTCACCCGCAGCCGCAGCGTCTCCCACCTGTCCGCCCCCGCCTTCGCGGGGGCGATGATGGGACGCCAGATCCTGGGCGCCATACCCGTGGAGCGGCGGGTCCTGCTGTTCGCCGCGGTCGTCGTCGCCGGCCACCCCGAGCTGGAGGGCCGCACCGTCGCCGAGGCGTTCCGGCCCGGCTCCTGGCGGGTCATCGCCCTGGACCCGAGCGCGCCCGGCGAACGGCGCGCCGACCTGGCCGCGGTGCACCACGGCCCCGAGGAGGGGCGCGCCGGCCTGGTGTGGGGCCTTCCCCCGGACTACGTGCTGCGGCCCGAGGACCGCGTCGTGCTCGCCGCGACCCGCCGCGGCCTGGCCCAGCTGCTCGGCCGGGGCGCAGCGGCCACCCCCTGAGACCGGCCGCGCGGCGGGTCACTAGGGTGGCCGGGACCCGGTCCCGGCCCGGTTCCGGCCGCGGTGGCCGGCGGGAGACGGAGAGGCGTGGAGGAACGGCTGTGCTGATGGTGGGGAAGATCCTGCGGTTCGACGAGGTGCGGGGTTACGGTTTCATCGTGCCCCGCGAGGGCGGCGAGGACGTCTTCATGCACGCGAACGACCTGGTGGACGACAAGTACCTCTACCAGGCGGGCCGCGAGGTGGAGTTCTACCTGGAGATGGGCGACAAGGGCCCCAAGGCGTCGGAGATCCGCCTCGTGGACCGCTCGGCCGCCCGCCGCCAGCCCGCCCCCGGGGACCCGGGCGACCCCGAGGACGACACCCTGGACGTCCTCACCGCCGCCGAGTTCCGGGCCGATCTGACCGAGGCCCTCATCGAGGCGGACGGCACCCTCACGGCCGCCCAGCTCAAACGGGTCCGCGCCCGCGTCCTGGAGCTCGCCCGCGACCACGGCTGGGTCGAGGGGTAGGCGCCTCCCGCGAACCGGCCGGCCGCCGGTCCGCGACCCGGACGCGCGCCGCGGCCCGCGGGGGTTGCGGACACCGGGATCCGTGGAACACATGCCGCCGGAGGCGCGGACGCGGGACGCCGCGCCCGGACGGCGGAAGGGCGAGGCGATGCGCGGCACACGAAGGGGCGGCGGGGCCCGGTGGCGGGCGGTGGCGGCGGGCGCCGCGCTGGCGGCGGCGGTCACGGCGGCGTCGGTGCCGCCGGCGTCCGGCCCCGGAGGCACCGGCACCACCGGGGGCGAGACGGTGCGCACCGAGTCGGGACGGGTGCGGGGCGTCCGCTCGCAGGACCACACGATCTTCTACGGGATCCCCTACGCGGGTCCCCCCACGGGGGCGTACCGCTGGGCCCCGCCGCGGCCGGCCGGCCGGTGGTCCGGGGTACGGGACGCCACGAAGCCGGGGCCGCTGTGCCCGCAGGTGCCGTCCTCGTACGCGCCGGTCTCCAGCGAGGAGGAGGACTGCCTCGTCCTCAACGTGACCACGCCGCCCCGGGGCGCCCGCCGCCCGGCGCCGGTGCTCGTGTGGATCCACGGCGACGGGGCGGTGGGGGGCGGCGCGTTCTTCGACGGGCGCCGCCTCGCCGCCCGGGGCCTGCTCGTGGTGACCGTCAACTACCGCATGGGCGTCTTCGGCGGGCTGGCGCTGCCGGGACTGAAGGGCGCGGGGACGTTCGGCCTGCAGGACCAGCAGGCGGCGCTGGCGTGGGTCCGGCGCAACGCCGCGGCGTTCGGCGGCGACCCGGCGAACGTGACCGCGGCGGGCGTGTCGTTCGGCGCCGCCGCCATCGCCGGGCACCTCACGTCGCCCGGGGCGCGCGGCCTGTTCGACCGGGCCGTGATGGCGAGCGGCGAGGGGGTGATGGACATGCCGGCCGGGGCCATGGGCCCGGGCGTGCCGGGGTACCCCTGGTACGTCTGGCGCAGCGGCCGCGAGATGGAGGGGATCACCGCCGAGATGACCGCCCCGCTCGGCTGCGGCGGGCGGGATCCCGGCCGCACCCTGCGGTGCCTGAGGGCCCTGCCGGTGAAGCGGATCCTCCGGGTGCCGCACATCATGAACGCCTTCCAGGCGTTCGGGTACGGCAACCCCACCCTGCCGGAACTGCCGCCCGACGCGCTGCGCGCCGGCCGGTTCCACCGGGTGCCCGTGCTGTCCGGCGCGACGCGCGACGAGCACCGCACCTTCGTCGGGATGCTCTACGACGCGGTGGGCAGGCCGTTCACCGAGGCGGACTACCGCCGGGCGCTGAGTACCGCGTTCGGCCGGGACGCCCGCCGCGTCCTGGCCGAGTACCCGGTGGACGCCTTCCCCTCGCCGGGCCTCGCCTGGTCGGCGGTGGTCACCGACCGCATGTGGGCGCGCGGCACCGACGCGCAGCACCGCCTGCTCGGCCGCCGCACCCCGGTCTACGCCTACGAGTTCGCCGACCGCGACGCCCCGATGTTCCTGCCGCTGCCGGACGGGTTCGACTTCGGCGCGTACCACGCGGGCGACCTGCCCTACCTCTTCGAGGACGACAAGGCGGAACCGCTGTTCACCCCGGCGCAGCGGCGGCTGTCCGCGACGATGACCGCGTACTGGGCGGCCTTCGCCCGGTCGGGCGACCCCAACGCGCCCGGGCTGCCCGGATGGCGCCGCCACCGGCCGGGCGACCGCCCGGCGTACACCCAGTCGCTGGCGCCCGACCGGATCGGCCCGGTCGACTACCGCCGCGAGCACCGGCTGGGCTTCTGGTCCCGCCTGCCCTGACCGCCCGGGTCGCGGGCGTCC
>JAAXOU010000328.1 GCA_012396115.1 Streptomyces somaliensis DSM 40738 | reverse complement strand
GGGCTGCCGCGCGCCCGCGCGCCGGGTGCGCGGGCGGCGCGTGCGGTACGTGATCGGCTCCGAGCCCGGCCAGGTCGACGGCATGCGATGGCGCCCCCGCGGGGCGCGGGCGACCGCCGCCTGACGAGCCGCACCCGGCTCGCGGGCCCGCCCCTCCCCACGGCGTTCGGTGTCCACCCACACTCACCGTGAGGTTTCCGCATGTCCAGCCAGTTCTTCCTGCCCGATCCCGAGGGGCGCGTCCCGGACGCCCGGGGGTACTTCGGCGCCTTCGGCGGCACCTTCATCCCGGAGGCGCTGGTCGCCGCCGTCGACGAGGTCGCCGTCGAGTACGACAAGGCCAAGGCCGACCCCGCGTTCGCCCGCGAGCTCGACGACCTGCTCGCCCACTACACCGGCCGGCCCAGCGCGCTCACCGAGGTGCCCCGGTTCGCCGGGCACGCCGGCGGCGTCCGGATCTTCCTCAAGCGCGAGGACCTGAACCACACCGGCTCCCACAAGATCAACAACGTGCTGGGCCAGGCCCTGCTCACCCGGCGGATGGGCAAGACCCGCGTCATCGCCGAGACGGGCGCCGGCCAGCACGGCGTCGCCACCGCGACCGCGTGCGCGCTGTTCGGCCTCGACTGCACCGTCTACATGGGCGAGGTCGACACCCGGCGCCAGGCCCTGAACGTCGCCCGCATGCGGATGCTCGGCGCCGAGGTCATCGCGGTGAAGTCCGGCAGCCGCACCCTGAAGGACGCCATCAACGAGGCGTTCCGCGACTGGGTCGCCAACGTTGACAGCACCCACTACCTCTTCGGGACCGTCGCCGGGCCCCACCCGTTCCCGGCCATGGTCCGCGACTTCCACCGGGTCATCGGCGTCGAGGCGCGCCGCCAGGTCCTGGAGCGCGCCGGGCGCCTGCCCGACGCCGTCGTCGCCTGCGTCGGCGGCGGCTCCAACGCCATCGGCCTGTTCCACGCGTTCGTCCCCGACGAGGGGGTGCGCCTCGTCGGCTGCGAGCCGGCCGGCCGCGGGGTGGAGACCGGCGAGCACGCGGCGACCCTGACCGCCGGCGAGCCGGGCGTCCTGCACGGCTCCCGCTCGTACGTCCTCCAGGACGACGAGGGCCAGATCACCGAGCCGTACTCGATCTCCGCCGGGCTGGACTACCCGGGCATCGGACCCGAGCACGCCTACCTCAAGGACAGCGGCCGCGGCGAGTACCGCGCCGTCACCGACGACGCGGCCATGGGCGCCCTGCGCCTGCTGTCCCGCACCGAGGGGATCATCCCGGCCATCGAGTCCGCGCACGCCCTCGCCGGCGCCCTGGAGGTCGGCCGCGAACTCGGCCCGGACGGGCTGCTCGTCGTGAACCTCTCCGGCCGCGGCGACAAGGACATGGACACCGCCGCCCGCTACTTCGGGCTGTACGACACCGACGCCGAGGTCGCCTCCGACGAGGCCGGCCGCACCGCCGAGATCGAGGGAGACGCCAGGTGAGCGGGAACATCCGGCTGCTGGAGGAGACCCTCGCCGCCGCCAGGGCCGAGGACCGGGCCGCGCTCATCGCGTACCTGCCGGCCGGCTTCCCCACCGTCGACGGCGGGATCGAGGCGGTCAAGGCCGTCCTCGACGGCGGCGCCGACGTCGTCGAGGTGGGCCTGCCCCACAGCGACCCGGTCCTGGACGGCCCCGTCATCCAGACCGCCGACGACATCGCCCTGCGCGGCGGCGTCCGGATCGCCGACGTGATGCGCACGGTCCGCGAGGCGTTCGAGGCCACCGGGAAGCCGGTCCTGGTCATGACGTACTGGAACCCCGTCGACCGCTACGGCGTGGAGCGGTTCACCGCCGAGCTGGCCGAGGCGGGCGGCGCCGGGTGCATCCTGCCCGACCTGCCCGTGCAGGAGTCCGCCCAGTGGCGGAAGCACGCCGCCGAGCACGACCTGGCCACCGTCTTCGTCGTCGCGCCGAGCAGCAGGGACGAGCGGCTCGCCACGATCACCGCCGCGGGCTCCGGGTTCGTCTACGCCGCCTCCCTCATGGGCGTCACCGGCACCCGCGAGTCCGTCGGCGAGCAGGCGGCCGGACTGGTGCGCCGCACCCGCGCCACCACCGACCTGCCGGTCTGCGTCGGGCTCGGCGTGTCCGACGCCGCGCAGGCCGCGCAGGTCGCCTCCTTCGCGGACGGCGTCATCGTCGGCTCCGCCTTCGTCAAGCGGCTCCTCGACGCCGGCGACCACGCGGCCGGAGTGGCGGCCGTACGGGAACTGGCGGGCGAACTGGCCCGGGGCGTGAAGCGGGTCCCATAGCTCGTACGGGTGGTTGTGGAACCGGGGAGGCGCGCACGTGCCTCCCCGGTTCGTTGCTTGGGCGTGAACGAGAAGAACAGGGCAGGGAAGCAGAGCGCGCGCCAGCGGCTCCAGATCGAACGCGAGCGCGAGCGGGCCCGCGAGAAGCGCCGCCGCCTGGTGCTGGTGACGGCGGCCGTCGCCGGTGTGCTCGCCCTGGCCGCGGTCGTCGGCGTCATCGCGGCGAACACCGGCGGCAAGGGCGACACCTCCGGCAAGGGCCCGGTGGCCGCGCCGTCCGGCGCCGTCGGCGAGGACCGGCTGGTCATCCCGGTCGGCGCGCCGGACGCCCCCGCCACGCTGACCGTGTGGGAGGACTTCCGCTGCCCGGCCTGCGCCGTGTTCGAGAACACCTTCCGGGACACGATCCACGAGCTGGAGGCCGCCGGGCAACTGCGGACGGAGTACCGGCTCGCCACCCTCATCGACGGGAACATGGGCGGCGGCGGCTCGCTCAACGCGGCGAACGCCGCGGCGTGCGCGCAGGACGCCGGGAAGTTCAGCGCCTACCACGACGTGCTCTTCGCCAACCAGCCGGAGGAGGCCGACGACGCCTTCGCCCGGGACGCGAAGCTGTTCGAGCTGGCGGGGAAGGTGCCGGGCCTGGACAGCCCGGCCTTCCGCTCCTGCGTCGCCGGCGGCACCCACGACGGCTGGGTGAGGGCGTCGAACGAGGCGTTCCGCGCCGGGGACTTCCGGGGCACGCCGACCGTCCTGCTCAACGGCGAGCCGGTCTTCCCGGCGAAGGGCGACGAGCAGATCTCCCCGGCGAACCTGAGGAAGTGGGTCGCGCAGGCCAACGAGGGCAAGGAGCCCGGCACGGCGACGCCCTCCGCCGGGGCGTCCGCGCCGGCCGGCGGCCCGCGGCCCGGGTCGTCCCCGGCGGGCGGGACCGGCGGCGACCCGGACACCGGCTCCGGGCCGGGTTCCGGGGCGGGCTCCGCGCACTGACGCCGCGGCCGGTCCCGGTCCGACCGGGTGTTATGCAGTCTTTGCCGGACGGGCGGCCCGGGCACCGGCCCGGCAGGGTAGCGTCGGTGGTGCCATGGACCTTTCCCACATTCCCAGCCCGTCGACCGGCGTGATCCACCTCGGACCGGTTCCCCTGCGCGGCTATGCCTTCTGCATCATCATCGGTGTCTTCGTCGCCGTCTGGTACGGCAACCGGCGCTGGATCGCCCGGGGCGGCACGGCCGGCACCGTGGCGGACATCGCCGTCTGGGCGGTTCCCTTCGGTCTGGTCGGAGGCCGGCTCTACCACGTCGTCACGGACTACCAGCTCTACTTCAGCGAGGGCCGGAACTGGGTCGACGCGTTCAAGATCTGGGAGGGCGGCCTCGGCATCTGGGGCGCCATCGCGCTCGGCGCGGTGGGCGCCTGGATCGGCTGCCGCCGCCGGGGGATCCCGCTGCCCGCGTACGCCGACGCGATCGCTCCGGGCATCGCCCTCGCCCAGGCCATCGGCCGCTGGGGCAACTGGTTCAACCAGGAGTTGTACGGCCGGCCCACGGACCTGCCGTGGGCACTGGAGATCGGCGAGGGCGTCAACCGCGAGGCCGGGCTCTACCACCCGACCTTCCTCTACGAGTCGCTGTGGTGCGTCGGCGTCGCCCTCCTGGTGGTCTGGGCCGACCGCCGGTTCACGCTGGGCCACGGCCGGGCCTTCGCCCTGTACGTCGCCGCGTACTGCGCGGGCCGCGGCTGGATCGAGTACATGCGCGTCGACGACGCCCACCACATCCTGGGCCTGCGCCTCAACGTGTGGACCGCGATGGTGGTGTTCCTTAGATTCGTTGGCCCGGGGTGCCGCGGGGGCGCCTGATCGCGGGGAGGGAACATGGGTGTGTTACGGGGCAGGACCGCCGTCGTCACCGGGGGTTCGCGGGGGATAGGCCGGGGCATCGTGGAG
>JAAXOU010000327.1 GCA_012396115.1 Streptomyces somaliensis DSM 40738 | reverse complement strand
CCTCCCGCACGGCCTCCCACACCGCCGCGCCCCGGGCCGCCGGCCCGCCGGTCCCGGGCACCGGCCCCACGAGGCGCGGCTCCTCGTCCCGTACCGCCAGCGCCTGCCCCATGTCCCGCGCCACCGCCACCGCCGCGTCCAGCACCCGGCCGCCCAGCGGCAGCGGCGCGCGCAGCGCCCCGTACAGCACCGCCCGCACCCGGTGGCCCACCACCACCGGCACGGCCAGCACCGACCGCAGCCCCTCGGCGGCGACCGGTCCGTCGTACTCGTGGCTGATGTGCCGCGCCGCCCGGTAGTCGGCCACCGCGCACGGACGGGCCAGCACCATCGACCGGCCGCCCAGACCGCTCCCGGAACCGATCGCCAGCCCGCGCAGCGCCCCGGACGACGCGCCCGACAGCTCCTCGATCCGCAGCCGCGCCCCGGGCCGCCCGCCCAGCAATCCCCCGAACGCCACCGGGAGCCCCGTGGCCCGGCGCATCCGCAGCAGCGCCGCCCGCAGCTCGGCCGTGTCACCCCGCCGTTCACCCACGCGCACCGCTCCCGCCCGCCGCTTCACCCCCGTACGGGGGTGGTGAGATCCGCGTCACCGATTACACGATGGCGCGAACACGTCCCGCAACGAGGAGGACACAGATGTCGGGTAGCGGCGCGACCGAGGAGTTCCGGGCCGCCCGGGACTTCCTGCTGCGGCACCGGGAGGACTACGAGGCGGCGTACGCCGGCTTCACCTGGCCCCGTCCCGCCCGCTTCAACTGGGCGCTGGACTGGTTCGACGCCGTCGCGGACGGCAACGACCGGACGGCGCTGCACATCGTCGAGGAGGACGGCACCGGGACCCGGCTGTCCTTCGCCGAGATGTCCGCCCGCTCCAACCGCGTCGCCAACTGGCTGCGCGACGCGCACGGCGTACGGGCCGGGGACCGGATCGTCGTGATGCTCGGCAACCAGGCGGAGCTGTGGGAGACCGCCCTCGCCGCGATGAAGCTGCGCGCCGTCGTCATCCCCGCCACACCGCTCCTCGGACCGGCCGACCTGCGGGACCGCGTCGAACGCGGCCGGGCCCGCCACGTGGTCGCCCGCGCCGCCGACACCGCGAAGTTCGACGGGGTGCCGGGACGGTACACCCGCGTCGCCGTGGGAGCACCGCCCGGGGGCGCGGGCGCCTGGGCCGCGTACGAGGAGGCGTACGCGGCCGACGCCGCCTTCACGCCGGACGGCCCCACCGACGCCTCCGACACCCTGATGCTCTACTTCACCTCCGGCACCACCGCCCGCCCCAAGCTGGTGGAGCACACCCACACCTCGTACCCCGTCGGCCACCTGGCGACGATGTACTGGATCGGGCTGCGCCCCGGCGACGTGCACCTCAACATCTCCTCGCCCGGCTGGGCCAAGCACGCCTGGTCGAACCTCTTCGCCCCCTGGAACGCCGAGGCGACCGTCTTCATCCACAACTACGCGCGCTTCGACGCCGCCCGCCTCATGGCCGAGATGGACCGGCACGGCGTCACCTGCTTCTGCGCGCCGCCGACCGTGTGGCGCATGCTCCTCCAGGCCGACCTGACCGCCCTGCGCACCCCGCCGCGCGAGGCGGTCGCCGCCGGGGAGCCGCTGAACCCGGAGGTCGTCGCCGCCGTGCGGCGCGCCTGGGGCGTCACCGTACGGGACGGCTTCGGGCAGACCGAGACGGTCGTGCAGATCGCCAACAGCCCCGGTCAGCCGCTGAAGCCGGGCTCGATGGGGCGGCCCGGTCCCGGCTTCCGCGTCGAACTGCTCGACCCGGTGACGGGCGAACCGGGCGCCGACGAGGGGGAGATCGCCCTCGACCTGTCGACCGCCCCCGTCGGGGTGATGGCCGGCTACCACGGCGATCCCGAGCGCACCGCCGAGGCGATGGCCGGCGGCTACTACCGGACCGGCGACATCGGCTCCCGTGACGCCGACGGGTACCTCACCTACGTGGGCAGGGGCGACGACGTCTTCAAGAGCTCCGACTACAAGATCTCCCCCTTCGAGCTGGAGAGCGCCCTCCTCGAACACGAGGCCGTCGCCGAGGCCGCCGTCGTCCCCGCTCCCGACCCGGTCCGCCTGACCGTGCCCAAGGCGTACGTCGTCCTCGCCGAGGGCTGGGAGCCGGGGCCGGACACGGCGGAGGCGCTCTTCGCGCACGCCCGGGCGGTCCTCGCCCCCTACAAGCGGATCCGGTGCATCGAGTTCGCCGACCTGCCCAAGACCGTGTCCGGCAAGATCCGCCGCATCGAGCTGCGCGAGCGCACCGCGCGCGGCTCGGCCGGCGAGTACCGCGAGGAGGACTTCCGGTGACCCGCGCCCCACGGCCGTCGTACGCGCACGGCACCGGCCAGACGCCCCTGCTCGGCCACACGATCGGCGCCGCCCTGGCGCGCGCCGTGGAGCGTTTCCCCGACCGGGAGGCGCTCGTGGACGTCCCGTCAGGGCGCCGCTGGACGTACGCCGAGTTCGGCGCCGCCGTCGACCGACTGGCCCGCGCGCTCCTCGCGTCGGGCGTGGAGCGGGGCGACCGGGTCGGCATCTGGGCGGTCAACTGCCCGGAGTGGGTGCTCGTCCAGTACGCCACCGCACGTGTCGGCGCCGTCCTGGTGAACATCAATCCCGCCTACCGGGCCCACGAGCTCGCCTACGTCCTCGACCAGGCAGGGGTGAGCCTCCTCGTCGCCTCCCTCTCCCACAAGACGAGCGACTACCACGCGCTGGTCGAGGAGGTGCGCGCCGGGCGCACGGCGCTGCGCGAGACCGTCTACATCGGCGACGCGAGCTGGGACGCGCTGGTCGCCCGCGCCGCCTCGGTGGGGACGGCGGAGCCGGCCGCCCGCGAGGCGCTGCTCTCCTGCGACGACCCGGTCAACATCCAGTACACCTCCGGCACGACCGGCTTCCCCAAGGGCGCCACCCTCTCCCACCACAACATCCTCAACAACGGCTTCTTCGTGGGGGAGGCGCTCGGCTACACCGAGCGCGACCGGATCTGCCTTCCGGTGCCGTTCTACCACTGCTTCGGCATGGTCCTGGGGAACCTGGCGGCCGTCTCCCACGGGGCGTGCGTCGTCATTCCCGCGCCCTCCTTCGACCCGGCCGCCACCCTGCGCGCCGTCCAGCAGGAGCGCTGCACCTCCCTGTACGGGGTGCCGACGATGTTCATCGCCGAGCTGAACCTGCCGGACTTCGCCGCGTACGACCTCTCCTCCCTGCGCACCGGGATCATGGCCGGGTCGCCGTGCCCGGTGGAGGTGATGAAGCGGGTCGTCGCCGAGATGAACATGGCGGAGGTGTCCATCTGCTACGGCATGACGGAGACCTCGCCCGTCTCCACGCAGACCCGCCGCGACGACGACCTGGAGCGCCGTACCGGCACGGTCGGCCGCGCCCTGCCGCACGTCGAGGTCAAGGTCGTCGACCCGGAGACCGGGGCGACCCTGCCGCGCGGCGAGGCGGGCGAGCTGTGCACCCGCGGCTACGGGGTGATGCTCGGCTACTGGGACGAGCCGGAGCGGACCGCCGAGGCGATCGACGCGGGCCGCTGGATGCACACCGGCGATCTGGCGGTGATGCGCGAGGACGGGTACGTCCGGATCGTCGGCCGCATCAAGGACATGATCATCCGGGGCGGCGAGAACGTCTACCCCAGGGAGATCGAGGAGTTCCTCTACGGCCACCCCAAGGTCGCCGACGTGCAGGTGGTCGGCGTGCCCGACGAGCGGTACGGGGAGGAGGTCCTCGCGTGCGTGGTCCCCCGCGACCCGGCCGACCCGCCGACGTACGAGGAGATCGCCGCGTACTGCCGCGACCGGCTGGCGCACTACAAGGTCCCGCGGCGGGTGGAGGTCCTGGACGCCTTCCCGATGACGGTGAGCGGCAAGGTGCGCAAGGTCGAACTGCGCGAGCGGTACGCACGCCCCGCCTGACCCTCCATCCCCCCGGCCCCCGTCGGCGCGGGCCGCGGCGCATGCGGACGCGCGGTCGGCGGTCCGGGCCGTGGGCCGTCCCGGCGCGCCGGATCGCGCGCGGTTCCTCGGTGAGATCAGCCTCGGACAGCGCCCGGAAGCCGATCCCCGGGTGGTACGGGCGTTGCGCGGTACGCGGCACCTCCGCGAACGCGGCCGGTGTCGTCAGCGCCGGCACGCCGCAGGCGGCCGCGTCCGCCGCCGGTTCCCCGATCGGGGCGCGGCCCGCGCCCCGGCGGGCGGCGTCGGGGTGCACGGGGACCTGCTCGACGTG
>JAAXOU010000326.1 GCA_012396115.1 Streptomyces somaliensis DSM 40738 | reverse complement strand
CCCGGGGCCGCCCGGGGCCGCGGGTCAGTTGAGCCGGGCCCGCGCCGCCCGCGCCCGGGCGCGCAGGGCGGCGGCGGTCGCCGGCTCCACCGCGGCGACCACGTCCGCGTACGCGTCGATCTCCGCCGCGCCCGCCAGGAAGTCCCCGCGCTGGAGGAGCAGTCCCGCCCGCTCGTACCGCAGCCGCGCCGGGTGCGACGGCAGCAGCAGCGCCAGCTCCACCGCCCACAGCGCCGTGTCGGAGCGCTCGGGCCGTCCGGCCGCCCAGGCGCGGACGTTGTCCAGGATCCGCAGCACCATGCCGAGCGGGTCCGCGGGCGCCGGTGCCAGCGGCCGCGGCGGTCCCCCGGTGGCGCCCGCCACCAGCAGCTCCGCGTCCGCGCCGGTCAGCGCGCGGCCCCCGGCGAACGGGTCCGCCAGCACCTGCTCGCGCGGGTCCCCGAAACCGACGACGAAGTGACCGGGCAGCGCCACCCCGTACACGGGGGCGCCCGCCCGCCGCGCCACCTCGATCCACACGGTCGACAGCAGGATCGGTAGCCCCCGGCGGCGCCGCAGCACGTGGTGGAGGAGCGAGGACTCCAGGCGCCGGTAGTCGTCCCGCGTGCCGTGGAAGCCGTACCGCCCGCCGAGCAGCGAGGCCAGCGCCGCCACCCAGGCGTGCGGCGTCTTCGGCCCGTACGGCAGGAGGCCCGCCAGCCGGTCCAGCTCGATCCCAGCGGCGTCCAGCTCCGCCTCGCCCAGCTCCGGCTCCGCCACGGCGCCGATCAGCAGGCACAGCTCCGCCAGGTCGGGGCGCTCCTCGCGGGCCGCCCGCGCGAACCGGGCGCGCCACCCGCCGGGGTCGGTGTGGTCGTGCATACGCTCCCCGTACCCGCTCAGCCGGCGCGGAAGTGGTGGTAGTGGTGGTGGACCGCGAAGCCCATGCCGTCGTACAGGGCGCGCGCGTCGTCGTCGTCGTCCGCCCCCACCTGCAGCCAGGCGGCCGACGCGCCCTCCTCCAGGGCGCGGGCGGCGAGCGCGGCCGCCACCGCCCGGGCGAGGCCCTGCCGCCGGTGCGCCGGGTCGACCTCCAGGGCCGTGAACCCCGCCCAGCGGCCGTCGACGACGCACCGGCCGACCGCCACCGGTGCCCCGTCCCCGCCCGGCACGGAGGCGAACCACACCGAGGGCCCGGAGGACAGGACCCGCACCACGTGCGGGCCGGGCCCGTCCGCCCGCCGGTACCGGCGCAGCCACGCGGCGTCCGGGGTGCGGGACAGGGCCACGCGGCCGGTGTCGGCGTCCAGGTCCGCGACGGGGGCGAGGCCCCCGATCCGCACCTCCGCCGACGCCTCGCGCCACCAGCCCCGCACCTCCAGGGCCGCGCACAGCTCCTCCTGGGTGCCCTCGGCGCCGGTCGCGGCCTGCACCCGCGGGGGCAGGCCGCGCTCCCCGTACCAGGCGCGCACGCGCACGAGGGCCTCGTCGAGCGGCACGCCGGGATCGCCGAGCGGGAGGACGGAGTTGGCCCGGCGGGTGAACCCGTGCGCGGCGCGCAGCGTCCACCCCCCCAGCGGTTCGCTCTCCGTCGGAGGCCAGGCCCGCGCCTGCGCCCGCGCCAGCTCCCCGAAGCCCGCCGCCGGACCCCGCCTGCGCGCCGGGGCGGCCGGCACGACCTTGCCCGCGACCAGCGTGCGCTCCGCCACACGGACGGTCTCGCCGGTCCTCCGTGTGATCATCAGCACACCGTCGGCCCAGGAGGTCAGGACCCCGACGGTGTCGGTGAACGTTCCCGCTTCGGCCCCCGGGTCGCCCGACCGGCGGACAGACACCCGTTTGCCCACGTCAGAAGGTGTGATTCGGACTTCGAGTCGTCCGCCCGCAGTGAACTCCACAGCTCCGCCCGCCCCTCCTGTTCGGATCGCCCCCCGGAACGGAGATACTAGGTGCGGGCATCGACGACGCCGCGCTCCCGCGCAGAGCCAGCCCTACCAAGGAGGAACGACAGCGTGACCTACGTCATCGCGCAGCCTTGTGTCGACGTCAAGGACAAGGCGTGCATCGAGGAGTGCCCCGTCGACTGCATCTACGAGGGCCGGCGGTCCTTGTACATCCATCCGGACGAATGCGTCGACTGCGGGGCCTGTGAGCCGGTCTGCCCGGTCGAGGCGATCTTCTACGAGGACGACACCCCGGAGGAGTGGAAGGACTACTACAAGGCGAACGTCGAGTTCTTCGACGAGCTCGGCTCACCCGGTGGCGCCTCCAAGCTCGGCCTGATCGAGCGCGACCACCCCTTCATCGCCGCCCTGCCGCCGCAGAACGGCTGATCGCTCAACCCCCGTCGTCGGTCCCGTACGGCCCCGTGCCGTGCGGGGCCGCGGCGTTCGTGCCGACGCCCGCCCCGCCGGAGGCCGTCCCCGCCCCGTCGGACGCCGCACCCGCGAGAAAGTGAGCACCGTGTCCGCAGTCTCCTCCCGCCTCCCCGTCTTCCCGTGGGACAAGCTGGAGCCGTACAAGAAGACGGCCGCCTCCCACCCCGGCGGCGCCGTCGACCTGTCGGTCGGCACCCCGGTGGACCCCGTGCCCGAGCCGGTCCGCAGGGCGCTGGCCGGGGCGGCCGACTCGCCCGGCTACCCCACGGTGTGGGGGACCGCCGCGCTCCGCGACGCGATCACTGGCTGGTGCGGGCGCCGGCTCGGCGCCCGCGGCCTGGCGCACGAGAACGTCCTGCCGGTCGTCGGGTCCAAGGAACTGGTGGCGTGGCTGCCGACGCAGCTGGGCCTGGGTCCCGGCGACGTGGTGGCCCACCCGCGGCTGGCGTACCCGACGTACGAGGTCGGCGCCCGCCTCGCCGGGGCCGCCCCGGTCGCCTACGACGACCCCACGGAGCTGGACCCGGCCGGGCTGGGGCTGCTCTGGCTGAACTCCCCGTCCAACCCGACGGGCCGGGTCCTCCCGAAGGACGAGCTGACCCGGGTCGTCGCCTGGGCGCGCGGGCACGGCGTACTGGTCGTCAGCGACGAGTGCTACCTGGAGCTGGCCTGGGAGGCCGACCCGGTCTCCGTGCTCCACCCGGACGTGTGCGGCGGCTCCCACGAGGGGATCCTCGCCGTCCACTCGCTGTCCAAGCGGTCCAACCTGGCCGGCTACCGGGCCGCGTTCGCCGTGGGCGACGCGGCGGTCCTGGGCGAGCTGCTGCGGATCCGCAAGCACGGCGGGATGATGGTGCCCGCCCCGGTGCAGGCGGCGACGGTCGCCGCGCTCGGCGACGACGCCCACGTGGACGAGCAGCGCGGACGGTACGCGCGGCGGCGGGCGGCGCTGCGGGCGGCGCTGGTGGCGCACGGCTTCCGCGTCGAGCACAGCGAGGCGGGGCTCTACCTGTGGGCCACCCGCGACGAGCCCTGCTGGGACACCGTCGGGTACCTGGCCGACCTGGGCGTCCTGGTCGCGCCGGGCGACTTCTACGGCACGGCGGGCGAGCGGTTCGTGCGGATCGCGTTCACGGCCACGGACGAACGGGTCGCCGCGGCGGTCGAGCGCCTGGGGTGAGGGCCGACCGCGCCGGCGCAGGGAAGACGGCGAGGGGCCGGGCCGCGCGGCCCGGCCCGGCCCCTCCCGTGTTCCGCGGCGGCGGTCAGCCGACCGGACCGGAGACCGGCAGGCCCCCGGAGAGGGCTCCGTCCGGGAGTCCGTTCCCGGCGGCGTCGCCCATGAGGCCGCCGGCGCCCCGCGTGACGTCCCCGGCGGCAGTGCCGACGACCGGCATGGCGGCCTCGGCCGTGGTGTCGAGGGCCTCGCCCGCGACCGGGGTGACCGGCTCGACGGTCTTGCCGCTCGCCAGGTCCGAGCCGTCCCGTGAGACGGTGCCGACCGTGTCGGTGGCCTGCGCGGTGTCGAGGGCGGTGACGCCGCCGGCGAGGTCGGCGGTCTTCGGGAGGTCCGCGGCGCCCGCGGAGCCGGCCGCACCGACCACGGAGGCCGCTCCCGCTGCGGCGAGCAGCGCGGCACGGGCGATCCGGCGGGACAGGGGGAGGGACATGATGCTCCTTCGACGGGAAGAGGGCGTGTGGTTGTGATGCCTGTCCGACGATCGGACGCTGTGACAACCGCTCGGGAGCCGCGGGAGGTTGCGGTGCCGCCGGGTAAAGAGTTGGCAATGCGCCCGGTGCCCGGTGCCGTCCCGGCGAGCGGGCGGGGCGGCCCGGAGGGGCGGGCGGAACCGTCTCTCCGCAGGTGCCCCCGGCGGCG
>JAAXOU010000325.1 GCA_012396115.1 Streptomyces somaliensis DSM 40738 | reverse complement strand
CCTCCCGCCGCGGTCCCGACGGGGCGCCGCGGAAGCGGCCCGTACGCGCGCCGCCGGCCCGTACGCGGCCCCGGGACGGCCCCCGATCGGGGAGAAAAAGGACCTTCGCACAGGTGGACGACCGCCCCCGTGGGCGGGGCCCCCGTGCGCGCGTAGGCTCGTGCCCGCCGTGCCGACGGCTCCACTTACCATGCGGCGGGCGCGGTCGGCCCACCCCTCGACCGCCGAAGAACTCAAACGGAAGCGAGATTTCACCACCGTGACTGCTCTCACTCTCAGCACCTCCGGTGCCGCGTCGCTGCGCGTCGACGCCCTCGTGGTCGGTGTCGCCAAGGCGGCGGACGGCGGCAAGGGGCTCGTCGTCGCCCCGGGCGCCGAGGCCGTGGAATCGGCGTTCGACGGGAAGTTCGCCGCGGTCCTGGAGACCCTCGGCGCGTCGGGCGCCGAGGACGAGGTGACCAAGGTGCCCGCCCCCGGCGGCCTGAAGGCACCGCTCGTCCTCGCCGTCGGCCTCGGCCGCGCGCCCGGGAAGGACGGGACGTACGACACCGAGGCGCTGCGCCGCGCGGCCGGCTCGGCCGCCCGCGCCCTGGCCGGGGTCGGGAAGGCCGGCTTCGCCCTCCCCGTCGGGACGGTGGAGGACCTGTCGGCCGTCGCGGAGGGCGCGGTGCTCGGCGCGTACGCCTTCACGGCCTACCAGGAGCGCGGCAAGGACGCGAAGGACCCGCTCGCCGAGGTCGTCCTGCTGGGCGCGAAGCCGCGCGACAAGGCGTCCAAGGCGGCCGCGGAGCGCGCGCTCGCGGTGGCCGAGGAGGTCAACCGCGCCCGCGACCTGATCAACACGCCCCCGAACGACCTGACCCCCGAGGCGTTCGCCGCCGTCGCCACCGCGGCGGGCAAGGAGAACGGCGTCAAGGTCCAGGTCCTCGACGAGAAGGCACTCACCAAGGGCGGCTACGGGGGCATCCTCGGCGTCGGCGCCGGCTCCGCGAACCCGCCGCGCCTGGTGAAGCTCGCCTACACCCATCCGGACGCGCAGAAGACCCTCGCCCTGGTCGGCAAGGGCATCACCTACGACTCGGGCGGCATCTCCCTCAAGCCGGCCGGCCACAACGAGACCATGAAGTGCGACATGAGCGGCGCCGCCGCCGTGTTCGCCGCGGTCGTGGCCGCGGCCCGGCTCCGCCTGCCGGTCAACGTCACCGGCTGGCTGGCGCTCGCCGAGAACATGCCGTCCGGCTCGGCCACCCGTCCGGGCGACGTGCTGCGCATGTACAGCGGCAAGACCGTCGAGGTGCTGAACACCGACGCCGAGGGCCGGCTGGTGCTGGCCGACGCGCTCACCCGCGCCTCGGAGGAGAACCCGGACGCGATCGTCGACGTGGCGACCCTGACCGGCGCGATGGTCCTCGCGCTCGGCCACCGCACGTTCGGCGTGATGGCGAACGACGACGCGTTCCGCACCGCGGTCCACGAGGTCGCCGGGGAGGTCGGCGAGCAGTCCTGGCCGATGCCGCTCCCGGCGGACCTGCGCAAGGGCATGGACTCCCCCACCGCCGACATCGCCAACATGGGCGAGCGCATGGGCGGCGGCCTGGTGGCCGGCCTGTTCCTGAAGGAGTTCGTCGGCGAGGGCATCACCTGGGCGCACCTGGACATCGCCGGTCCGGCCTTCAACGAGTCCGGCCCGTACGGCTACACCCCGAAGGGCGGCACCGGTTCGGCGGTGCGCACCCTGGTGCGGCTGGCGGAGCGCGTCGCGGAGGGCGACCTGGGCTGAGACGGAGCCGGTCCCGGGGAGGGCCGCCGGCCCGGGGAGGGCCGGCGGTGAAGGGACGCACGGCTCCGGCACCCGGTCGACGGCCCCGGACGGTCACCCGTCCGGGGCCGTCGGCGTCCCGCGGGGGCCCGGCGGGAACCGGCCCCGCGTCCCGCACCGGCGCGACAGGTGCGAAGATGGGTTCCCGGCAGGACAGGGCCCACCACAGGGCCGAAGAGACAGCGGCCGAAAACCAGCCGCCGTCGGTCATCGAGGACCGGCGACCGGCGCACATGCATGGAGGACGTGACGTGGCGAACGACGCCAGCACCGTTTTCGACCTAGTGATCCTCGGCGGTGGCAGTGGCGGTTACGCCGCGGCCCTGCGGGGTGCGCAGCTGGGCCTGGACGTCGCACTGATCGAGAAGAACAAGCTCGGCGGCACGTGCCTGCACAACGGCTGCATCCCCACCAAGGCCCTGCTCCACGCCGGTGAGATCGCCGACCAGGCCCGCGAGGCGGACCAGTTCGGCGTCCGGGCCTCCTTCGAGGGCATCGACATCAAGGGCGTCCACAAGTACAAGGACGACGTGATCGCCGGCCTCTACAAGGGCCTGCAGGGCCTGGTCGCCTCCCGCAAGGTGACGTACATCGAGGGCGAGGGCCGCCTGTCCTCCCCGACCTCCGTCGACGTCAACGGCCAGCGCGTCGAGGGCCGCCACGTCCTGCTCGCCACGGGTTCCGTGCCGAAGTCGCTGCCCGGCCTGGAGATCGACGGCAACCGCATCCTGTCCTCGGACCACGCGCTGACCCTGGACCGCGTCCCGGAGTCCGCCGTCATCCTCGGCGGCGGCGTCATCGGCGTCGAGTTCGCCTCGGCGTGGAAGTCCTTCGGCACGGACGTCACCATCGTCGAGGGCATGAAGCACCTGGTCCCGGCCGAGGACGAGAACAGCTCGAAGCTCCTGGAGCGCGCCTTCCGCAAGCGCGGCATCAAGTTCAACCTCGGCACCTTCTTCCAGAGCGCCGAGTACACCGAGAACGGCGTCAGGGTCACCCTCGCGGACGGCAAGACCTTCGAGGCCGAGGTGCTGCTGGTCGCCATCGGCCGCGGACCGGTCTCGCAGGGCCTGGGCTACGAGGAGCAGGGCGTCGCCATGGACCGCGGCCACGTCCTGGTCGACGAGTACATGCGCACCAACGTGCCGACGATCTCGGCCGTGGGCGACCTCGTCCCCACCCTCCAGCTCGCGCACGTCGGCTTCGCGGAGGGCATCCTGGTCGCCGAGCGGCTGGCCGGCCTCAAGCCGGTCCCGATCGACTACGACGGCGTGCCCCGGGTGACGTACTGCCACCCCGAGGTCGCCTCCGTGGGCATCACCGAGGCCAAGGCCAAGGAGGTCTACGGCGCGGACAAGGTCGTCGTGCTGAAGTACAACCTCGCGGGCAACGGCAGGAGCAAGATCCTCAAGACCGCGGGCGAGATCAAGCTCGTCCAGGTCAAGGACGGCGCGGTGGTCGGCGTCCACATGGTCGGCGACCGCATGGGCGAGCAGGTCGGCGAGGCCCAGCTGATCTACAACTGGGAGGCCCTGCCGGCCGAGGTGGCCCAGCTCGTCCACGCCCACCCGACGCAGAACGAGGCGCTCGGCGAGGCCCACCTGGCCCTCGCGGGCAAGCCCCTCCACTCCCACGACTGACGCACCAGCAACCGGGCGCGACCACTTACCGCACAAGTTCGTTAGGAGCAAGTGAAACCATGCCGGTTTCCGTAACCCTGCCGGCGCTCGGCGAGAGCGTCACCGAGGGCACCGTCACCCGTTGGCTGAAGGCGGAGGGCGAACGCGTCGAGGCCGACGAGCCGCTGCTGGAGGTGTCCACCGACAAGGTCGACACCGAGATCCCCTCCCCGGCCTCCGGTGTGCTGTCCTCCATCAGGGTCGCCGAGGACGAGACCGTCGAGGTGGGTGCCGAGCTGGCCGTCATCGACGACGGCACGGGCGCCCCCGCCGAGACGCCGGCCCCGGCCGCCGCCGAGGCCCCCGCGCAGGAGGCCCCGGCACAGCAGGCCCCGGCGCAGGAGGCCCCCGCCCAGCAGGCCCCGGCCGCCGCCGAGGAGGCCCCGCAGGCCGCCCCGTCGACCGAGGCCGAGACCCCGGCTCCCGCCCCGACCGCCGAGGCCGCCTCCGGCGGCGGTTCGGCCGAGGGCACCGACGTGGTCCTGCCCGCGCTGGGCGAATCGGTGACCGAGGGCACCGTCACGCGCTGGCTGAAGCAGGTCGGCGAGTCCGTCGAGGCCGACGAGCCGCTGCTGGAGGTGTCCACCGACAAGGTCGACACCGAGATCCCCGCCCCGGCCTCCGGCACCCTGCTGGAGATCGTCGTCGGCGAGGACGAGACCGCCGAGGTCGGCGCCAAGCTGGGCGTCATCGGTGCCGCCGGTGCCGCCCCGGCCCCGGAGCCGGAGCAGCCCGCCCCGGCAC
>JAAXOU010000324.1 GCA_012396115.1 Streptomyces somaliensis DSM 40738 | reverse complement strand
CGCGGTCCGTCCCGGCACCGGGCGCGGTACCGGGCGCGGGCACGCCGTCACGGCTTGCGGGCGACCCCGGCGTACACGGGGATGGGGCCCTCGCCGGCGGCCGGGGCGGGATCGCCCGGCTCCGGGTGCCAGTCGGCGGCCGGCGCCACCCCCGGCTCGGCCAGTTCCAGGCCGTCGAAGAAGCGGGTGAACTCCTCGCGGCTGCGCGGCCTCAGCGTGAGGCCGCGGCTCCGGTACACGGCGCGCGCCCTGGCCGCGTTCTCCGGGTCGAAGTCGCTGGTGATGTGCGACAGGAGGAGGTGGCTTCCCGGCGCCAGCCGCTCCACGAGCCGGGACACCAGCTCGTGGGCGCCTTCCTCGTCGTCGACGAAGTGGAGCAGCGCGAGCAGCGAGAGCGCGACGGGCCGGGTGAAGTCCAGGACCTCACCGGCGCGGTCCAGGATGGCCTGCGGGTCGCGGGCGTCGGCCTGGATGTACGCGGTGACGCCCTCCGGGACGGAGCGCAGCAGCGCCTCGGCGTGGGCGAGGACGATCGGGTCGTTGTCGCAGTAGACGATCCGCGACTCGGGCGCGACCCGCTGGGCCACCTGGTGGAGGTTGGGCTCGGTGGGGATGCCGGTGCCGATGTCCAGGTACTGGCGGACGCCGGCCTCGCCGAGCCGGCGGATCGCGCGGTGCATGAACGCCCGGTTGACGCGGGCTATGTCGCGGCCGCGCGCGTCGACGGTGAGGAGCTGGTGGGCCATCTCCTCGTCGACTGGGTAGTTGTCCTTGCCGCCGAGGAACCAGTCGTACACCCGCGCGGGGTGCGGCTTGCTGGTGTCGATCTGCACGCCCGCGGCGGGCGCGGCCGCGGTGTCGTTCCCGGTCATCACTTGCTCCAGGTGGGGGCCGGGACGCACCCGGCGGTCGAGGGGGGTGTGGTGCGCGGCGCCGGTCTTCCGGCCGACGCCCCTGTGGGCGACACTTTATGACGTCGCGTCAGGTCAGCAGGAAGTCGGCCTGCCCGGACTTGGCGCCCCGGATGAACGCGGCGATCTCCCCGGGGGTGTAGATGAGGGCGGGGCCGTCCGGGTCCGCGGACTGGCGCACCGCGACCCTGCCGTCGGCCAGCTTCATGGCCTCGACGCAGTTGCCGCCGTTGCCGCCGCTCCACGGCTTGTGCCACCCCTCGGCACCGAGGTCGGCGGCGGGCATGCCGTTGTATATGCGAACCATTCACAGCTCCTTGCGGAAAGCCCGGAGGATTTCCCTCGTGCGATGTACGGGGGCGGCCTGCGCCGCCATGCGGTCCATGACCTCGAGGTGGGAGGCCACCTCGGGACGCGCGTCGAGGTAGACCGCGCCGGTCAGGTACTCGCTGTAGACCATGTCCGGGAGTTCCGGCACGGCGAACCGGAAGAGGACGAACGGGCCGTACGCGCCGGGGTGGTGCCCCGTCGCGAACTCCGCCACCTGCAGGGTGACGTGGGGCAGTTCCGTCGCCTCGATCAACCGGTCGAGCTGGGCGCGCATCAGGCCGGGCGCGCTGCCGGGGGGACGGCGGCGCAGCACCGTCTCGTCCATGATCACCCAGAACGTCGGCGGGTCGGCCCTGGTCAGCAGGGCCTGCCGCTCCATCCGCAGCGCGACGTGGCGTTCGACGTCCCTGGCGCCGGCCCGGCCGACGGCGCCCGCGCGCAGGACGGCCCGGGCGTAGTCCTCGGTCTGGAGCAGGCCGGGGACGAAGTGCGGTTCGTAGGCCCGGATGCGGCTGGCGGCGCCCTCCAGGCTGACGTACATGCTGAACCAGCCGGGCAGCACGTCGTGGAACCGCTGCCACCAGCCGGGTTTGTTGGCCTCCTCGGCGAGCTTCACGAAGCCCTCCGCCTCGCTCTGCGCGACGCCGTACGCCTGGAGGAGGATCTGGACGTAGGGGATCTTGAGCGCGACCTCGGCCGTCTCCATGCGGCGGACGGTGGCCGGGGCCACGTGCAGGACCCTGGCCGCCTCCTCCCGCCTCAGACCCGCCTTCTCCCGCAGTTCCTGGAGACGCTTGCCCAGTACGACCTGTCCCACGGTGGGGGCGGACCGCGGCTCGCTCACTTCTGACCTCCCCACGCGCTTTTCGTTGAGTGTGCCATGTGCCTGCCAGGCAGAGCACAACACTCTGAAATTTTCAGAGTGCTGCTTGCCAAGTGTCAGTGACGGGAGGAAAGTATCCCGGTGAACCAGTCGGTGAACCAGTTCACGCGGCTGCCGCGCGCTCTGCCCCGGGAGATACGGCGTACGGCGCCGCTCCCATGTGAGGAATCGGTCGTGTCACCTGGCAACGCGCTCGTCCACCAACCCGTGGCCCCCGCCCCGCGCCCCCGGGGCCTGCCGGACGCCCCTCGCCCGCACGCGCCCACGGTCCGGCCGCGCACGCCCGACGTCCGCCGCTTCTCCTTCGAACTGCCCGCGCGCGCCGAGTCGGTGGCCAGGGCGCGCCGGCTCGTCATGGAGCGGCTGGCCCTGTGGGAAGTGGTCGGGGAGGTGTGCGACACGGCCGAGCTGGTCGTCTCCGAGCTGTTCACCAACGCCGTGGTGCACACCGGGAGCGGACGCGTCGTCTGCGAGCTGCGGGACCGGGGCGAGTACGTGCGGATCGCCGTCCACGACGAGGGGTGGCGGGTGACCGGACGGCGGCTGCGTCCGGCCGGGCGGGAGGAGTTCGGCCGGGGCCTCCTCCTCGTCGACGCGATGTGCAGCGCGTGGGGCACCCACGACGCCCGGCACGGGGCGGGGCGCGTCGTCTGGGCGGAGCTGGTCCACGGCGCGGCGGCGCCGTGCTGAGATCGACGGTGACCCCGCTGTCCCTGCGCGGTCCGCACGGCCGCCGGGGAGGCGGCGCGCCGCGGGAGGAGCCGCTCGGCGAGGTGCGCCTCCTCCCGCCGCCGCACCTGCCGGCCGCCCTGGGCTGCGACGCGGTGGGGGTGCCCGCGCGGCACGGGCTGCGGCTGCTGAGCCGGCTGCCGGGGGACGGCTGCGTGTTCGCCGACCCCGACTGGTGGTGGTGGCTCGTCCCGGCCGGCTCCGACGCGGACCTGCGCTGGCCGCTGCCCGCCTGCTACGCGCCCGGCGGCTACGTCCCCGACCGGCACCCGCGCCTGGTGCGGCGGCCGGGCGGCGTCTCCCCGTACACCCCGCCGATCCCGCTGTACCTGATGGTCTGCCAGCTCACCGGTACGGCGCCGGCCTGGACGGTGCCGGACGTCGGCTCCCGGATCTGACCGGGCCCGCCGGCCGGGGCGGAGGCCCACGGCCCCGGGCCGGGCGGCGCACCGGCCCGGGCGGGTGGAGGGGGCCGGCGGGACGGGGGCGCGGGTTCCGCTACGTTCGCCCCCATGACGACCGCCGCTCCCCCGCTCGCCGACGTCCTCGCCCCGCCCTCCGCCGCCCTCGTCCTCGACGGCGGGCTCTCCTCCCGGCTGGAGGCCGCCGGGTACGACCTCGGCGACGACCTGTGGTCGGCGCGGCTGCTCGCCGACGAGCCCGAGGCGCTCGTCGCGGCGCACCTCGCGTACTACGAGGCGGGCGCCGACGTGGTGACGACCGCCGGCTACCAGGCCACCTTCGAGGGGTTCGCGCGCCGGGGCATCGGCCGCGACCGCGCCGCCGGACTGCTCGCGCTCGGCGTGGACCTGGTCCGCGAGGCGGCCCGGCGGGCCCGTGCGGCCGGCGTCACCCGCCCGCTGTGGGTGGCCGCGTCCGTCGGCCCCTACGGGGCGATGCTCGCCGACGGGTCGGAGTACCGGGGCCGGTACGGGGTGGGGGCCGCCGCGCTGGAGGCGTTCCACCGCCCCCGGCTGGAGGCCGTGGCCGCGGCCGGGCCCGACGTCCTGGCGCTGGAGACCGTGCCGGACGCCGAGGAGGCCCGCGCCCTGCTGCGCGCGGTGCGCGGGCTGGGCGTCCCGGCCTGGCTGTCGTACACCGTCGACGGGGAGCGGACGCGGGCGGGCGGGTCGCTGGAGGAGGCGTTCGGGCTCGCGGCCGACGCGGAGGAGGTCGTCGCGGTCGGGGTGAACTGCTGCGCGCCCGAGGACGTGCGGCGTGCGGTGGAGGTCGCGGCGCGGGTGAGCGGCAAGCCGGTAGTGGTGTACCCGAACAGCGGGGAGCGGTGGGACCCGGTGGCGCGCCGCTGGCGCGGCCGGCCCACCTTCTCCGCCGACCGGGCGGAGGAGTGGCGGCGGGCCGGGGCGCGGCTGATCGGCGGCTGCTGCCGGGTGGGCCCGGACGCCGTCGCCGCCGTGGCGGAACGGCTGCGCCGGTAGC
>JAAXOU010000323.1 GCA_012396115.1 Streptomyces somaliensis DSM 40738 | reverse complement strand
GGCCGCCCGGGGAGGTCCCGGCCCGTGCGCGGGCGGGTCCGCGCCGCGCCCCTCGCCGGCCGTGCCGCCGGGTCCCGGACGGGCGGGTCGCGCCGCGTGCGCCGCGGGCCCCGCCGGCCGGCGGGAGGGCCGCTCCCCACCGTGCGCCGCTCCGGTCGCCGCACGCTACCGCACGGTGGGGCACCCCCCGGCGCCCACTACCCTGGAAGGTCGACCCGTCCCGCCAGCTCAGGAGTGAAATGGCCGCCAACCTGGTCAATGTCGAGGCAGTCAGCAAGGTGTACGGCACCCGTGCCCTGCTCGACGGCGTCTCCCTCGGCGTCTCCGAGGGCGACCGGATCGGCGTGGTGGGGCGCAACGGCGACGGCAAGACGACGCTGGTCCGCGTCCTTGCCAAGCTGGAGGAGGCCGACGCCGGCCGCGTCACGCACAGCGGGGGACTGCGCCTCGGGGTGCTCACGCAGCACGACTCGCTGGACCCGGCCGCGACCGTCCGCCAGGAGGTGATCGGCGACCTCGCGGACCACGAGTGGGCGGGCAGCGCCAAGGTGCGCGACGTGCTCACCGGCCTCTTCGGCGGCCTGGACCTGCCCGGTTTCCCGCAGGGCCTGGACACGGTGGTCGGGCCGCTGTCCGGTGGCGAGCGGCGCCGCGTCGCGCTCGCCAAGCTGCTCATCGCGGAGCAGGACCTGATCGTCCTCGACGAGCCCACCAACCACCTCGACGTGGAGGGCATCGCCTGGCTCGCCCGGCACCTGCGGGCCCGCCGCTCGGCGCTGGTCTGCGTCACCCACGACCGCTGGTTCCTCGACCAGGTGTGCACGCGCATGTGGGACGTCCAGAGCGGCGCCGTCCACGAGTACGAGGGCGGCTACTCCGACTACGTCTTCGCGCGGGCCGAGCGGGAGCGGATCGCCGCCACGGAGGAGACCAAGCGGCAGAACCTCGTGCGCAAGGAGCTGGCGTGGCTGCGGCGCGGCGCCCCGGCCCGCACCTCGAAGCCCCGCTACCGCATCGAGGCGGCGAACGAGCTGATCGCGGACGTGCCGCCGCCGCGCGACACGAGCGCGCTGATGCGGTTCGCGTCGGCGCGGCTCGGCAGGACCGTGTTCGACCTGGAGGACGTGACCGTCCAGGCCGGTCCCAAGGTGCTGCTGAAGCACCTGACCTGGCAGCTCGGACCGGGTGACCGGATCGGCCTCGTCGGTGTGAACGGCGCCGGCAAGACGTCCCTGCTGCGGGCGCTCGCCGACGCGGCCGCGACCGGGGGCGAGGCGCAGCCGGCCGCGGGCCGGATCGCCGTCGGCCGCACCGTGCGCCTCGCCTACCTGTCGCAGGACGTGGCGGAGCTGCCGCCGGCGCTGCGCGTCCTGGAGGCGGTGCAGCAGGTCAGGGACCGCGTGGACCTCGGCGGGGGCCGGGAGATGACGGCGGGGCAGCTGTGCGAGAGGTTCGGGTTCACCAAGGAGAAGCAGTGGACGCCGGTCGGCGACCTGTCCGGCGGTGAGCGCCGCCGCCTCCAGCTGCTGCGGCTGCTGATGGACGAGCCGAACGTCCTCTTCCTCGACGAGCCGACCAACGACCTCGACATCGAGACGCTGACGCAGCTGGAGGACCTGCTCGACGGCTGGCCCGGCTCGATGGTGGTCATCTCCCACGACCGGTTCTTCCTGGAGCGCACCACGGACCGGACGTTCGCGCTGCTCGGCGACGCGACGCTGCGGATGCTGCCGCGCGGGATCGACGAGTACCTGGAGCGCCGAGAGCGGATGGTCGAGGCGGCGTCCGCGGCCCCGGCCGCCCCGCCCGCCGCCCCGGCCGCCGCGGCGAAGGCGTCCGCGGCCGACGCCCGCGCCGCGAAGAAGGAGCTCCAGCGGATCGAGCGGCAGCTCGACAAGGTCTCCGACCGGGAGGCCGTCCTGCACGCCCGGATCGCCGAGAACGCCACGGACTTCGCGAAGGTGGCGGAACTCGACGCGGAGCTGAGGGAACTGGCGTCCCAGCGCGAGGACTTGGAGACGCGCTGGCTGGAACTGGCCGAGGACGCCTAGCCCTCGGGCCGCGCGGAAGCCCCCCGGGCCCGCGTAGAGAAGGCGTGGAGAGCCGATAACAGGGGCGTCACGGGCCGGTCCTCCCTCGGAAACAGGGTGGTCCGGCCCCTGTGCACGCGTGGGACGGGTGGTACAAAGAAACCCCGCTCGACTCACGTAACAGTGCGACATCCCTGTCCGAACCGCTCCATTCCGGCCATCGCTCGTGCCGGGATCGCGGGGGAGGCCGGTCGGCCAGCGGACCGCACGAAGGGGGAAGCGCTGATGACTCAGCCGCCCAGCAAGCAACCGCCGCAGGGAGGCTCCGGGTCTCCGCAGGACCCTCGGGAGGTCCCCCAGCCGCCGGCCGCCCCGCCCGCGCCCCCGGCGCCGCCCGGGTACGGCTTCCCGCAGGCCCCCGGACAGCCCCCCGCCCCCGGGTACGGCCACCCGCAGCAACCCGCCCAGCAGCCCGGCCCCTACGGCCAGCCCGGCCCCTACGCCCAGCCCGGCCCGTACGGCCAGCCCGGCCCCTACGCCCAGCAGCCCGGTCCGTACGGCCAGCAGCCCGGTCCGTACGCGCAGCCCGGTCCGTACGGCGGCCACCCGACCCAGCCCCCGTACCCCGGTGGCCCCGTACCGCCCGGCGGCCCCTCCAAGAAGAGGACCACCGCGGTCATCGCCGCGGCGGTGGCCGCGCTGCTCGCCGTGGGCGGCGTCACCACGTGGGCGCTCACCGGGGACGACGAGGGCGGCGGGACCACCACCGCCGGGCCGTCGGGCTCCGCGACCGGACCGTCCGCCTCGGCCTCCGCCTCCGCCGACGAGGGCGACGGCACCGGCGGCGGCCGCGAGGCGGAGGACGACCTGAACGCCGGCCGCCAGCCGGGCGAGGCCAAGGTCGAGTGGCTCCTCAAGAACGACGTGGACCTGCCGCGCAACGGCGCCGACGTGTACGGCCCGTGGGTCGTCGGCGACACGATAGCCAAGGCGATGTACCGCGGCGTCGAGGGCTTCTCCACCGCCGACGGCAAGAAGAAGTGGAGCATCCCCTTCACCACGGACGTCTGCGAGGCCCCGCACGCGCCCACCGCGAACGGCGTCATCGTCGTCGGCCTCAAGGACGGCACCGGCGACCGCGCCGACTGCCGCGTCCTGCAGCAGGTCGACCTGAGGACCGGCAAGGCGGGCTGGAGGACGGAGATCCCCAAGAGCACCGGGTTCAGCGCGCTCTCCGACCCCACGCTCGCCATCGCCGGCAACACCGTCGCGGCCGCCGGCACCGGCAACTCGTACGGCTTCTCCCTCACCGACGGCAAGCAGCTCTTCGGCAAGCCCTCCGACGGCTGCCAGCCCTACGCCTTCGCCGGCGCCGGGACGCGCCTGATAGCCGCCGCCAACTGCCGGGTCTCCGACTACGAGAACCCGCAGCAGGAGGTCTGGGAGGTCGACCCGGCCACCGGCAAGCCCAGGTGGAAGTACCAGCTGGCGCGCGGCTGGGAGGCCGACAAGGTCTACTCGGTCAGCCCGCTCGTGGTGAACGCGGTCCACAGGGAGAAGAAGCAGCGCACCGTCCTGGTCCTCAGCGACGCGGGCAGGCTGCGCTCCCAGCTCTCCGGCGGCGGCGACAAGTACCGCGCCCAGTGCGGCGGCGGCTTCGTCGTCTTCGGCCAGCGCCTCCAGGGCTGCACCGGCGTGGCGGCCGACGCGAACACGTTCTACATGTCGACGGAGCCCACCAGCCTCGCCCGCGGCACCAACGAGGTCGTCGCCTTCGACCTGGGCACCGGCAAGCCCAGGTGGCGCGCGAAGGCGGGCCCGGACAAGACGATGCTCCCGCTGCGGACGGAGGGCGGGAAGCTCCTCGTCTACATCGAGGGCTCCTGGGACCGCGGCGGCGCCGTCGCCACCCTGGCCCCGACCGGCGGCAAGCCGACCGTGCTGCTCCAGCACCCGGCGTCCGTCGCCCGGATCGAGCGGGACTTCTGGCAGCCGCGGTACGAGTACGCCGACGGCCGGTTCTTCATCGCCAGCGGCCGGGTGAGCGCCCGGGACGACAAGGCCGAGCTGGAGACCAAGACCATGATCGCGTTCGGCGGGTAGCGCCGGTCCCGCGCCGGGACGCGCCGCGGCCGGCGCCGACGGAACCGACGCCCCCCTTCCTCCCGAGGTACGCACACGATGACGCAACCGCCCCCACCGCCCAACCAGCCCCCGGGCCCGCCCAACCAGCCCCCGGGCCCGCCCAACCAGCCCCCGGGCCCGCCCGGTCAGCCCCCCGGCCCGCCCCCGCAGGGCGTGTTCGGCGCCCCGC
>JAAXOU010000322.1 GCA_012396115.1 Streptomyces somaliensis DSM 40738 | reverse complement strand
TGGGCTGACCGCCACCCGCACGAGGACCGTCGTGGTGTGGAGGCTCGAGCAACCGGAGAGAAGGGCGCATGGGAGCGGGAACAGAGCAGGAGCCCGGCGGGGACGACCCGTACCGGCAGGGAGGCCAGGGCACCCCGCAGCGCCTCGGCGAGCTCCTCGAACTCGGCGGCCCGGGCCGCCCCGGTGCGCATGGCGAGGGCGACGCGGCGGGACGGGGCCGGGTCCGCGAAGTGACCGGTCGCCAGGCTCGGGGTGCGTCCGGCCTCCACCCTCACCGCCGTGCGCGGCAGCAGCGTCACCCCCAGCCCGCCCGCGACCAGCTGCACCAGCGTCGACAGGCCGGCCGCCGTCGTGGTGACCGCCGCGCCCTCCGTGCGCCCGGCCTCGCGGCAGACGTCGAGGGCCTGGTCGCGCAGGCAGTGCCCCTCGTCGAGGAGCAGCAGGGGCAGTTCGCGCAGCGCGTCGCGCGGGATGCCGCCGCGGCCGCCCAGCGGGTGACCGTCGGGCGTGACCAGGACGAAGTCCTCGTCGAACAGCGGGAGTTCGGTGACGCCGGGCACTCCCAGCGGCACGGCGAGCAGCAGCACGTCCAGCCTCCCCGCGGCCAGCCCGTCCAGCAGGGAGTACGTCTGCTCCTCGTGGACCTGGAGGTCCAGCTCCGGGTAGCGGTCGCGGACGAGCCGCAGGACCGTCGGGAGCAGGTAGGGCGCGACGGTCGGGATCACGCCGAGGCGCAGCACGCCCGTGAACGGGGCCCGCACCGCCTCGGCCTCCTCCATCAGCTCGCCCACCGCGTCCAGCACCGCCCTGGTGCGGGCGGCGAGCCGCTCCCCCGCCGGCGAGAGCAGCACCCGGCGCGTCGTACGCTCCAGGAGCTGGACGCCCAGCGCCTCCTCCAGGGCCGAGACCGCGCCCGAGAGCGCGGGCTGGCTCATCCCCAGCGCGGCCGCCGCGTCCCGGAAGTGGAGGTACTCGGCGACCGCCGCGAACGCCCGGAGCTGCGCCAGGCTCGGCTGCTTGCCTTTTTGCGCGAGGTGCGCGGGAGGGAACACTGATAACCGCCTTCGATCAACGCGACCTATTCTAGCTATTTCACCGATCAATGTGTCCCGTGCCATGCTGACGATCGTCCAACCCTCACGGACGACCCCACAAGGGAAGTCCTCACCCCTAGGAGAGCTCGTGCTCACTGTCGGTGAACAGTTCCCCACGTACGACCTGACCGCCTGCGTGTCGCTGGAGAGCGGCAAGGAGTTCGCGCAGATCGACAGCAAGGCCTACGAGGGCAAGTGGCGCGTGGTGTTCTTCTGGCCGAAGGACTTCACCTTCGTGTGCCCGACCGAGATCGCGGCGTTCGGCAAGCTGAACGACGAGTTCGCGGACCGCGACGCGCAGGTCCTCGGCGTCTCCGGCGACTCGGAGTTCGTCCACCACGCCTGGCGCAAGGACCACGCCGACCTGCGTGACCTGCCCTTCCCGATGCTCGCCGACTCCAAGCACGAGCTGATGCGGGCGTGCGGCGTCGAGGGCGAGGACGGCTTCGCGCAGCGCGCCGTCTTCATCGTCGACCCGAACAACGAGATCCAGTTCACCATGGTGACCGCCGGCTCCGTCGGCCGTAACCCCAAGGAGGTCCTGCGGGTCCTGGACGCCCTGCAGACCGACGAGCTGTGCCCCTGCAACTGGAGCAAGGGCGACGAGACCCTCGACCCGGTCAAGCTGCTGGCCGGCGAGTGACCTACCGGAACGAGTGAATCACCATGTCTCTTGACGCCCTGAAGTCCGCACTCCCGGACTACGCGAAGGACCTGAGGCTGAACCTCGGCTCGGTCATCGGCAACAGCGACCTCCCCCAGCAGCAGCTGTGGGGCACCGTCCTGGCGTGCGCGATCGCCTCGCGCTCCCCGAGGGTGCTGGCGGAGCTGGAGCCGGAGGCGAGGGAGAAGCTCACGCCCGAGGCGTACGGCGCGGCCAAGTCCGCCGCCGCCGTGATGGCGATGAACAACGTCTTCTACCGGACGCGCCACCTCCTCTCCGACCCGGAGTACGGCACGATGCGCGCCGGTCTGCGGATGAACGTCATCGGCAACCCGGGTGTGGAGAAGGTCGACTTCGAGCTGTGGTCGCTCGCCGTCTCCGCGATCAACGGCTGCGGCCAGTGCCTCGACTCGCACGAGCAGGTGCTGCGCAAGGCCGGCGTGGAGCGCGACACGATCCAGGAGGCGTTCAAGATCGCCGCGGTGCTCCAGGCGGTCGGCACGACGCTGGACGCGGAGGCGGTCCTGGCCGCCGAGTGACCGGCCGCCCCGGTGCGCGGAGCGGGTGGGGGCCCCGTCGGCAGTCGGTGCCGGCGGGGCCCTTCGGCCGTGCCGCGCCGTCCGGCGCCGGACGGCACCCCGCCCGGGGGGTCACCCGCCGCCCGGGGAGCGCGTGCCGGCGGGGCCGGGCGGCGCGGGGGACCTCAGCCGCTCCATGATCTCGCGCACGTCCTCCACCATGAACTCCTTCACCCCGTCGAGGGGCGCGTGCGTCGGCTCGTCCGACCCGTCGGCGTACTCGTGGAGCGTGCCGACGGAGAGGCCGATCACCGCGGGCCCGTCCAGGACGACGATCTCCGCGTACGTCCCGCCGCTGACGCTGAAGTACGCCTTGTCCCCCAGGCCCGGCACCGGTTCCGGCCCCGGCTCCTCCGGCATGGCGGCCACGCCCTGCACCGCCTCGAACTCCGGCGCCGGGTCGGTCTTCTTGTGCAGCTCGTAGCGGAGGCTCGCCTCGTACCCGGCCGGCGCCTCGCCCAACTGCACCGAGCAGTACGCCCGGTCGAGCGCCGGGTGCTCGTAGGTGTCGGCGGTGGTGGTGGCGCCGCGCTTGCCCAGGGCGGTGACCAGGGCGGACAGCGGGGCCTCCGCGCACAGGGCGTCGGGCGTGCGGTAGTCGCCGAGGTCCGCGCCGCGCGTCTGGTACGCGGTGAGGCCCGCCGCCCACAGCACGGACGCGCCCAGCGCGCCGCAGAGCACCCCCGACCAGGACCGCCGGTACCGCGGCCCGGCCCACCCGGCCGCCGGGGCGCCCTCCTCGGAACGGTCCGGGCCGGCCGCGCACGGGACGCCGTCCGGCACCGCGTGGCGCCGGGGGCCGCCTCCGTCGTCGAGTAGTTCGGGTTCGGATATCACTCGGCCCCCGGCCGCTCGTGCCCGCCGGCCCCGCCGCCCGGCGCGGAGGGGGCCGTGCCGGTGTGCGCGGCGGCGAGGCGGCGCAGGGCCTGCTCCTCGCCGTACGCGCGCAGGTGCCCGACGACCGTGTTGGTGACGGCGACGAGCGGCACCGCGACGACCGCGCCGCCGAGGCCCGCGACGAGACCGCCCGCCGAGACGGTCAGCACGACCGCCAGCGGGTGCACCCGCACGGCCCGGCCGAGGATGAACGGCTGGAGGACGTGCCCCTCGATCTGCTGCACCGCCAGCACCACGACGAGGACCATCAGCGCCGTGAACACCCCGTTGGTGACCAGGGCGACGACGACCGCGAGGGCGCCCGAGATCACCGCGCCCACCAGCGGGACGAAGGCGAACAGGAAGACGAACACGCCCAGCGGGACCGCGAGCGGCACGTCGAGGAAGTAGATGCCGAGCCCGATGAAGACCGCGTCGATGAGGGCGACGACCACCGTGCCGCGCACGTACGCGGTGAGGGTCCGCCAGGCGCGCGGCCCGGCCCCCGCGACCCCCGGCCGGGCCTGGGCGGGCACCAGCGTGAGGAACCACTGCCAGACCTTCTTCCCGTCGTAGAGCAGGAAGAGGGTCGAGAACATCGCGAGCAGCATCCCGGTCATCACCTCGACCATGACGGTGACGCCGGTGAGGCCCGCGGAGGTGATCTCCTCGGTGTTGGTGCCGATCGTGTCGCTGAGGCTCTGGGCGATGTCGTTGATCTGGCTCTCGGTCACGTGGAACGGGCTGTCCAGCGCCCAGCGCTTCAGCTCCTCGATGCCGTCCCGCACCCGTGCGGAGACGTTGTTGAGGTTGTCCATGACCTGCCACACGACGAACCAGCCGACGAGGCCCATGACGACGAAGCCGAGGACGGCGGTGACCGCCGTGGCGAGCCCGCGCGGCAGCCCGAGCCCCCTCAGCCGGCCCACGGTCGGCTGGAGCAAGGCGGTGATGAGCAGCGCGGCGACGAAGGCGAGGGCCACCAGCCGCACCGTGCTGATGACCTTCATCAGCACCCACAGCGTGCCCGCGAGGACGAGCAGCCGCCAGCCGGCCTCGGCCGCGACGCGCACCCCCCAGGGGACGGCGTCGGCGGGGTCGGGCCGGGCGGCGACGGCGGGCGCGTACGCGGGGGGTGCGGGGACGATGTCCCGCCCGCCG
>JAAXOU010000321.1 GCA_012396115.1 Streptomyces somaliensis DSM 40738 | reverse complement strand
CTTCCGATCTGGGCTCCCGCGCGCCGGGCCCGCCGCCCGGCCGGGCCGGGAGGGGCCGCGCACCGCGCCCGACCGCGCCGACCTCCAGGTCTTCCGCTGCTGAGCGGCACCGTCCATCCGGCCCCGTCTCACTCGGTCCGACGCGCCGCCGCGGCGCGCCAGGAGGAATCACCTGATGCAACCCCTCATCGACAACGCCCGTACGTTCGGACAGCGCCCTGAGGAGTTCGCCAAACTCGCCGAGGGCCAGTCGCCCGAGGTCCTCTTCATCACCTGCTCCGACTCGCGGGTCGTCCCCGCACTGATCACAGGCGCCCGCCCCGGGCAGCTGTTCGAGCTGCGCACCGCGGGCAACATCGTCCCCCCGTACACCACGGGCCGCCCCACCGGCGAGGCGGCCACGATCGAGTACGCCGTCGAGGTCCTCGGCGTGCGCGACGTCGTGGTCTGCGGCCACTCCCACTGCGGCGCCGTGGGCGCGCTGGTACGGGGCGACGACCTCAGCGCCGTACCGGCGGTGCGCGAGTGGCTGGCGCACGCCGCGCCCGAACCGGCGTCCGGGCCGGCCGACGACCCGACCGTCGCCGAAGCCGTGCAGCACCACGTGCTGACCCAGTTGCTGCGGCTGCGCTCGTACCCGTGCGTCGGGCGGCGCCTGGAGGACGGCCGGCTCAGGCTGCGCGGCTGGTACTACGAGGTGCACACCGGGGCCGTACGGGAACACCGCGCGGACACCGACACCTTCGAGTCCCTGTGAGGGGGGCGGACACCGTGTCGTCCCGATTCCCCCACCTTCGGCAGGACTTCGCCGCATCCCTCGTCGTGTTCCTCGTCGCCGTCCCGCTGTGCCTGGGCGTCGCCGTCGCCTCCGGGGTGCCCGCCGAACTCGGTCTGGTGACCGGCATCGTGGGCGGCCTCGTCACCGGCCTGATGCGCGGCAGCAGCATCCAGGTGTCCGGGCCGGCCGCGGGCATGACCGTGCTCGTCTTCGAAGCCGTCCACGAGTTCGGCCTGCCCGCCCTCGGCGTGATCGTGCTGCTGGCGGGAGCGATCCAGATCGCCCTGGGCGCGCTGAAGTGGGGCCGCTGGTTCCGGGCGATCTCCCTCTCCGTCGTGGAGGGCATGCTCGCCGGCATCGGGCTCGTCATCATCGCCGGCCAGTTGTACGCGGCCGCCGGAATGAAGGCCCCCGCCTCCGGACTGGACAAGATCGTCGGCCTGCCCGGCGCGGTCGTGGAGGTCCTCGGCAGCCGCTCGGCCCTGGTCTCGCTCGCCGTCGGCGCGGGCACCATCGCCGTGATCGTGCTGTGGCGGCGCCTGCCCGGGCGGGTCCGCGCGGTGCCGGGCGCGCTCGCCGCGGTCGTCCTGGCCGCGACCGTCACGCAGTTGTTCGCGCTGCCGGTGGCGACCGTGGAGGTGGACGGGCTGCTGGGCGCCGTCCAGCCGCCCGGCCTCGACGCCTTCGGGCAGCTGGGCGACATCGCCCTGCTCGGCACCGCCCTCGCGTTCGCGCTGATCGCGTCGGCGGAGTCGCTGTTCAGCGCGGCGGCCGTGGACCGGCTGCACGACGGCCCGCGCACCCACTACGACCGGGAGCTGATCGCCCAGGGCACGGGCAACGCGGTCTGCGGCGTGCTGGGTGCGCTGCCGATGACGGCGGTGATCGTCCGCAGCTCGGCCAACGTGCAGGCGGGCGCCCGGACGAAGGCGGCCCGGGTGCTGCACGGCGTCTGGCTGCTGCTGTTCGCGGCGCTGCTGCCGGCCGCCCTGGGACTCATCCCCCTGGCGGCGCTCGCGGGCATCCTCGTCCACGCGGGCTGGAAGCTGATCCCCTTCCGGGCCGTCGTCTCCCTGTGGCGCGCGCACCGGGGCGAGGCGCTGATCCTGGTGGTGACGGCGGTCTCGATCGTCGCGGTGAACATGTTCGAGGGCGTGCTGATCGGGCTCGCCCTGTCCGTGGTGAAGGCCGCGTGGGACGCGTCGCACATCCGGCTGACGGTCGTCGACAAGGGCGCCGGTCCGGTCCAGGCCCACCTGTCGGGCAACGCGACCTTCCTGCGCCTGCCGAAGATCCTGGACACCCTGGAGGGTCTCCCCCACGACCGTCCGGTGGAACTGGACCTGTCGGGTCTCCACCACCTCGACCACGCCTGCCGCACGGCGCTGGAGAACTGGTCGGAACGCCACAGCGCGATGCTCACCGCCCCGTCGGTCGCCCGGGAGCCGTCCGCCCTGTGATCCGGGGCCCCGGCCGCCCGGACCTCCGCCCGCGGGCTCACGCCCGCGGGCGGGACCCCGCGGCGGCCGGGGCCGGCTCAGCCCATCGGCCACCTCACCTCGGCGCGCACGTCGAGCACCTGCTGCGCGGTGGCGGCGAGGTCGACGGAATCCGGGTCCGGGGCCGCGCCGGAAGGTGTCGAGAGGGCGACGTAGGCGACCGTGTTCGCGTCCCCCCACGCGCAGACGGGGACCGTGGAGGTGTCGGCCGCCTCCCCGATCAGCAGGACCGCGCACTTCAGCTCGACGTCGGAGCCGGGGGGTCTGATCGTCCTCGGCGGGCGGGCCTCCCGCACGCCCTCCGCCTCGCGCATCCCTTTCAGGAGCTTGTCGCGCTTCCGCTCCGGGTCCTCGAACCGCCCGGACGTCCCGACGAGCGCGAGGCCGTGCCACGCGTCGGCGGCGGTACCGTCGTACGTACCGGCGGCGGTCGACGTGATGCGCCCGTCCGGCTCGTCGTAGCCGGTCTCCTTCCGCATCCGTGCGTCCACCTCCTCCGAACGGTCCTCGGCCAGCCGGTAGTCACCGTCGAGGAGGGTGTCGGGAACGCTGAGCCGGTACTCGGCCGCCGGGAGCGGACGCGCGGTGCCGCCGGCGCCGATGAGGTTTCCGCCCAGGTATGCCAGTCCGGCGAGGAGGCAGACGGAGCCGAGGACGATGCCGACGACCGGTAACGCCCGCCCCCGGCCCGGTGGCGGCGCGGCGGGCGGCGGCGCGCCCCAGGGCCCCGCCGCCCGGTGGGCGGGATGTGGCGGGTACTGCGGCGGATGTGCCCCGTAGGGGGCGGGCTGCGGCGGATGCGTCGGGTGGGCGCCCGGCTGCGGGGGGAACCCGTAGGGGGCGGGCTGCGGCGGATGCGCCCCGTAGGGGCCGGGCGGTGGCGGGGGGACGGGCTGGTTCATGGCCACAGGCTAGGGGAGGCCCGCGGGCGGCCGTGGGGCTCCGCGTCCCGGCACCGGGGCGCACGGCCGCCCGGTCCGGTGCGGGCGGTGCGTCGAGGGGGTTCCCGCCGTCGCGGAGGACCGCACCCAAGCGCCGTACCATACGGTATGGTACGGATCGGATCGGACGGCGCGAGCAGGCGGGAGCGGCCCATGGCGAGCAGGCGGGACTGGCTGGAGGAGGGCCTCGCGGTCCTGGGCGAGGAGGGGGCGCCCGCGCTGACGGTGGACCGCCTCGCCGCGCGCCTGAAGCTCACCAAGGGGTCCTTCTACCACCACTTCAAGGGGATGGCCGGGTACAAGGCCGACCTGCTCGCCCACTACGAGGCCGAGCACACCGGCCGGTACGTCGCCGACGCCGAGCGTCGCGGCGGCGGCACCCCGCACGCCCGGCTGCTGTACCTGCGCGAGCTGGTGCTGCGCGACAAGGACGGCAGCGACGCACTGGAGATCGCCGTGCGCGCCTGGGCGCTGCAGGACCCCGAGGTGTGCGCCCTCCAGCAGCGGGTGGACCGGGCGCGCATCGGTTACCTGCGTGAACTGGTGCGCGGCGACGACGGGGACGCCGACGCGACGCCGCTCGCCCGCCTGCTGTACCTGCTGCTGGTCGGCGCCCAGCAGCTCGTGCCGCCGCTGCCCGCCGGGGAGTTGCGCGAGGTCTACGACCTGGTGCTGCGCCTGACGCCGGCCGGGAAGGGGCCCGCCGCGTGAACGGGCCGGCCCGCTGGACGCCCCGGCTGATCCTCGCGACGGCCGTGCTGCACTTCGTCTGGGCGTTCGCCCAGCCCAACGACTGGGCGGGCATCGCCGCGGACGGCTTCTTCCGCGCCTCCGCCGACACCGCGGCGCCCCACTACTTCGCGCGCGAGGCGAGCATCTGGTTCACGGCCTGCGGGGTCGCGTTCCTGGCGCTGGGCACACTCACCCGGCACGTCCTGCGGGCCACCGGCCGCCTGCCGGCCCAGGTCGGCTGGTACCTGCTGGCCCTGGGCGTCCCGCTGTGCGTCTTCTCCTTCCCCGTCAGCGGGGGCTGGGCTCTCATCGGCATCGGCGTGCTGGCACTGGTGGCGAGCCGCCGCGAGAAGACGGCCGACGCGCCGCGGCGCCGCCTTCCGTGACGGCGCCGGCGGTCGTGCCGGGCGTCCCGCGTCCGCCGCGGGGTGCGTTGCGGTGAGTGTCCGCGGCGGCCGCATCCGCGCGGGGGCGCGTACCCGGCGGCGCCGAGC
>JAAXOU010000320.1 GCA_012396115.1 Streptomyces somaliensis DSM 40738 | reverse complement strand
GCCCCGTCGAGGCCGGGGCCGAAGCCGGGCGTGCCCGCTCCGGTGGGCGCCGCGCCGCCGCGGGCGGGGCCGCGCCGGACGAGTCCGCCGAGCGCGCGGCGCACCCCCGGCCCGTACGCGGAGAAGGTGCGGCGCAGCAGCGGCAGGACGGCCGTGAACGCCTCGGCGGGCACGGCCGTCAGCCATCCGTCGACCAGGGCGAGGAGCCGCTCGTCGTGGACGAGGAGCAGGCCGCCCGCGCCGTCCCCGTCCGCTCCGCCGAGGAACCCCTCGATCCAGGCGGCGGCCTCGGCGGGCGCCGTGCCCGGTGACAGGGCGAGGCCCATCAGGCGGGCGGCCTCGTCCTCGGCGAGCCGCCCGTCGTCGAGGAGGAGCCGGGTGGCGCGACCGCGCAGACCGCCGGGGACCGTGTCGCGCCGGGCGAGCCGCTCCAGGACGGCCGTCCACCGCGCGGCGACCCCGCCGGCGTCCGGGAGGAGCCGCACCGCCGTGTGGACGGCGTCGACGTGGCCGCGCATCTCGGCGGCGCCGTCCGCGTCCAGCCCCGCGCAGGCCGGCGGCAGGCCGACGCATATCCGCAGGGCGAGACCGGTGGCGACCTCCGCGAGCGCGGCGGTGTCCGTGGCCCGCACGTCGCCGTAGCGGAGGGTGCGGGCGAGGGCGGGCAGGGCCCGGGCGAGGCGGCCGACGTCGGCGTCGAGGGCGGCGCGGTCGGCGAGGGCCTTCACCACCGGGGGCAGCGCCCCGGGCAGGTCGGCGAGGAGGCATCGCTCGGCGAGGGCCGTGATCCCGGCGAGGGTCGTGGTGGCGGCGGCCTCCGCCTCGGCCCTGGCGGTGGCGGCGGACAGGACCGTGGTGCCCCACACGCCGGCCTCCGCGACCCGCACGTGGAGTTCGGGCTCCCAGCGCAGTCGCCAGGCCTCCCGGAACGTGCCCGTGCCGCGGGCCCGTTCGGGCCTCCCCCAGTCGACGCCGAGGAGGAGCAGCCGGTGCAGGAGGCGGCTGCGGGCGGCGTCGGTGTCCCCGCGCAGGTCGAGGGCGAGTTCCCGCTCGGCCGCCTCCGGCTTGAGGCGCAGGGCGCGCCGGAGCCGGTCGAGGTCGCGCTGGAGCGGTACGGCGGGCGCCCCGTCGGGCACCCGGCCCAGGGCGTCGCCGACGACGAGCCGGTCGCGGATCAGGGCGAGCGGCACGTCGGAGCCGCCGCACATCACCGCGCGGACGGCGTCGGTCGCCTCGGTGAGCCCGGCCAGCGGGCGCCCGCGCGTCGCGGCGAGCGTCCCGGCGAGCCGCACCGCCTCGATGACGTGGGCGGACGACACCGGGTGGTCCTCCTCGCGGAGCAGTCCGGCGACCTTCGTCATCCACCGCTCGACCGGCCGGTCGGGCGCGGCGAACAGGTGCCCGTACCAGCCGGGCGAGTCGATCCCGGCGCCGTACCCGGAGCGGCGGGCGAGCCTGCGGTGCGTCCACGGCACCCAGGTGGTCTCGGTCCTGACCCTGGGGAGTCCCTTGAGGAGGGCCCGATCGGCGGTGACGGCGTGCTTCCCGGCGAGCGCCGGGACGTGCCAGGCGCCGCAGACGACGGCGACGGTGCCGTGCTCCTTGAGGGCGGCGCGCAGCCGGAGCCGCATGCACGCCTCGCGGACGGGGTCGCGGGCGCCGCCGTGCCCGTACGCCCCGCGCAGCGCCGTCATCGCCTCCGCGACGGCCGCGAAGGGTGCCAGCGGGTCGCCGGTGTGCGCCGTGCGGTGCTCGACGACGTCCTCCCACCAGCGCTCCGGGTCGTCGTACCCGGCGGTCGCGGCCAGTGCGGCGAGGGGGTCGGGGCGCAGTCCGCGGCGCCGCCCGTCGGCGGACGGCCCGCCGGTGTCGTCGTCCGCGCCCTCATCGCCCTCGTCGTCCTCGTCGTCCCACGTGGGGTCGCCCATCATGGCGAGGGAGTGGGCGGCGGGCAGGTCGGCGAAGCGGACGGCGGCGCCGTGCTCGAGCGCCCAGCGGACGGCGACCCACTCGGGCGAGAAGGCGGCGAACGGCCAGAACGCGGCCCGTCCGGGGTCGTCGGCGGCGTGCGCCAGCAGGGCGACCGGCGGGCGCATCCGCTCGTCGGCGGCGAGCGGCAGCAGGGCGTCGGCCTCCGGTGGGCCCTCGACCAGCACCGCCCGGGGGCGGGCCGCGTCGAGGGCGGCGCGGACCGCGCGCGCCGAACCGGGCCCGTGGTGGCGCACTCCGAGCAGCAGGGGGCCGGTCATGCCGAGACCTCCCGGCAGGCGCGGTAGAAGTCCTTCCAGCCGTCCCGTTCGCGCGCGACGGTCTCCAGGTACTCCTGCCAGACGACGCGGTCGGCGACCGGGTCCCGGACGACGGCGCCCAGCAGGCCGGAGGCCACGTCGGCGGGGCGCAGCACGCCGTCCCCGAAGTGCGCGGCGAGGGCGAGCCCGCCGGTGACGACGGAGATCGCCTCGGCGGTGGAGAGCGTGCCGGAGGGCGACTTGAGCCTGGTGCGGCCGTCGGCGGTGACGCCGGCGCGCAGCTCGCGGAAGACGGTGACGACGCGGCGGATCTCGTCCGCGCCCCCGGGTGCGCCGGGCAGGTCGAGGGAGCGGCCGATCTGGTCGACGCGGCGGGAGACGATGTCGACCTCGGCCTCCGGCGTCTCCGGCAGGGGCAGGACGACCGTGTTGAAGCGGCGGCGCAGGGCGCTCGACAGGTCGTTGACGCCGCGGTCGCGGTCGTTGGCCGTGGCGATCAGGTTGAAACCGCGGACGGCCTGGACCTCCTGGCCCAGCTCGGGGACGGGCAGGGTCTTCTCGGACAGGATCGTGATGAGCGTGTCCTGCACGTCGGCGGGGATGCGGGTCAGCTCCTCCACGCGGACCGTCGTGCCCGCGGCCATGGCGCGCATGACCGGGCCGGGCACGAGGGCGTCGCGGTCGGGGCCGTGGGCGAGGAGCCGCGCGTAGTTCCACCCGTACCGGAGGGCCTCCTCCGGTGTCCCGGCCGTGCCCTGGACGAGGAGCGTCGAGTCGCCGCTGACGGCCGCCGCGAGGTGCTCGGACACCCAGGTCTTCGCCGTGCCGGGGACGCCGAGGAGGAGCAGGGCCCGGTCGGTGGCGAGCGTGGCGACGGCGACCTCGACGATCCGGCGCGGCCCCACGTACTTCGGCGTGATCACCGTGCCGTCCGGGAGCGCGCCGCCCAGCAGGTACGTGGCGACCGCCCACGGGGAGAGCCGCCAGCGCTCCGGGCGGGGCCGGTCGTCGGCCGCGGCGAGCGCCTCCAACTCGTGCGCGAACGCGTCCTCCGCGTGCGGCCGCAGGACTTCGGAGCCGCCCCCGGGGCCGGCTCCGGCACCGGGGGCGGCGCGGTCGTCCTCGGTGGTCGCGGGCATGGTCATGGAATCCCCCTCCGGATCGTCCGGTCGTTCGATCGGGTCCGGGATCCACCGTGCACCACGCCACTGACAATCACCGGCGCGCGGGGCGGGATTCGCGGGGGCGCTCCGGCGGGCCCGCCGCCCGGCCGGACCTCGGCCGGGCGACGGGCCCGCCGGGGGACTACTCGTCGGCGACCGGGGAGACCGCGACGCAGCTGAGGGCGGCGGCCTTGCCCTCCCCGGACATCTCCTTCAGCACCTTGCCCTCGTGGGTGATCTTGCAGGTGGCCTTGACGTCCCGGATGCCGGCGGCGACCGGCGTGACGAGCGGCGCCTCGACCCCCTTCAGCGTCACCGTCTTGCTCCACGGCAGGGTCGGCTTGTCGACGGTCTCCAGCTTCGGGTTCACCCCTCCGCCCCCGCCGGCGTTGTAGGTGATCGAGTCGATGTTGCTGCCGGTCACCTCGTACGTCACCTCGTACGTCGTGTTGAGCGCGCTGTCGACGCGCTCGGCGGCCTCGTCGGGGTTCAGGGCGCAGGCGCCCAGCCCGAACGTCATGGACGCGGCGACCAGGACGGCGGCGGCGGATCGGCTCGTGCGGTTCATGTGCTCCCCCGAGATCGGCTTCTGGTGGTCCAACAGTACGTCCACGCCGCGACGTTGCCCAACGCGGGAGCGCCGCCGCAGGTCGGCGCCCGTTGTCAGTGGCGGGTCCTACCGTCGGGGGCATGACTGAGCAGGGGGTGCGCTGGGCGGCCGAACGGGTGCTGGCCCTGGCGCCTGACGCCGCCTCGCGCGAGGCGGGGAGCGGGCTGGGCGCCGCCGGGCCGTGGTCCGGTACGGGGTGCACGGGCACCGGCGTGGTGTGGGGGGTGTGCGAGGACGGCGGCGGCGGGCCGTACCGGACGGTCGTCGACCTGACGGGCCCGGCGTACGGGTGCGGTTGCCCGGCCCGGAGGCTCCCGTGCGGGCACGCGCTGGGGCTGCTGCTGCTCTGGGGGGCGGACACGGCCGTCGTGCCGGCGGGCGCGGAGGCGCCCGACTGGGTGGGGCGGTGGCTGGAGGGCCGGGGGGCGCGGACGGGGGCGCGGCGGCGGAAGGACGGCGGCGCTCCCGCCGGCGCGGAGGC
>JAAXOU010000032.1 GCA_012396115.1 Streptomyces somaliensis DSM 40738 | reverse complement strand
CGGCGTCGCGCGGACGGCCGGCGCACGGCCCGGGGCGCCCCGCCCCGGGGGCGGCGTCAGGTCCGCACGAGGCGCTGCTCCCGGTCGGCGTCCGGGTCGCCGGGGCCGGCGGAGCCACCGGTGAGTTCCCTGCGCAGGCGCTCGCCCTCGACGTCGACGTCGGGCAGGACGCGGTCGAGCCAGCGCGGCAGCCACCACGCCTTGCGGCCGAGCAGGGCCAGGACGGCCGGGACGATGGCCATGCGCACCACGAAGGCGTCGAACAGGACGGCCGCGGCGAGGCCGAAGCCGATCATCTTCACCATCTGCTCGCTGGACCCGATGAAGCCCGCGAAGACGGCGATCATGATGACGGCGGCGGCGGTGACGACGCGGGCGCCGTGGCGGAAGCCGGTGACGACGGCCTCGCCGGGCCGCTCGCCGTGGACGTACGCCTCGCGCATCCGGGTGACGAGGAAGACCTCGTAGTCCATGGCGAGGCCGAAGACGACGCCCACCATGAAGATCGGCATCATGCTCATGATCGGGCCGGTCTGCTCGACGCCGAAGACCGGACCGAGCCAGCCCCACTGGAAGACGGCCACGACCGCGCCGAGGGCGGCGACCACCGACAGCAGGAAGCCGAGGGCGGCCTTGAGCGGTACGAGCACGGACCGGAAGACGACCGTCAGCAGCAGGAAGGCGAGGCCGACGACGAGCGCCAGGTAGGGCGGCAGGGCGTCGTTCATCTTCTGCGAGAAGTCGATGTTCATCGCGGTCTGGCCGGTGACGAGGACCTCGTCGCCGGTCGTGTCGCGGATGTCGCGGACGAGGTCCTCGGTGGCCGCGGACGACGGGCGGTCCTTCGGCACGACGGTGATCATGGCCGCGTCGCCGGCCTTGTTCGGGGTGGGCGGGGTGACGGCGGCGACGCCGTCGAGGCCCCTGATCGTGTCGGCGGCCCGGGCGGCGGCCTTCCCGTCGCCGTCCACGACGACCATCAGCGGCCCGTTGAAGCCGGGGCCGAAGCCGTCGGACAGCAGGTCGTACGCGCGGCGCTGGGTGGTGGAGGTCGGCTGGGCGCCGTCGTCGGGCAGACCCGTCTCCAGGGAGGCGGCCGGGACGGCGAGCGCACCGAGGCCGACGACCCCGACGAGCAGCACGGCGACGGGGCGGCGCAGGACGAAGCGGGCCCAGCGGGTGCCGGCGTTGGCGGGGGCCGCCTCCGCGGGGGCGTCCGGGACGGCGGTCGCGGCCCCGTCGGCGAGCGCCCTACGGGCCTTCCGGCCGAGGATGCGCCCGCCCGCGTAGCCGAGCAGCGCCGGTATCAGGGTGAGGGCGATCAGTACGGCGACGGCGACCGTGCCGGCGGCGGCGACGCCCATCTTCGTCAGCATCGGGATGTCGACGACGGCCAGGCCGACCAGGGCGATGACCACGGTCAGGCCGGCGAAGACGACCGCCGAGCCGGCCGTGCCGACCGCCCGGCCGGCGGCCTCCTCCGGACCGTGGCCCTCGGCCAGTTCGGCGCGGTGGCGGGAGACGATGAACAGGGCGTAGTCGATGCCGACGGCGAGGCCGATCATCGTGGCGAGGGTGCCGGTGGTGGAGCCGAGGTCCAGGGCGCTCGCGAGGGCGGTGATCGACGAGGCGCCGATGCCCACGCCGATGATCGCGGTGAGCAGCGGCAGGCCGGCCGCGACGAGCGAGCCGAAGGTGACGACGAGGACGATCCCGGCGACGACCACGCCGACGACCTCGCCCGTGCCGGTCTCGGGCATCGCCTGGAGGGCGTCGCCGCCGATCTCGACGGTCAGGCCGGCCTCCCGCGCGTCGGTGCCGGCGTCCGTCAGCGCCTCGCGCGTGGCGTCGGTCAGCTCCATGCCGTTGACCTCGTACGCGACGTGGACGTACGCGGTGGTGCCGTCGCGCGAGACGGCCCGCGCGGTGTAGGGGTCGGTGACGGCGGCGACCTGGTCCGAACCGGCGCGGAGGTCGGCGACGGCCTTGTCGACGTGGGCCTTGTTCGCCGGGTCGGTCATCTTCCGCCCGTCGGGGGCCTTGAAGACCACCCGGGCGGTGGCGCCGTCGGCACTGCCTCCGGGAAATCGTTTCTCCAGCAGGTCGAAGGCCCGCTGGGCCTCCGTGCCGGGCATCGAGAAGGAACCGGAGGTGGCTGCCGGCGCGGACGCGGCGCCCGTCCCGGCGAGCGCCAGCAGCGCGACCCACAGCAGGGTCACGAGGTGGCGGCGCCGGAAGGCGAACCGGCCGAGCTTGTAGAGGAACGTGGCCACTGGGGCGTACTCCCGAGGTGAGTGGGACGGGACAGGACGTTGGGGAGCCGGCCCGACAGCGTGAGCGGTACGCGTCAGGTGGTGCGGCCCCGGACGGCGGCGCGGTCCCGGCCGGGGAGTGCCGGGGGCCGTCGGCCCGGAGCGGTCCGCCCCCGCCGGGGCGGACGGATCAGGGGGCGCCGAGCGCGGGGAGCACGACGGCGTCCACGTAGGTGGCGAGGTACGCCTGGTCGACCGGCCGTTCCTCGATGAGGGAGCGGGAGACGAAGACGGCGATCATCAGGTGCGGGACCAGGTCGAGCGCCGGGTTGCCGGCGGCGACCTCGCCCCGTTCCACGGCGCGGCGCAGGATCCGGTCGAGCCCGGTCACCTCGGGTTCGACCAGCAGCTCGCGCAGCGCCCGGTGGAGTTCGGGGTTCCCGCCGACGGCGTGGGCGAGGCCCCGCACCATCGCGGAGTCCTTCGCCAGGCGGCAGTCGTCGGAGCGCCCGACCATCTCGTGGAGGTCGCCCCGGAGCGACCCGGTGTCGATCTCCGCGAGCTCCACGGGCCTGTGGTGCCGCAGGGACTGGGCGACCAGCTGCGGCTTGCTCCCCCACTGGCGGTAGAGGGTGGCCTTGCTGGATCGCGTGCGGGCGGCGATGGCGTCCATGGTGAGGCCGTCGTACCCGACCTCGCCGAGGAGGTCGATGACGGTCTCGTACAGCTCCGACTCGCGTTCCGGGGTGAGTCTGCTGCGGGCCATGGGCGTGTCCATCCGAACGAAACGGTTTCGTACACCTGAAGCGTAGGACAGTCCGCGGAGAGGACGCGGCCGTTCCGCACGTGGGCTGCGTCACGGACGCGTGACCGTACGCAGGCCGAGTTGCCACGCCCCGGCCGCGCCGAAAGCATGGGAGGGTGAGCAGCGACGGCGCGTACCTCCGGTATCCCCACCTCCACGACGACCTGCTGTGCTTCGCGGCCGAGGACGACCTGTGGCTCGCCCCGCTCGTCGCCGGGGGCAGAGCCCCCGGCCGCGCCTGGCGGCTCACCGTCGACCGGACCAGGGTCGGGCACCCCCGCTTCTCGCCGGACGGCCGGCACATCGCGTACACGAGCTGGCGCAGCCTCGACCCGGAGATCCACCTCCTGCCGGTCGACGGCGGCCCGGCGCGCCGCCTGTCCTACTGGGGGTCGCTGGACACCCGCGTCTGCGGCTGGGACCCCGACGGCAACATCCTGGCCGTCGCCTCGCACGGGCAGCCGTTCTCCCACTTCTCCTGGGCGTACAAGGTGTCCGTCGACGGCAGCCCCGGCCGGCGCCTCCCGTGGGGCCCGTGCGCCGACATCCAGGTCGCCGACGTCGACGGGGAGCACCGCACGCTGCTGCTGACCGGGAAGCCGCCGCACGAGCCGGCCGCCTGGAAGCGGTACCGGGGCGGGGCGACCGGGCGGCTGTGGCTGCACGGCGAACGGCTGCTGCCCGACCTCGGCGGCCACCTGGACTGCGCGATGTTCGTGGGCGGCCGGATCGCGTTCCTCTCCGACCACGAGGGCGTCGGCAACCTGTACTCGTGCCTGCCCGACGGCTCCGACCTGCGGCGACACACCGACCACGACGCCTTCTACGCCCGGCACGCCTCCTCCGACGGGCACCGCGTGGTCTACCAGTGCGCCGGCGACCTGTGGCTGGTGGACGACCTGGCGCCCGGCGCGCGGCCCCGGAAGCTGGCGGTGCGGCTCGGCGGGCCGCGCGCCGGGCGGCGCCGGTACCAGGTGCCGGCCGCCCAGCACCTCCAGGCGGTGGCCGTCGACGAGACCGGCCGGGCCAGCGCCGTCTGCGTGCGCGGCAGCCTGTACTGGCTCACGCACCGCGACGGGCCGGCCCGGTCGATCGCCGACACGCCGGGCGTGCGGGTGCGGCTGCCGGAGATGCTGGACGGCGGGCGCGTCGCGTACGTGACGGACGCGGAGGGCGAGGACGCCGTCGAGATCGCGTACCTGCCGCGCGCCAGCGGCCAGCGCCCGCCCCGCCGCCTCGCCGCCGGGCGGCTGGGCCGCGTGCTGGAGATGGTCTCCGACCCGGACGGGGAGCGGCTCGCCATCGCGTCGCACGACGGGCGGCTGCTGCTGCTGGACGTGTCGGAGGAGGCGGTGGGCGAGGCGGGCGGCTCCGCGTCCCCGCCGCCGCGGAGCCGGCTGAGGCGGCTGGCGGGCCCGGCGCAGGCGGCCGCGGCCGGTACGGGGGGCCCGGCCGAGGCGGGTGACACGGAAGGCTCGACCGAGGCGGACGCGCAGGACCCGGCCGGAGCGGGAGCCGCGAAGGCTCCGGCCGACACGGACGGTACGGAGGCTCCGGCCGACACGGACGGTACGGAGGGCCCGACCGACACGGATGGTACGGAGGGCCCGGCGGAGGCCGCCGGTACGAAGGACCCGGCGGAGGCGGACGCGCAGGACCCGGACGCGGCCGGTGCGGGGGGCCCGGTGCCCGTCCCGGACGGCGGCGACCCGGTCACCGAGCTGGTCCGCTCGGACAACGGCCCCGTGCGCGACCTGGCGTTCTCGCCGGACGGGGCGTGGCTGACCTGGTCGCACCCGTTCATCGGCCGGTCGCTGCGGCAGATCAAGATGGCCCGCATCAAGGACCGGACGGTCGTCGACGTCACCGACGGCCGCTTCGAGGACGAGAGCCCGGTGTTCACCAGGGACGGCCGCTACCTGGCGTTCCTGTCGTGGCGCGGCTTCGACCCCGTGTACGACGTGCACACCGGGGACCTGTCGTTCCCCCTGGGCTGCCGCCCCTACCTCGTGCCGCTGGCGTCCACGACGCCGTCGCCGTTCGCGCTCTCCCCGGAGGGGCGCCCGGCGGCGGGGGGACTGGACCCGGACGAGAGCGGGCCGACCGGTGACGGGACGGTGCTGGTGGAGGTGGAGGGCCTGGAGAGCCGGGTGACGCCGTTCCCGGTGGCGGCGTCGAAGTACTCGTCGCTGCGCCCGGTGAGCGGCGGCGGGCTGGTGTGGCTGCGGTGGCCGATCTCCGGCGCGCTGGGCGAGACGTTCGTCAACCCGTCCGACCCCTCGGAGCGGCCCACGCTGGAGCACTTCAACCTCACCAAGGCCCGCAGGTCGGAGTTGGTGACGCACCTGGACTGGTTCGCGGTGAGCGGCGACGGGACGCGGCTGGTCGTGGTCGACGAGGGCGAGCTGCGGGCCGTCCCGGCGACCGAGACGGGCGACGTGGACACCACGGTGTACGTGGACGCGCGCCGCATCCAGCACGAGGTGGACCCGGGAGCCGAGTGGCGGCAGGCGTACGACGAGGCGGGCCGCATCACGCGCGCCCACTTCTGGGAGCCCGGCATGGCGGGCATCGACTGGGACGGGGTGCTGGACCAGTACCGGCCGCTGGTCGACCGGGTGGCGTCGCCGGACGAGTTCGCCGACCTGCTGCGGGAGACCCTCGGCGAGCTCGGCACGTCGCACGCGTACGTCACGCCCGCGCGGCGCAACGAGGGCCCGCCGCACTACCAGCGGGCGGTGGGGCTGCTCGGCGCCAACCTCGTCTGCCGGGACGGCAGGTGGGTGGTCGGGCGCATCCTGGCGGGCGACTCGTCGGACTCCCGGGCCCGGTCCCCGCTGGCCGGTACGGGCATCCGGCAGGGGGCGGTCCTCACGCACGTGGACGGGCGGCCGGTGGACCCGGTGACCGGGCCGTACCCGCTGCTCGCGGCGGCGGGCGGGACCACGGTGGAGCTGACCTTCGGCCCGGCGGACGGGGAGGCGGGCCGGCCGCGGCGCGTGGCGGTCGTGCCGCTGGTCGACGAGCGGCCGCTGCGCTACCAGGACTGGGTGGCCAAGCGCCGCGAGGTCGTGCGGGAGCTGAGCGACGGGCGGTGCGGCTACCTGCACATCCCGGACATGGGCGGCTCCGGCTGGGCGCAGTTCAACCGGGACCTGCGGCTGGAGGTGTCCCGGCCGGCGCTCATCGTGGACGTGCGCGGCAACGCGGGCGGGCACATCAGCGAGTTGGTCGTCGAGAAGCTGACCCGCCGCATCCTGGGCTGGGACCTCACCCGCAACGCCCAGCCCGTGTCGTACGCGTCGAACTCGCCGCGCGGCCCGGTCGTCGCGCTCGCGGACGAGGCCACGTCGTCGGACGGCGACATGATCACGGCGGTGTTCAAGCTGCAGGGCCTCGGCCCGGTCGTCGGGCAGCGCACCTGGGGCGGCGTGGTCGGCATGACGGGCCGCCACCGGCTGGGCGACGGCACGGTGATCACGGTGCCGATGAACGCGGCGTGGTTCGAGGCGTACGGGTGGGGCGTGGAGAACCACGGCGTGGAGCCGGACATCGAGGTCGAGCGCACCCCCCTGGACTGGGCGGAGGGCCGCCACCGCCAACTTGCGGACGCGGTGGAGCTGGCGCTGGAGCTGCTGAGGAGGAACCCCCCGTCGAGCCCCCCGGACTACTCGGCCGCCCCCGACCTCTCCCGCCCGCCCCTGCCGCCCCGGCCGTGACCAGGGGACGGCACACACCGGTCGGGCCGGTCGCCCCGTCGGGCGGACGACCACCCCGCGGCACTCGGCCCACTCGTCCGGGCACCCTGCCGCGCCCACGCCCCGGCGGGCCCGCGCCGTGCCGCGCCACGGGGTCCCCGAACCGCTTCGCGTCGCGCAGCGCGTACCGCGGATGGCGGCGCGGCAGCCGCGGTCCCGGCCGACGAGACCACCGCGCCCATGCCGCGCGCCTCCGTCAGGGGCGATCGGCGAGCCGGCATTTCGGGCAGCGGCAGGGCGGCCAGACGGAGGAGTGCAGCGGGACGAGCTTCTCTCGGCTGCGGACGACCGTGCGCTCCCCCCAGGTGCGCCCGCCGTCCCGCGACACCCGCAGGGTCAGCACCGGCCGCCCCTCCCCGCCCGGCACCGACCGCCCACCGCCCTCGCGCCCGCCGTCCGGCACCGACCGCCCGCCGCCCCACCGGCTCACTGGTGCCCGTCCCGGTGCCGGCGCAGCAGGACGTTGCAGTCGGAGACGGCCGACAGGTCCCCCGCTCCCGGTCCCGCTCCCGTGAGGCGGCCGGTTCGACGCAGCCCCGGCACCCCTCGACGGGGTCGGGGGGGAGCGGGCCACAGGGGCGGTCCGGCCGGGGAAGTACTGAGAGGCATGGGTTCGCTGTTCACGCCCACCGACGCTAGGCACACCGCTGACCGGCGGCAATGGCAGTTCCTTCGGTGATCTGCGGGTTGTGCCACGCAGTGTCACACGGGGAGCCCCACCGTGTCGGCGAGGGAGCGCATCGACTCGGTCAGGGTCCGCCGCCCGGCGACGATGCGCCCCAGGATGTCGCGGGCGTACCGCTGGTTCGGCAGCCACTGGGGGGCGGCATCGCGGATGGCCGCCAGCGTCTCGACGGCCGGTCCGTACTGCCGGGTCATCGTGTACGCGTTGGCCACGTCGAGCAGATGGCGGTTGCGGTTGTCGGAGGTGGGGCGCATGCCTCCCGCGGGAATCCTGGCCGTCAGCTCCAGCACCACGTCCGGGCGGTCCATGACCATGGCGTTCTCCGTCCGCTTGAGGGCCACGGTGACGGGCCCGAACGCCCGGAGGAAGTCCCCGTCCGGGGCGAACTCCCCGCCCAGCGCGACAGCGGCCGCGTGGGACAGCCGCAGCGCGTCCTCGGCCTCCCCGGGCCTGTTGTCCCGCACGGCGGCGGCCGACAGGCGCAGCAGCAACCAGCCCCAGGCGCTCAGTTCGTCCGGCGTCGCCCGTGACAGGCGGGGTTCCGTCTCGTCGGCCCACCGGACGGCGAGCGCCCGTGCCTCGCCGAGCCTGCCCTGCCGCAGCAGGAGCCAGCACATCGTGTTGACGGTCGACGCGCCCTGCAGCCGGTCCGCCGAGCCCTCCAGTGCGGCCCCGAGCGACCACTCGGCGGCTTCGAACTGGCGGGTCTGCGTGAGGAGCCAGCCGGTGAGCTGCAGGAGGCGTACGCGCAGGGCGCGCCCCTCCGGGTCGAGCCCGGCCAGGACGTCGGCGTCGCGCAGCAGGGCGGGCAGGACCGCGCGCAGTTCCGCGAACCGGTCGCCCGAGAACAGGGGCACGGCGGCGCCGAGCGCGGCGCGCATCCCCTGCACGGTGGGGGGTTCGTCCAGTTCGGCCGCATCGCCGACCGGAGCGGTGAGCGCCTCCCTGACGGGCGCCCAGGCGTCGAGGACGGCGGCGCTCGCGCCCTCCTCGACCGCGTCCGCCACGAGGCGCGAGGTGGGCACCCGGAGGGTGGCCGCGAGCCTGCGCACGGTCTCCAGACGCGCGTCGTACCGCTCGCCCTGCTCCAGTTTCCGGATCAGCGACACGGAGACGCCGGACTCGCGTGCGAGCCCCTGCTGTGTCATTCCCCGACGCTTCCGCACGTCCCTGAGCCGGTCACCCGAGTTGGCAGGCATGGGACCGAGGGTACGCGCGCCGCGCTCCCCCGGCACGGCACCGCCCGAAGCACCGCACCTGCACGGCGGACCGGCGGTTCCCTGCGCGAGCGGGCTGGTCGGCTGCCCGGCAGAGGCGTGTGGCAGAGGTGTGTGACAGGGGTGTGCGGCGTCGCGCGGGTCGAACGAGGCACGGGGCTTGCGTTCTTGCCGGGATGTCACTTCCGGCGCCGGTGGACCGAATCCGCGGGTGCCGTTCAGGACCCGCGTGCGGCGGCCCGGTACTCGCCGGGGGTCATGCCGGTCGCGGCCCGGAAGGCCCGGGTGAAGTCCGAGGGCCGGGTGAAGCCCCAGCGGGCGCCGATCGCCGCGACCGGCGTGGCGTGGAGCGAGGGGTCCGCGAGGTCCCTCCGGCAGCGGGAGATCCTCGCCTGCCGGACGAACCCGTTCACGGTGGTGCCGTTGCGCTGGAAGACGCGGTGGAGGTAGCGGGTCGAGATGAAGTGTGCCGCGGCGATGGCGGCGGGCTTGAGGTCGGGGTCGCCCAGGCGCAGCGTGATGAACCTCGTGATGTCGTGGAACAGCGCCTGCTGGCGGGTCTCCGGGGGCAGCAGCGCGGGTCGCTCCGCGTGCTGGGCGATCACCGCCGCCGCGAGGTCGATGGCCGTGTGGCCGAGTCTGACGCGGTCGCCGGGGCCGAGCCGGTCGTGGGCGTCGATCAGCCCGGTCAGCGTCTGGCGGAGCACGAGGCCCGTGCCCCGGGCGCCGTCCAGGGTGGTGCCGCACAGTGGGGCGACCACCTTGTCGGGCAGGGGCATCAGGGACCTGGGGAACTGCAGCAGCAGGCAGTGCGAGGTGCTTCCGGCCGGTCCGGCGGTGGCGGTGAAGGGGCGTGAGCTGTCGTACAGCATGATGTCGCCCGCGCCGACGGTGGTCCGGCGCCCCGCGTGTTCCATGCCCTGCTGTCCCACGGTCGCCAGCGCGACCTGGTAGAACTCGGGGTCGGACCGCCGGATGAGCCGGGGCGTGCGCTGCGAGACCAAAGAGGTGTAGGACACGTCGGAGAGCCGGGCGGGCCCCAGCGTCACGGTGTGGAGACGCGCCCCGAAGTTCTCCGGGTCGGGGAACCTGTGGCTGGTGGTCAACAGGGCCCGGGCGGTGGCCTCCTCCCAGGCCGCCGTCCTGTCGGCGGGCGGTAAGCGGTCGGTGTCCAGGAGTGTCGTCAACACGGTTCTTCTCCCCCTGCGCCGGCGCCGCGGGGCCGGCACGAAGCTCGGTCTCCCATCAGCTTCCGGCCCGGAACGTGCCGCCGGAAGTGCGCCGTACGCCAATCGGAGTGCGCTGTTCGCTCATGACGGAACGGCTTCCGGACGGCAGGCTGGGGTCGCACGCGAGGCGCCGTGCCGGGGAACCACCCGCGTGACCCGCGGCGTGGTGGCACGGCGGATCCGCGGCGTGCACCGACCGACCATGCACGACTCAAGGAGGCATGATGCGACACACCCGGCTGGCCGCCGCGCTGGTCTCGAGCGCGGTCGTGATGACGGGGATGACCGCGGCCGCCCAGGCGGCACCGGCGGCGGGGGACGGTACGCGCGCCGGGGCGGTGGCGGCGGCGGTCCCGGACCCGGGGGTCACCAAGAAGACCGGCAAGTGGTGCACGTACTCCAAGTGGGGCGGCACCTTCTACTGCAACAGCCAGCTGAAGCACAAGCTGCCCAACGGGCACTTCCAGGTGTTCGTCATCGGTACGAACAAGCAGGCCTACAGCCGCTGGTCCTCCCCCAAGGGCGGCGTCAGCAAGTGGACGTCGCTGGGAGGCACGTGCATCAAGCCGGGCCAGGGGTCGATCGGGATGGCGTGGATCGGCAAGAACAAGTGGAACTTCGCCATCACGTGCATCGGCTCCAACAGCAAGCGCTACTACAAGGAGCGCGAGGCGAACGGCAAGTGGAGCGGCTGGCGCCTCAACAAGTACTGATCGGCCCTGCGGTCCCGGGGTCCGCCCCCACCGGGCCCCGGTCCGCCCGGCGGCCCCGGACGCCCTGTCCGTCCCGGCCGCAGACCGCCCCGCCCCGGCAGGACCGGGGCGGGGCGGTCGGTCCGGGGAGGTCGGTCAGGCAAGGCCGGGCGGAGGGCGGGAGTTCGCCGCCCGGACGGGCGCGGTGAACGCGGCCGTGGCGGGGCGGCCGACGGGACGGGACCGCCGCACGCGCGCGGCGGTCGTGCGCGCGCGGCGGTTGTGCGCCGGACGCCTCCTGGGCGCCCCGGGCGGACGCGGCCGCACGCGCGGGTGCCCCGGGCGGCGCGAGCCGTCCGGGGCACGGCGGAAGGGGGCGGTGTCAGACCTCGTACTCGTCCTCCATCATGCCCCGCCTGTCGCGCGCCATCTCGTCCTGGTCGCGGTCCATCGGACGGCCGCCCTCGGGCTGGCCCTGCTGCTTGCCCTTGCGCTGCTGCATGCGCTGCCGCGCCTCGTCCTTCATGCCCTGGGCGTGCTGCCCGCCCTGCTGCCGCATCTGCTCGGCCTTGTCCTTGAACTGGTCAGAGATGCCCATACCGGGTTTCACTCCTACACGGGGTGGGGGAACGCGGAGCCGTGAGCGGCCCCGCGCCGACCAGCCTGGCACGAGCGGACATCCCGCGCATTTCGATCAGTCACGCTCCGCACGCGCCCGCTCGTCGGCGGCGCCGCCCGCGCCCACCAGCCCCTTGGACGCGCCGGTCGCCCCGGATCCGAGGCGCCCCATCTCCCGCCGGCCCGCGGCCGCGACGATCCCCGGCAACCAGCCGCGCACGGGCTGCACGCCGCGCAGCCACCGCTGGGCGTACACGTGCGCGGAGCGCCGCTCGACACCGGTGACGATCCGGTCGACGGCCGGGCCCAGCGGGTACGTGCGGTTCGCCGGCCACGGCAGCCTCCGCCGCAACTTCCGCATCGCGTCGTCCTGGTCGGCGCCGCGCACCATGTCGGTGTCGGTCCACGAGAGGTAGCAGACGCCGACCCGGACACCCCGGTGGGCGACCTCGGCGCGCAGGCAGTGCGCGAACGCCTCCACACCCGACTTGGACGCGCAGTACGCCGTCATCATCGGCGTCGGCACCATGGCGGCGAGCGACGCGACCTGCAGGAAGTACCCTCGGCTCTCCAGCAGCAGGGGCAGGAAGGCCCGCCCGGTGACGGCGCCGCCGACGAGGTTCACCTCGATCACGCGCCGCCAGGTGTCCGGGTCGGAGTCCGCGAGCGGACCGCCCGTCGCCACACCGGCGTTGGCGACGACGACGTCCACTCCGCCGAGGCGCTCCTTCACCTCGAGTGCGACCCGCGCCATCGTCTCGTGGTCGGTGACGTCCACGTGCCACCAGCCGCCGTCGGTGGGCAGTTGTTCCGACACCCGCTCCAACTCGTCCGGTTCGAGGCCCAGCAGGGCGATCCTCGCCCCGCGCGCGGAGAGTTTGCGGGCCAGCAGCGCGCCGATGCCGCGCGCGCCGCCGGTCACGACGACGACCCGCCCTTCGAGACTGCTCCCCCTCCCGCTCCCGCTCCCGCTCCTGCTCCCGTCCCTGCTCCCGTTCGCGTTCATACGGCTTCCCCTTCCCTCTCGTCGTCGTGGTCGGTACCGCCGTGCAGGTACGTCGCCGCCAGGGCGCGCAGGCGCGCCGTGACCGCTCCGGCCGCTTCCACGGGCGTCATGTGCCCGATGCCGGGCAGGACTTCCAGGCCGAGGCACCGCGGCAGGGCGGCGGCCAGCGCCCGGGCGTGGACCGGCGGGGTGAGCCGGTCGGCTTCGCCCACGACGACCGCCGTGGGCACGTCCAGCTCCCGCACGCCGGTCCGCAGGTCCAGCGTGCCCAGCACCTGCGACCAGGCGACGCGCACGGCGCGCGGACAAGCGTGCACGATGCGGGCGCACTCCGCGACCCGGTCGGGCACCGCGCCGGGGCCCATGGTGAGGTACTTGAGGATCGCCTTCGACACCGCGGTGACCGGGCCGAGGGGGGCGCGGGCGCCGAGGACCGCGCCGGTGATCCGGGTGCGCAGCGCTCCGGCGCGCAACGGCAGGACGAGGGACTCGGGGATCAGCCGGGAAGCGCCCGTGCTGCACAGCAGTACGGCGGCGGCGTGTTCCCGCAGGGCGGGGCGCCCGGCGGCGGCCATCAGCGTCATGCCGCCCATGGAGTGCCCGGCCAGGACGGCCTTCTCGCCCGGGGCGAGCGTGGCGGTGAGGACCGCCTCCAGGTCGTCGGCGAGGGCCCGCGTCGAGTAGCCGGAGGGGTCGGCGGGGGGCGGAGTGGCACCGTGGCCGCGCTGGTCGTAGACGACGACGCGGTGGTCGGCGGCGAGTTCCCGCACCTGGGCGGCCCAGAAGCCGGTGGAGCAGGTCCAGCCGTGGACCAGGACGACGGCGGGCGCCCCCTCGGGGCCGTGCACCTCGACGTGCAGGCGGTGGCCGTCGGCGGAGACGACGGCCGGGGTGCGGGGGGCGGCCGCGGGCGGGTCGGGGCTCATGACGCGGCCTCCCCGCGGCCGGAGGAGGCCGTCCCCGCGGGGGCGGGAGCGCCCCCGGGCGCCCGCACCACCACCTCGTACTCGGCGGGGTCCACGGCGCGCGTCGCCCGCCGGAACTCCGCCGTGGTGCCCGGCCACAGCGTCGTGTTGCGGCCGTTGGCGTCCAGGTACCAGCTGTCGCAGCCGCCGGACTTCCACACCGTGCGCTCCATCCGCGCCTGGACGCGCCGGTTCCACTCGGCGACGGCGGACGGGCGGGGGGCGAGGGCCCGGTCCCCGCCGAGGCGGTCCAGCCGGCGCAGGAAGTCCGCCATGTAGTTCAGCTGGGACTCGATCACGAGGATCATCGAGGAGTTCCCGAGCCCGGTGTTGGGGCCGATGATCGTCATCCAGTTGGGGAACCCGGCGGCGGTCGTGCCGCGCAGCGCCTCCATGCCGTCCTTCCACGCCTCGGCGAGCGTGACGCCCCCGGCGCCGACGACGCGGTCGGCGATGGGCAGGTCGGTGACGTGGAAGCCGGTGCCGAAGACGATCGCGTCGACCTCGGCCTCGGAGCCGTCCGCGCCGACGGCGGTCCGGCCGCGCACCTCGGCCAGTCCGGCGGCGACGACGTCGACGTTCGGGCGGGTGAGGGCCGGATAGTAGTCGTTGGAGAGCAGGATGCGCTTGCAGCCGATCCGGTACGAGGGGGTCAGCTTGGCGCGCAGGACGGGGTCCTCGACCGCGCGGCGCATGTGGGCCCTGGCCAGCGCCTCGACCAGGCCCAGCGTCCCGGGCCGCTTGGTGAACGCGCCGACCTGGAGCTCCCGGACACCCCACAGCACGCCCCGGCGGACCCTGGCGGTGAACGGCAGCCGGCGGTGGAGCCGGCGTTCGGCGCCGGTGACGGCGCGGTCGGCGCGCGGCATGACCCACGGGGGGGTGCGCTGGAAGAGGGTGAGGCGGCCGACCCGCGGCTGTACGGCGGGGACGATCTGGACGGCGGAGGCGCCGGTGCCGACCACCGCGACGCGCTTTCCGGTCAGGTCGTAGTCGTGGTTCCAGCGGGCGGAGTGGAAGACCTCGCCGCCCGCCTCGCGGAAGCCGTCGAGGCCGGGCACGTCCGGGATCCTGGGCTCGGACAGCGGCCCGGTCGCGGAGACGACCACGTCGGCGGTGAGGACGCCCCGGGAGGTCTCGACCTGCCAGCGCAGCGCGTCGGCGTCCCAGCGCGCCGCCAGCACCTCGTGCCCCAGGCGCAGGTGGGGGCGGAGCCCGAAGTCGTCGGTGACGCGCTCCAGGTAGGCGCGGATGCGCGGCTGCCCGGAGAAGGTGCGGGGCCAGTCGGGGTCGGGCGCGAACGAGAACGAGTACAGGTGCGACGGGACGTCGCAGGCGCACCCGGGGTAGCTGTTGTCGCGCCAGGTGCCGCCGACCGCGTCGGCCCGCTCCAGGACGACGAAGTCGGTGATCCCCTCGCGGCGCAGCCGGACGGCGGCGCCGAGGCCGCCGAACCCGGATCCGATCACCGCCACCCGTACGTGTTCGCGTGCGTGGTCCCTCATGCCGCCTCCCAACACCCTGCCAGCAAACACTGGCACTGTCGGGAGGGTAGGGCAGCTCCCTACTCCGCGGTAGAGGGCGTGCGGGGAGAGTTCCCACCGGTACGGCATAGGCTTGCCGGCGTGGCGAACGAGGGTGAGGACCGCGAGTACCGCGCGGAGGAGCTGGCCGAGGCGGCCGGCATCACCCCCCGGACGCTCCGCTTCTACCGCGAGCGCGGCCTGATACCGCCCCCGCGCCGCGAGGGCCGCGTCGCCTGGTACGGCCCCCGCCACCTGGCCCGGCTGCGCACCATCGCGGCGCTGCTGGAGCGCGGCCACACCCTCGGCGGCATCGCGGACCTGGCCGCCGTCTTCGAGAGCGGCCGGGACGCGGGCGAGGTGCTGGGCCTCGGCGGGCCCGCGGAGGAGGAGCCGGTGCGGCTCACCCCGGAGCAGCTGGCCGACCACTTCGGCGACCAGGTCACCGCCGGGAACCTCGCCGCCGCCCTGGACCTGGGCTACCTGGCGGCGGACGGCGAGGAGATCGTCCACGTCAGCCGGCGCCTGCTGGACGTGTCGTCGGAGCTGGTGCGCGCCGGCGTCCCGCTGGCGGCGGTGCTCGCCGCCGCCCGGGACGTACGGGCCCACGCGGACGCGCTGGCGGGACTCTTCACGGACCTGCTGCGCGCCCACGTCCGCGACGGGGACACCGGCCGGCTGCGCCCGCTCGCCAGGAGCGCGGTGGACGCGGAGCTGTCGATGGCCCTCGACCGCCGCCTGCGCTCCTCCACGGCCGCCCCCCGGAACGGGGACGGCGCGGGCGGCGCGGACGGCACGGGCGGTTCCGGCCGCCCCGCGGCCGCCCCCGGCTCCCGCCCGGAGGCAGCCGGGGCGCACGGGGACTAGGGGCCGTAGACCGCCGTCACCGGGGCGTGGTCCGACCAGCGGGCCGCGTGGGTCCCGGCCCGCTCCACCCACGCCTTCAGGGCCCGGGCCGCCAGGCCCGGGGTGGCCAGGTGGTAGTCGATGCGCCAGCCCGCGTCGTTGTCGAAGGCGCGACCCCGGTAGGACCACCAGGAGTACGGGCCGTCCTGGTCCGGATGGAGGGCGCGGACCACGTCGACGTACCCCGCCTCGTCGAGGACGCGGCCGAACCAGGCCCGCTCCTCCGGCAGGAATCCGCTGCTGCGGCGGTTGGCCCGCCAGTTCCTCAGGTCGGCCTCCCGGTGGGCGATGTTCCAGTCGCCGCAGACCAGGACCTCGCGGCCGTCCGCCGCCGCGCGCTCCCCCAGTCCCTTCAGGTACGGCAGGAAGGCGTCCATGAAGCGGATCTTCTCCTCCTGGCGCTCCGTGCCGGCCTCGCCGGACGGCAGGTAGAGGCTGGCGACCGTGAGGCCCGGCAGATCGGCCTCCAGGTAGCGGCCCGACGCGTCGAACTCGTCCACCCCGAAGCCGATCCGCACCGCGTCCGGCTCGCGCCGCGTGTAGAGGGAGACGCCCGCGCGCCCCTTGGCGGCGGCCGGGGCGTGCACCGCGTACCAGCCGCCGGGCGCCCTGACCCCCTCGGGGAGCTGCGCCTCCTCGGCCCGTACCTCCTGGAGGCACACGACGTCGGCGGCCGTCCCGGCCAGCCACTCCACGAACCCCTTCCCGGCGGCGGCGCGCAGGCCGTTGACGTTGACGGTCGTCACAGTGAGCATCCCGGCACAATACGACAGACCGAAGCGCGGCCCACCGCCCCACTCCACAGAGAAGCACGAACCCTCGAATGATCATACGATCCATGCCGTTCGACCACCCCGACGCCGTCAAGCTCAACGACGAGGTACAGCTCGAGTACGCCGAGCGGTACGGCGGCGAGGGTGACGGGACCCCCCTGGATCCGGCCATGTTCCGGCCGCCGCGCGGCCTCTACCTGATGGCGTACGACGAGCGCGGGCGTCCGGTCGCGACGGGCGGCTGGCGGTCGATGGACGAGGACGGCGAGGGGTACGCGGACGGCGACGCCGAGCTGAAGCGGATGTACGTGGTGCCCGGGGTGCGCGGCCGGGGCCTGGCCCGACGCATCCTGGCCCGCCTGGAGGAGGACGCCCGGGCGGCGGGACGGCGGCGGATGGTCCTGGAGACGGGGACCAGGCAGCCGGAGGCCATCGCGCTGTACCTGTCCAGCGGCTACGAGCCGTGCGGGAAGTTCGGCCTGTACCGCTGCCACGAGAACAGCCGCTGTTTCGCGAAACCGCTGGCGGGTCAGTAAACAACCAGTGACGCGGTCCTGACGGTCTCGTCGGGACCGCGGCGCTCCGCGCCGCGCGGACCGGTCCGGCACCGCGATCCGCACCCCGTCCCTTCGTCACCCACCCCCCTCTGCCCGGGGGCCGTCAGCGGCGCCCGGGCACGGCGGAAGGAGACCCGCGTGAGACGCCACCACCCGTCCGTCGCCGCCCTGTTCACCGCGGCGGCCCTCGTCACCGGCGCCCTGGCCGCCGCCCCGGCGGCGGCCGCCCCCACCCCCGAAGGCGACACGGCGGCCGTCGCCTCCCGTGCCGTGCCGACCGCCGAGCAGCGGCGCGCGGCCGGGTTCTGGACCGCCGAGCGGATGCGCGGCGCCGTCCCCCTCGACCCGCGTCCCGCCCTCACCCGGTTGGGCGGGGCCACCGCGCCCGCGCCGGGCGGCGGGACGACGACCGTCGCCCCGACGGTCGTCGCCCCGACGGCCGCGCCCGCCGGAGCCGCGGGACCCCTGGCGTTCCCGCAGGCCGGGGGCGCCTGGGCCGGCGGCGGCGCGGTGGTGAAGACGTCCGGGCGGGTGTTCTTCACCTTCCAGGGCCGTACCGCCTCCTGCTCCGCCAACGCGGTGACCAGCCAGAACCGGTCCACCGTCATGACGGCCGGGCACTGCGTGAAGTACCAGGGCACCTGGCACACCGACTGGGTCTTCGTCCCCGGGTACGCCGACGGGCAGGCGCCCCACGGCCGGTGGACCGCGACCAGGACGCTCACCACACCGCGGTGGGAAGCGGGTGAGGACGTCAACCACGACGTCGGCGCCGCCGTCGTCGCCCCGCTCGACGGCCGGAGCCTGACGGACGTCACCGGCGGGCAGGGCCTCCAGTTCAACGGCGGCTACAACAAGCCGGTGTACGCCTTCGGCTTCCCCGCGGCCTCCCCGTACGACGGTTCCAAGCTGGTCTACTGCAGCGGGAACTCCTCCAAGGACGTGCTGTTCTCGCAGGACCACGGCCTCGGCTGCAACATGACCGGCGGTTCCAGCGGCGGCCCGTGGTTCACCGGCTTCGACGAGGCCACCGGGACCGGGCTGCAGGTCTCGGTGAACAGCTTCGGGTACACGTTCCTGCCCAACCGCATGTTCGGGCCGTACTTCGGCAACGAGGCGCAGGCGCTGTACGACGCGGCGCAGACCTCCTGACGCCCCGTCCGCCCGCTCCGGCCGGCACCCGTCCGCGGCCCGCCCCACCCGGGGCGGGCCGCTCCCGTTCCGGTACGGCCGGCGGAGGGCCGTCGTCGTGCGCGAGGCGGGCGGGACGAACGGCGCGGGCACGCGGCGGGCGCGCGGCGGGCGCACGTCACGTCCGCAGGCGCGTCACGCCCGCGGACCCGTCACACCCGGGGGCGCGTCACACCCCGGCCGGGGCCGCGGCCGGTACGGGGTCGCCGAGGGCGTGCCGCAGGATCCGCACGCGCCCGGTGGCGTCGGGGGTGGCGAGGAGGGCGGCGAGGACGGCGACGCGGGCCTGCCCGGCGCGCAGCGTACCGGTGGGGACGGCGCCCGCGGCGACGAGGTCGACGGCGCCGCCGTGCGTGTACATCTGGGAGACGGGCCCGGCCGGCACCCGGGTGGTGAGGGCGACGAGGACCCCCCGCGCGGTGGCCTCGGCGACGGCGGAGGCGATCTCGGGCGTGGCGTTGCCGGCGCCGGTGGCGACGAGGACGAGGCCCTGCGCACCGGCGTCGACTGCCGCCCTCAGCAGCAGCGGGTCGCCGTCGGCGTGGTGCATCACCATGTCGACGCGCGGCGGCGTGCCGGTCCGGGCGGGAAGGGGGAGCGGCGCGGGCCGCTCCGGGTGGCGCAGTACGGACACCTTGCCGAAGCCGATCCTGCCGAGGTGGGCGCCGGAGGGGTCCGCGAAGGCGTCGGCGTCGAGGGTGTGCGTCTTGACCGTACCGCGCGCGGCGTGGACCTTGCCGTCGAAGGCGATCAGGACTCCCAGCCCGCGGCAGCGCGCGGCGGTGAGCAGCGCGTCGTGGAGGTTGCGCGGCCCGTCGCCGTCCTCGGTGCCGAGGGGGGACTGGGCGCCGGTGAACACGACGGGGCGCGGGTCGTGGTGGTGGAGGTCGACGAGGAACGCCGACTCCTCCAGCGTGTCGGTGCCGTGGGTGACGACGACGCCCTCGACGCCGGGGTCCGCCAGGGCCTCGTGCACCGCGTGGAGCAGGGCGAGCTGGTGGGCGGTGGTGAGGCGGGGGCTGTTGACGCTGAACAGGTCGACGACCTCGATGGTGACGCCCTCCGGTACGGCGGCGGTCGCCATGACCTCCCGCCCGTGCGCCTCGGCGGCGAACCCCGAGCCCTGCCAGCGGCTGGCTATCGTCCCGCCGGTGCTGACCACGACGATCCGTCCCACGGTGCCCGACCTCTCCCCCACCCAGCGACAAAGTGTTCGAAGAAGCAATGATAGGAGAGTCCGAACGCAACCGGATCGCTTGTTTCCCTGTGCCGCCGCTGTGCAGTGGCGGATGATTGCGCCATGGACGCGATCGACCGCGCTATCTTGCGCGAGCTTCAGGACGACGGTCGGCTGAGCAACCAGGAACTGGCCGCGCGGGTCGGCCTGACCCCCTCCCCCTGCATGCGCCGGGTGCGGCAGCTGGAGCAGGACGGTGTGATCCGCGGGTACCGGGCGGTGATCGACCCGGAGGCGGTGAACCGGGGCTTCGAGGTGCTGGTCTCCATCGAGGTGAAGCGGGACCGCGAGGCGGTGGAGGCGTTCGAGTCCGCCCTCCAGGACATCCCGGACGTCATCGAGGCGTACCGGTTGTTCGGCAGTCCGGGCTGCCTGCTGCGGATCGCGGTGGCGGACCTGCGCGCGTACGAACGGCTGTGGATCGAGAAGCTGACCGCCCTGTCGGGGGTCACGGAGGTCAACTCCCAGATCATCATGAAACGGGTGAAGGGGCCGACGGGCCTGCCGGTCGACCCTTAGTCGAGTGCGTCCGAGGTCTTCGGACGCATGAAGCGAGGATCCCGTCGGTTCGTCCGTGACGACGAACCGAGAGACCCTCGCGACAGCGCCGCACGTGAAGGTCGATGACTCTCCGGCGGGAACGCGGCGGTGGGGCCGTCCGCCCCGGCTGACGGACCCCGAACTGTTGACGCTCGCGGTCATGCGGGCCTTCCCCGGGTTCGCCTCCGAGGCCCGCCGGCTGCGGTTCGCCCGCGTCCACCCGGCCTACGGGTCCGCCCGCCTGCCCGGACAGTCCGGCTACGACGAGCGGCTGCGGGCCGCGAACCTTCGACGTCCCCCGACGTCCGAGGGGGCGTTGTGCTCATGTCACCGGGGCACCTCGGTGCTCGGGCCGGCCGCGACCACGGCGCGGAGGGGGAACGCGATGAGCAGCGCGACGGTGACCAGGAGCCCGCTCGCCCACAGCGGCCCGAGGTTCCCGGCCGTGGTGTCGAGGGTGGTCGCGGCGATGAGGGGACCGGCGGCGGCGCCGACGTTGAGGGCCGCGGTCGCGTACGAGCCGGCCATGGCGGGGGCGCCCGCGGCCTCGTAGAGAACCCGCGTGATCAGCGTGCCGCCCAGCGCGAACGACAGTGCGCCCTGCACGAACACGAGGGCGAACAGGGCGACCGGTTCATCGGCCAGCACCGCCAGGGCCGACCAGCCGAGGAGCAGCAGCGGACCACCGGCCGCGAGGACCGGACCGGGACGCCGGTCGGACAGCCGGCCGGCGACGGTGACTCCGACGAGGGAACCGGCGCCGAAGAGCGCCAGAACGACGGGGATCCACAACTCGTCCAGTCCGGCGGTGCCGGTCACCACGGGGGCGAGGAAGGTGAAGCTCGCGAAGGTGGCCGCGTTCACCAGCGCGCCGAGCAGCATCACCAGGACCAACCGCGGCCTGGTGAGCTGGGCGAGCTCCGCTCGCAGGGCCGGCCCGCCGGCAGCCTCTTCCCCCACACGTCCCGTGGGGATTCCCTTCAGGACGCCGAGAGCCGCGGGCAGGCAGAGAGCGGCGACGGCCCAGAAGACGGCCCGCCAGCCGAGCAGCGTGCCGAGTACCGACCCCCCGGGGACACCGGCGATCGTGGCCACCGTCGTGCCCGACAGCAGCACGGCCAGCGCGCGTCCCTTCCTGTCGGCAGGCACCAGTGCGGCGGCAGCCGTCAGGGCGACGGCGAGGAACCCGGCGTTCGCGAGCGCGGCGACGACCCGGGTGGCGAACAGGACCGGGAAGCTGGTGGTGACGGCGCCCACCGCGTGAGCTGCCGCGAAGGCGAGGACGAACCCCAGGAGGCCGGGGCGCCTGGGCCAGTTGCGGGCAAGCGCGGCCACCAGGGGGGCGCCGACGATCATGCCGACTGCGAAGGCCGGGGTGAGCGCGCCCGCTGTCCCGAGGGTGACGCCGAGATCCGAGGCGATGTCCGGCAACAGGCCGGCGAGCATGAACTCCGAGGTGCCCATGGCGAAGACCGCCAGGGCGAGCAGGTACAGCGGAAGAGGCATCGAGTGGCTCCGGGGTGAGGAGAAGCACGGGAAGGTCGTCCCGTCACCGCGGCCAGCCCCGGGGGCACACGCGTCCCACCGCAGAACGCGGCGCGACGGCAGGGCTACGAGCTCAGTGGTTCAGGGGGCTGACGGCGTGACCGAAAGCCCCCACCTCGTCTGACTCAGGACTCGACACGGCCCGCACGCTACCCGACCGATGCCCGCCGGGGCACCCCGGTTTCACCGGCACCGGCCTGTGTCACCGACGTCGTGTCCCGCGGCACCCGAACCGCTCGGGCCGGGAAACCGCCCGGGCGGGGATCCCGTACGCGAGAACCCCGCACGCGGAGCGGTTCGTGCGGGGGGGCGCGCCGTGCAGTGAGGTCCCGTACGCGACAGGCCCCCTACGGGAAGGCCCGTCGTGCGAGACGCCGCGCGAGACTCCGTGTGCGAAGGGCCCCCTACGGGGGGACCCCGTACGGCACCCCGTCCGCGGGCCGCCGTACCGCGAGGTCCGCGGCTCCCCTGCCGCAGGGCCTCCGCCCAGGAGGGCCTCGCGCGGGAGATCGTCGTACGGAAGGCGGCCCCGCACCGACGAATTCCCACAGGGGTTCGAGAGCCGGCTGTATGATCCATCCGCTGCTGAGCCGCGCGTGCGCCGGTCAGGTGCCGCCCACCGCGCTCGTGGCCTCTCACCACTCACCCCAGGGGGGGTTCCACATGGCATTCCACCGTACGGGCCGCGCACACGCGCGTGCCCGCAGACTCGCCTCGTGCACCGCTCTCGTCCTCGCCCCCGGCCTGCTGTTCCCGGGCACGGCCGTCGCCGACGACGGGAGGGGCGCCCCGGCTCACCGCGCCGCGGTCGAGCGGGACGCGCCCGGCTTCGAGCCGCCCCAGGGCCGGTTGCCGATGAAGCGCGCCCGCATGTCGTCGGAGACGGCCGAGGGCACCGCGGCGGTGCCCACCCGCCACGACCTCACCGGCGACGGCGTCAGCGACCTGCTGTACCGCGGACTCAACGGCGGGTACTACCTGAAGCGCTCCGGCAGCACGGGCGGGGACACCGAGTACGGCCTGCACGGGGACCCGGGCGAGAAGTTCAAGGACGTCGTCCCGGTCGGCGACCTCACCGGCGACGGCACGGCCGACGTCCTGACGCTCTCCCCCTACGGCACCCTGGCGTTCCGCGAGACGTACGACGGCGGCACGGGCGCGTCCGGCCCCTACTGGGCGGGCAACGGCTGGAACGCCTACAACAAGGTCCTGTCGACCGGCGACGTCAGCGGCGACGGCACCGTCGACGTGCTGGCCCGCACGCCCGGCGGCGAGCTGTACCTGTACCGCGGCAACCGCAGCGGCAGCGCCCCGCTCCAGGCGCGCGTGAAGGTCGGCGCCGGCTGGCACGTCTACGACCAGCTGGTCGGCGTGAGCGACGCCGACGGCGACGGCCTCGGCGACCTGTACGCCCGCACCCCGAACGGCGACCTCTTCCTCCACCCGGGCTCCGGCAACGCCGCCGCCCCGTTCAAGGCACGCGTGAAGGTCGGCACCGGCTGGCACGTCTACAACCAGCTGACCAGTTTCGACGACGCCGACGGCGACGGCCGTGCGGAGCTGTTCGCCCGCACCACGGCCGGCGCGATGTACGTCTACGGCACGGACACCGCGGGCCGCCCCACCACGCGCCTGCAGTGGGCCGCCTCCAGCTGGAACAACGCGGACCTGATCGCCGGCGCCGGCGGCAACCCCGAGACCGGCAAGTCCTGGATCCTGGGCCTGGACCGCAACGGCACCCTGTTCACGTACTACTCGCGCAACAACGGCACCTTCACCGCCCGCGACCAGATCAGCGACGTCGGCGGCTGGGCGGGCGCCCGCGTGTCCTTCCCCAGCTCCCTGGACGCCGACGGCAACGCCGACCTGCTGGAGGTGTACGAGGGCACCCTGTACAACTACCAGGGCAACGGCCCGATCTCGCTGGGCCGCGGCTGGGGCGCGTTCAACGTCCTCACCGGCCCGGGCGACCTGAGCGGCGACGGCAGGGGCGACCTGCTGGCCCGCACCCCGGGCGGCACGCTCTACCTGTACCGCGGTGACGGCCGCGGCCAGGGCTTCGCCGGCCGTAGTGACGTCGGCTCCGGCTGGGGCGTCTACAACGCCCTGGTCGGCGCGGGCGACATCACCGGCGACGGCCGCGCCGACCTGCTGGCCCGCACCCCCGGCGGCGTCCTCTACCTGTACGCCGGCACGGGCAACCCGAACGCCCCGTTCAAGGCGCGCGTGAAGGTCGGCACCGGCTGGCAGGCGTACGCCAAGCTGGCCGCCCCCGGCGACATCACCGGCGACGGCCGCGCCGACCTGCTGGCGGTCACCCCGGGCGGCACGCTCTACCGCTACGTCGCCGCCCACACGGGCACGGCCAACCCCTTCAGCACCCGCGCGAGCCTCGGCACGGGCTGGAACACCTACACCCAGCTCCACTGACCCGCTCCACCGGGCCCGAAGCGGGAGCCCCGCCCGGCCCCGGCCGCGCGGGGCTCCCGCCTTTCCACCGGAGAACGGCCGGCTCCCCTCGCCCGCACCGCGGGAGCGGGCGAGGCGGCCCCGCCCGCCGTGGAGCGCGTGGCTCGTCCGGTGGGCGGGGGCACCGGCGGGGCGAGCGGGTTCCACCGCCTTCCGGACCGCCACCGCCGTACCGGGGAAACCGCCCCGTCAGGGAGGCCCGGCGGCCCCGCCGGGGACGCCCCGGTGCCGGTCGGCCAGGGCGGTGATCCCCGCCGCGACGGCGGCGGCGAGGTCGGCGAGCATCGCGTCGTCGACGGGCAGGTCCAGGATGTACAGGGCGGACGCCAGGGAGCCGAGCAGCAGCAGATGGGCCATCGCGGGGTCGACCGGACCGGCCAACTCCCCGCGGGCTACGGCCTGTTCGACGATTTCGGCGAAGAGGGCCTGTTCGGCGGCGAGGAAGGTGTCCTGGAAGCGGGTGCCCAGTTCGGGGTTGCCGGCGAGTTCGCCGATCAGAGCGGGCGCCAACTGCCGGGCCGCCGGGGCGGCCATGCGCACGTGGAACGCACGGACCAGGGCCAGCAGGTCCCCGTGCAGGGAGCCGGTGCCCGCCGGCACGGGCGGTTGCCGCTCGTGCACGGTCGCGGCGAACGCCATCTCGGCCTTCGAGGCGTAGCGGCGGTAGATCGCCGCCTTGCCCACCCCGGCACGCGCCGCGACCCGGTCGACGGTCAGGGCCGGGTAGCCGACTTCGTCGATCAGCTCACGGGCGGCCCGCAGGATCCTGTGGTCCACACGACTGTCCCGGGGGCGCCCGCCCCGTTGTCTTTCCACCGCCATGCCTGCATGATACGGAACGGTAGTATCGGAACGATAGTATCGGAATTCCGGTGCGGAAACTCCACACGGAACCGTGCTCCCCGAGGTCACCGGCACCCACCGCACGAGGAGGACATGGGGGCGACGCAGGGACGACCACGGGGACGACCACGGAAAACGTCCAAGGAGACGGCCACGGGAACGACCGTGATGAAGCCCCGTCACGAGGCTCCATCGCAGAAACGGAGGGTTCGGGTGATCAGATGGGCCGGTTGGATCCTCACGTTCTGCGGGACCGCGCACACACTCGGCGCCCTGACCGTGGAGAAGGCCGCGCGCCACGCCGGGACGTGGTTCAGCGGCGGGCTGTGGGGCGAGGACTTCACCGACATGAGCCCGGCCGGCAGTGCGTACTGGCTGAGCCTGGCGAGCTTCGGCGTGCCGCTCGTCCTGGTGGGCCTGACGGTGCTGTGGCTGGACCGCCGCGGCATCACCCCGCCGGCGTTCATCGCCTGGACGCTGGGAGGGTGGACCGTCGTCGACGCCGTGGTCCTCCCGTTCACGCCCTGGCCCCTCTTCACGCTCGCGTGCGTCCTGCTGCTGGTCGGCGCCCACCGCGCCCGCCGTAGCGACCCCGCGCCCGAGCCGGGGCTTCCACGAGCGTGAGCACGGGCCGTTCGGCGGTGAACCACACGCCGACGCCCGACGCGGCGGGCACCTCCACATCCAGACGCGGCTCGGTCGTGAACCGCACTCCGCCCGGCGCGCCGGCGGGGTGCGGGGTCCTCGACTCTGAGCGAGAGCACCGAGGTCCCCACGGCACTCACCGAGACACCCCGCTCCAGCCGGGTCCCCCGATCTCCGCGCATCCGCCGGACGACCGCCCGTGGCTCCCCCCGCGTTCGGACACCGCCTCACACCGACCCGGACGACCCTGAACAACTCCGGTTAGGCCCGGGCAGGTTCTGAAACACCGGGATCCCGTGACGTTCCCCGAGAGCTGTTCGGAGACAGCCGCCTGTGGGTCTGACGAGGTTCGAACCCCTGAACCCCCGACGCGGACTACGGGCGGAGGCGATCACTGAGGTCTGCTCGGTAGCTCAACAGCCTGCCCGCGGCTGCCCGCGACCCCGTACGGTCGCCCTGGTTGCTGTACCTGCCTGCTGTGCAGCGGGACTCACTTCTTACGACGCTTGCCGGCCTTCTGCCCGGCCTGCCCCCGCTTGGTCCACTCCCCTTGGTGTAGCCAGCACCGGGAGGTGCCCTTCATGGTCAAGTTCGAACAGCGGCGTCCGCCCTGGATCGGCCACCCGCACTTGCCCTGCTTCCACTCGCCCATCGAGCCTCCTGGGATAAGGCCGTGCTCAACTTCGGATGTGCCACCAGGGTGAGTGGTCGTCCTCGATGCGCCAAGAGCGCATGACCGGCGTCTTGTGGCAACCACGCGGCGCGGAGTCTGCGCGCTGCCGCCCCCGCTGATCGTTTCAGAATGAGTCGAGCCGCTGGCCTTGCGCTCGGCGATCTCGGTCGGCAGGACACCCGGATGCGTGCCGATCTTGTTCCGGACGACCTGTGGAGACGGGTGGCGCCGCTGCTGCCCGCTCCTGAATGACGCCATCGCCTCCCGAGTGATCGCACGTTGCGGACAGAGCGGTCCTCGCCGGAATCACACGCGTGCTGCGGACCGGCGTTGCCTGGCGCGACGTGTCGGCCGAGAGCGTGGGCTGCTCGAAGTCGCGGCCTGGCACCGGCTGCGGGACCGGACCGAGATCGGCGTCCGGCGAGGTCGGCACTCCGCCATGGCTCAGGGGCTGCCCTGAGAGGTGTCCCGTAACTCACGAGGCCGAGGGGTCATGCCGTGTCAGGGCAGGTGCCGACGGCACCGGCCGAGCGAAGCGAACGCCCGAGGGCTCCGGTGAGGATGCGAGGGTGTCGCCGCCACCACCACAGGTCGGGTCCGGGTAACCGGTGGAACTGGCCGAGTGCATGGCCGTCGTCGTCGACGGTCGCCGCCTTGTACCGGTCGTCCAGAGTTTTGATCCGTGGGGTCCAGAGCTGAACGATGTGTTCGTCCAGCAGCAGCCACGCCTCGTGCAGCCAGTTCCGGCAGTAGAGGTCGTTGGTGTACTCGTAGACGTCGTCGCCGTAGCCACGCTCGATGACGCTCACCAGAGCAGCCCACGCGTTCACCCTTTCAGCGACCGTGAACACCGTCCGCCAGCCACGCTGGTGCAACAGCTCTCCCACGTCGGTTTCGGTAGCCACGAGCGGGAGGCTCTCACACCGAATCCGTCCGGTCGTCGCCGTCGGCCGGCCGGTCCCGGGAAACCGCAACGAGCGCAAGGCACGAGGGCTGTCCGGAGCGGAGGACGCCATCGGCCGGACCACCGTGACCGCTGACGGCGGCCAGCAGGAACCGGCCTGGTCATTCCCCCACCGCCGTCACCCCGGTCGGGCCGAACTCCCGATCGGGAAAGAGGAGCACAACGCCTCGCACCACACGGTCAGGGCCCGCGTCGACCGCGCCTTCGCCCGGATGAGGAGCTGGAAGATCCTCCGCGGCTGTCGTTTCCTCCGGCGCAGCAAGATCGCCGTGACGATGGAGGTGTACACGCACGTGCCGTCCGAGGCGACCCGCAAGGCGCTGCGGAAGCTCGGGAAGCACCTGGGTCGACAGGATTCGACGTGGCTGCTGTACTCCGCTGCTGTACGACAGCACAAAGTCCCCGTCCGGATATCCCGACGGGGACTTTGACGTGCGTGGACCTGAGGGGATTTGAACCCCTGACCCCCTCGATGCGAACGAGGTGCGCTACCAGTCTGCGCCACAGGCCCTTGCGACGTGTGAAACATTAGCACCCCGGTCGGGGTGCTCGGAAATCCGTTGCCGTCCGGGCGCCGGGGGGCGGCGGGTCACTCGTTGGCCGCTCGGGGGCGGTCGTCGTCGGCGTACTGGTCGAACAGCGGGGTGCGTCCGTGGTCGCGGGGGTGGCGCGGGGCCTTGGCCGAGGGGTTCGGGTTCCTCCGGGTGGGCGGGGGCGGGGTGGGCTCCGCCGGGGAGGAGCGGGCCGCGCTCCAGGTCTCCGGGTCGGTGACGTCGACGCCGCCCGTGGCGCGCGGGGCGACCGGGGCGGTGACGTAGGTGGGGAGCGGGACGGGTACGGGGTCCCAGCTGTCGCCCCGCGCCGGGCCGCGGTCGCGCTGCTGGTCGACCCATTCGGCGTGGTCGGTCTGCTCGACGAGGGCGCGGCGGTCCGCCTCCGCCGGGGAGACCAGCGGCACGGCCGGTTGGCACCCGTGGTTCAACCGCGTCCT
>JAAXOU010000319.1 GCA_012396115.1 Streptomyces somaliensis DSM 40738 | reverse complement strand
GACGTGACACTGCTCGAAAGGGTGCTCAGTGGACTTCGCAAGCTCTAGCGGCGGTGCGACCCGCTCAACCACCAGCGCGAAGATCGTGGTGGCGGGCGGCTTCGGCGTGGGCAAGACCACGTTCGTCGGCGCCGTCTCGGAGATCAACCCGCTGCGTACCGAGGCCGTCATGACATCCGCCTCCGCAGGCATCGACGACCTCACCCACACCGGCGACAAGACCACCACCGTCGCCATGGACTTCGGCCGGATCACCCTCGACCAGGACCTGATCCTCTACCTCTTCGGCACCCCCGGACAAGACCGCTTCTGGTTCATGTGGGACGACCTCGTACGCGGCGCCATCGGCGCCGTCGTCCTCGTCGACACCCGACGCCTCGCCGACTGCTTCCCCGCCGTCGACTACTTCGAAAACAGCGGCCTGCCCTTCGTCATCGCCCTCAACGGCTTCGACGGACACCAGCCCTACACCCCCGACGAAGTACGCGAAGCACTCCAGATCGGCCCCGACACCCCCATCATCACCACCGACGCCCGCCACCGCGCCGACGCCAAGAGCGCCCTCATCACCCTCGTCGAACACGCCCTCATGGCACGACTGAAGTAGGCGCCCGGGAGCGGGCGGGAGGGCGCGTCCCCGGCAGGCCGATCGCCAAGTGGGCGCACACACGGGGTGGTTGCCGTGGGCGTTCGGCGGGCGGGCCGTGTCGTCTGGCACGGCCCGCCCGCGTGTTCATAACGTTTCGACAGAGAATTGTGAACTCTCCGACACGACACGCAGCCATGTGGTGCCGCTGCGCTCACGCAGCCCCGTCTTTTGGCGCGCCGCGCCCCTTATGTCAGCTTCTCTCACTGTGGAGACCGCCGGTAATCACCCGATCGGGCTGTTTGGAGCGCGGGCGCTTTACGTGCTGCAATGCACGAACTCCTGAGTATTACGGCTCTGAAGCAGAAGAACGGCACATCCCAGGTGCCGACGCCGAGAGGTTGTTGGTCGAGTGAGGCGAAGCACGAAAAACGCCGCGGAGCAGCAGGCCCGGGGGAACTTCACCCCGTCGCCGCGCACGGCGGTGCCGCCCGCGGACGCGCCCGCGACGCCGTCGGCCGGCCGCGCCCCCGCCGGCGGCGGCCCCGGCCGGTTCTCCCCCCGCAACTGGCGCGTCCCGACGCGCCTGAACGCCATCCTCCTGGTGCCCGTACTGGTCGGCCTGGTGATGGGCGGCTTCCAGGTGAGCGCCTCCCTGGACACCTGGCGGGAGGCGCGGAACGCGGAGAGGACCGCGGTCATCGTGCGGGCCGCCTCCGAGTACGGCCAGGCGCTGCTCAACGAACGCGACCTCACCGCGGAGCCGCTGCTCACCGCCAAGAGCGAGGCCGACCGGAAGGCGAACGCCGTCGTCGACGCGTACGCCACCACGGACGCCGCCAAGCAGGAGTTCGACGAGGCCGTCCGCGTCCTGCCCCCCGGGCAGGGCCTGGAGCGCCGCCTCGAACTGTTCCGCAAGGAGGAGCCCCAGCTCCAGGCCCTGCGGAAGGCCGCGTACACCAGGCTCCTGGACCCGGTGAAGACCGAAGAGGGCTACACCAAGGTCCAGCACGTGCTGATGGAGTTCTCCAACGAGCTCGGTCTGGGCGCGGACAACGTCACGAGCTTCGGCCGCACCGTCTACGCCGTCCAGCTCGCCAAGGCCGCCGAGTCGCTGCAGCGCTCGATCGGCATGCACATGCTGCTCCGGCCCAGCGCGGACGACGAGGTCTTCAAGACCCAGTCCAAGGCGTTCAACTCGTACAAGTACCTGGAGAACATCGCCGTCGCCGAGTTCGTCTCCAGCGGTACGCAGGAGGACGTCGACCGGCTCAGCGAGATCATGACCCGCAAGGCGCAGGACGGCGCCAGGGAGTTCACCGCCGCGGGCGTGCAGCCGCCGGTCGCCGAGACGATCACGGGTGAGAAGTCGGTCTTCGAGGGCATGGCCAACGAGATCGGCAGGGCCGAGGACGCCGGCGACATCAGGGCGCTGATCAAGCGCAAGCAGGGCGGGGTCACCCCCGAGACCTGGATGGCCGTCTCCACCGGCAAGTTCGAGGGGTACGCCGAGGTCGAGGCGGAGCTGTTCGCGAAGACGATCGGCGAGGCCACCCGGATCGCCGACGAGGCCCGGACGGACGCGTTCGTCACCGGCGGCGCCGTCGTGGTCTCGCTGCTCGCCGCCTTCATCCTGGCCGGTCTCATGGCGCGCCAGATGAGCCGTTCCATGCGCCGCCTGCGCCACGCCGCGCTGGGCGTCGCCGAACAGCGCCTGCCGATGCTGGTCGACCAGTTGTCGCGGACCGACCCGGGCAAGGTCGACACCCGTGTCGAGCCGATCCCCATCGACACGCACGACGAGATCGGCGAGGTCGCGCGCGCCTTCGACCACGTCCACCGCGAGGCGGTCCGCCTCGCCTCCGAGCAGGCCCTGCTGCGGGGCAACGTCAACGCGATCTTCACCAACCTCTCGCGGCGCAACCAGTCGCTGATCGAGGGCCAGCTGACGCTGATCACGGAGCTGGAGAACGAGGCCGACCCCGAGCAGCTGGAGAACCTCTTCAAGCTGGACCACCTGGCCACCCGCATGCGCCGCAACGGCGAGAACCTGCTGGTCCTCGCCGGCGAGGAGCCGGGCCGCCGCTGGGACCAGCCGGTCCCGCTGGTCGACGTCATGCGCGCCGCCGTCTCCGAGGTGGAGCAGTACGAGCGCGTCGAGCTGTCGGGCATCCCCGAGGCGGACATCCACGGCCAGGCCGTGACCGACCTCGTGCACCTGCTCGCGGAGCTGCTGGAGAACGCCACGTCGTTCTCCTCGCCGCAGACCAAGGTGCGCGTCACCGCGACGCGGCTGCCCGACGGCCGCGTGATGATCGAGATCCACGACAGGGGCATCGGCCTCACCGCCGAGGACTTCGCGGACATCAACCACAAGCTGGCCAACCCTCCGACGGTGGACGTCGCGGTCTCCCAGCGCATGGGCCTCTTCGTGGTCGGCCGCCTCGCCGACCGGCACGGCATCCGCGTCCAGCTGCGCCCCTCGGGCGAGCAGGCCGGTACGACGTCGCTGGTCATGCTGCCGGACGCGATCACCCACGGCGGCGGCGGCGAGCCGCAGGAGGAGGACTTCACGGTCTCCCAGATCATCCCGGAGCAGCAGGCGTACGACGCGGCCCCGGTGCGGACCGCCGCGGAGCTCGGCTTCGACGACTCCCGCTACGAGCCGCAGCAGGACGGCGCCGTGCTGGACCCGGTGGGCCGCTCCCTGATGCGCAAGGACCGCCGTGCCGCGCTCGGCGCCCAGCTCCGGGGCACGCCGGCGGCCGACGACCGGGAGCAGGAGCGGTACGAGGGCGGCTACGAGGCCCCGTACGGGCAGCCGGACGCCCCGCAGGCGTACCCGCAGCAGCAGTACGGCCACGACGGCCTCCAGGCGCTGCAGGAGGACTACCGGGACCACGGCGGGTACCACGGCGAGGGCTACGCCGGCGAGTACTTCGGGGGCGGCCACGCGAGCGGCGGCCACGCCGCCGGCGAGTACCCCGGCACCGGGTATCCGGAAGGCGGCTTCGGCGGCCGGGACGCCGGGCAGCCGTCCTACGGGGGCCACTTCGGGGCCCCGTCGGACCAGGGCGGGTGGTCGGCCCGGGACACGTACGGGGGCGGCTACGCGGACGAATCGGAATCTTCCCGGGACGCCTACGCGAACGAGCCGGAGCGCGTAGGCTTCGACCGTCCGGCCTCCGCGCCGGCCACCGGGCACGAGCTGACCGGCGCGGGGCTGCCGCTCCGCGGCAGCCAGCGGCCGGTGGACCGGCCGGCCGGGGACCCGGGCCACCGCCAGGACGCCCCGGAACAGCACGCCCAGCCGGTCCCGCAGGCTCCCCGGGGCGACGCGGACGACTCCGACGCCCGGCGTTCGGCGAACGACGAGCTCTGGCAGCGGGCCGGGAGGCTCAGGGAGCCGAAGGCCGGCGGGGTCACGGCCTCCGGGTTGCCCCGACGGGTCCCCAAGGCGAACCTGATCGAGGGGACCGCGGAGCAGACCCCGCGGGGCGGTCCGCAGGTCTCCCGGGCGCCCGAGGACGTCCGCGGCAGGCTGAGCAACCTGCGGCGCGGTGTCCAGCAAGGGCGCAGTGCCGGAGCGGAGTTGAACGGATCGGCCACTTACGATCGACACAGTGGTCCGGGTAGTACCTACAACCAGGAGCGTTAGTGTGAGCCCGATGAGCCAGGCGGCGCAGAATCTGAACTGGTTGATCACCAGCTTCGTGGACAACACCCCCGGGGTGTCGCACACGGTGGTGGTCTCCGCCGACGGACTCCTGCTGGCGATGTCCGAGGGGTTCCCGCGCGACCGCGCCGACCAGCTGGCCGCCGTCGCGTCCGGCCTGACGTCGCTGACCGCGGGAGCCTCCCGGATCTTCGAGGGCGGGCCGGTCAACCAGACCGTGGTGGAGATGGAGCGTGGCTTCCTCTTCATCATGTCCATCTCGGACGGTTCCTCCCTGGCCGTCCTGGCCCA
>JAAXOU010000318.1 GCA_012396115.1 Streptomyces somaliensis DSM 40738 | reverse complement strand
CGCGCGGCGCCCGCCCACCCGGCCGCCGCCCGGCGCGGGCCGCGCGGAACGGCGGAAGCACGACCGAGGCCCGCACCGTACGGTGCGGGCCTCGGTTCATCGATGCGGTCCTGACGGGATTTGAACCCGCGGCCTCCACCTTGACAGGGTGGCGAGCACTCCAAACTGCTCCACAGGACCAGGTTTCGCAACCGTTCGCTCCCCGGCTGCGAGAAGGACTCTACAGCAGGCCGGACCGTGCGGTCGAACTCACCCGGGGCGACCGTCCCGTCACCGCGTCGCGCCGCCTCACGGGGCCAGCGCGTCGATCGCCTTCACGATCCGCTTGTCCGACACCGGGTACGCCGTCCCCAGCGCGTGCGCGAAGTAGCTGACCCGAAGCTCCTCGATCATCCACCGCACGTCCAGGACCTCCTGCGGCACCGGGCGCCCCTTCGGGAACTGCTCCAGCAGCCAGGCGTACTCGTCCTGCATCTCGTGGACCTTCTCCATGCGGGTGGTGTCCCGTTGCACGGAGGTCGGCATCTGCTGGAGGCGGCGGTCCACCGCCACGAGGTACCGCATCAGGTCCGGCAGGCGGCGCAGGCCCGTCGCGGTGACGAAGCCGGGCGGCACCAGCGCCGCCAGCTGCTCCCGCACGTCCCGGACGTTGTCCGCCAGCGTCGGGCTGTTCACGGTCTTCAGGCGCCGCTCGCAGGCCTGCCAGGCGGCCAGGACCTGCTGGACCCGGTCCACCGTCCGCACGGTCAGCTCCACCAGGTCGGCGCGGACGTCGTCGTACAGCTTCCGGTACGCCTCCTCGTCCCAGGCCGGGCCGCCGTGGTCGGCGATCAGCCTGTCCGCCGCCGCCGTCGCGCAGTCCTCGAACAGGGCCTGCACCGAGCCGTGCGGGTTGCCGGAGAGGGCCAGCTTCTGCCGGTTCGTCAGCCGGTCGGACGCGAACTTCGCCGGGTTCACCGGGATGTTCAGCATGATGAGCCTCCGCGTGCCCCGCCACATCGCGCGGGACTGCTCGGCCTCGGTGTCGAAGAGGCGCACGGCGACGCTCTCGCCCTGGTCGACCAGGGCCGGGTACGCCTTCACGGGCTGACCCGCCCGGCGGGTCTCGAAGACGCGCGTCAGCGTGCCGATCGTCCAGTCCTTCAGGCCCGTGCGCTCCAGCGACCGGCCCGACCCCGAGGGGCCCGCCGTGGCCGCCGCCGCGGCCTTCGACAGCGCCTGACGGGCCTTCGGGCGCAGCTTCAGCCTCAACGCCTCCAGGTCCCTGTCCTCGGCGAGCTTGCGGCGCCGCTCGTCCACGATCCGGAACGTGATCTTCAGGTGGTCGGGGACCTTCGCCCAGTCGAAGTCGTCCGGGCTCACCGGGACGCCCGCCATGCGGTGGAGCTCGCGGGCCAGGACGGACGGCAGGGGCTCGGCGCTCGGCGCGGTCCGCTCCAGGAACCGCCTGGCGAAGTCGGGCGCCGGCACGTAGTTGCGGCGGACCGGCTTGGGCAGCGAGCGGATCAGCTCGGTCACGACCTCCTCGCGCAGGCCCGGGATCTGCCAGTCGAAGCCCTCGTCGACGACCTGGTTCAGCACTTGGAGCGGGATGTGGACGGTGACGCCGTCCGCGTCCGCGCCCGGCTCGAACTGGTACGTCACGCGGAACTTCAGCGGGCCCTGCCGCCACGCGTCGGGGTAGTCGGCCTTGGTGACCGCGCCCGCCCTCTCGTTGATGAGCATCTCGCGCTCGAAGTCGAGCAGCTCCGGCTGCTCGCGGCACTTGTGCTTCCACCACGAGTCGAAGTGCGCGCCCGACACGACGTGCTCCGGGATCCGCCGGTCGTAGAAGTCGAACAGCGTCTCGTCGTCCACGAGGATGTCGCGGCGCCGCGCCCGGTGCTCCAGCTCCTCGACCTCGGTGAGCAGCTTCCGGTTGTCCGCGAAGAACTTGTGGTGGGTGCGCCAGTCGCCCTCCACCAGCGCGTGCCGGATGAACAGCTCCCGGCTGGCCCCCGGGTCGACGCGCCCGTAGTTGACCTTCCGCTGGGCGACGATCGGCACGCCGTACAGCGTCACCTTCTCGTACGCCATCACCGCCGCCTGGTCCTTCTCCCAGTGCGGCTCCGAGTACGTGCGCTTCAGCAGGTGCCCGGCGAGCGGCTCGATCCACTCGGGCTCGATCCTGGCGTTGACCCGGGCCCAGAGCCGGGACGTCTCGACCAGCTCGGCCGACATCACGAACCGCGGCGGCTTCCGGAACAGCGCCGAGCCGGGGAAGATCGCGAACTTGGCGTTCCGCGCGCCCAGGTACTCGTTCCTCCCCGGGCCCTTGCCGGTCTCGGCGCCGGTGGTCCTCACGTCCTTCACGCCGATGTGGGACAGCAGGCCGGCGAGGAGCGAGACGTGGACGCGCTGCTCGTCGGCGTCCTCCTCGTTGACGTGCAGCCCCATCTGCTTGGCGACCGTGCGCAGCTGGCTGTAGATGTCCTGCCACTCGCGGACGCGCAGGTAGTTGAGGTACTCCGCCTTGCACATGCGGCGGAACGCCGACGACGACAGTGCCTTCTGCTGCTCGCGGAGGTACCGCCACAGGTTGAGGAAGGCGAGGAAGTCGGACGTCTCGTCCTTGAAGCGGGCGTGCTGCTGGTCGGCCTGCGCCTGCTTGTCGGCGGGGCGCTCGCGCGGGTCCTGGATGGACAGGGCCGCCGCGATGACCATGACCTCGCGGACGCAGCCGTTCTTGTCGGCCTCCAGCACCATACGCGCCAGTCGCGGGTCGACGGGGAGCTGGGCGAGCCTGCGGCCGAGCGGGGTGAGGCGCTTCCCCGGGTCCTTCTGCGCCGGGTCGAGCGCGCCGAGCTCCTGGAGGAGCTGCACGCCGTCGCGGATGTTGCGGTGGTCCGGCGGGTCGATGAAGGGGAACTTCTCGATGTCGCCGAGTCCGGCCGCGGTCATCTGGAGGATGACGGACGCGAGGTTGGTCCGCAGGATCTCCGCGTCGGTGAACTCCGGGCGGGCGAGGAAGTCGTCCTCGGAGTACAGCCGGATGCAGACGCCGTCGCTGGTGCGGCCGCAGCGGCCCTTGCGCTGGTTGGCGCTGGCCTGGCTGATCGGCTCGATCGGCAGCCGCTGCACCTTGGTGCGGTGGCTGTAACGGGAGATCCGGGCGGTGCCGGGGTCGACCACGTACTTGATGCCGGGGACCGTCAGGGACGTCTCCGCCACGTTGGTGGCGAGGACGACGCGGCGGCCGGAGTGCTGCTGGAAGACGCGGTGCTGCTCGGCGTGGGACAGGCGCGCGTACAACGGCAGCACCTCGGTGTCCCGCAGCTTCCTCTTCAGCAGCGCGTCCGCCGTGTCGCGGATCTCCCGTTCGCCGGAGAGGAAGACCAGGACGTCGCCGGGGCCCTCCGCCTGGAGCTCGTCGACGGCGTCGCAGATCGCGGTGGTCCGGTCGCGGTCGGGCTCCTCGGAGTCCTCCTCCAGCAGCGGCCGGTAGCGCACCTCCACCGGGTACGTGCGGCCGCTGACCTCGACGATCGGCGCGTCGCCGAAGTGCCGGGAGAACCGCTCCGGGTCGATGGTCGCGGAGGTGATCACGACCTTGAGGTCGGGGCGCCTGGGCAGCAGCTGGGCCAGGTAGCCGAGGAGGAAGTCGATGTTGAGGCTGCGCTCGTGGGCCTCGTCGATGATGATCGTGTCGTAGGCGCGCAGCTCGCGGTCGGTCTGGATCTCCGCGAGCAGGATGCCGTCCGTCATCAGCTTCACGAACGTGTCGGGGCCGACCTGGTCGGTGAAGCGGACCTTCCAGCCGACCGCCTCGCCGAGCGGCGTGCGCAGCTCCTGCGCGACGCGTTCCGCGACGGTGCGGGCCGCGATCCGCCGGGGCTGCGTGTGGCCGATCATGCCGCGCACGCCCCGGCCGAGCTCCAGGCAGATCTTCGGGATCTGCGTCGTCTTGCCCGATCCCGTCTCACCGGCGACGATCACGACCTGGTGGTCGCGCACCGCCTCCAGGATCTCGTCCTTCTTCCGGCTGACGGGCAGTTGCTCGGGGTAGGTGACCTCGGGCACGCGGGACGCCCGCTCGGCGGTGCGGGCCGCCGCCTTCGCCGCCTCGGCGGCGATCTCGTCCAGTACGGCCTGCCTGGCCTCGGGCTTGCGGATGCGGCGGGCGCCTTCGAGGCGGCGGCCGAGCCGATGGGCGTCGCGCAGCGGGACCTCGGTCAGCAGGGCCTGGAGGTCGGCGAAGGAAGTAGACATACCGTTTCCCAGGATCTCACCTGCGGCTCGGGAGTGGCGAACCCATTTCCCCGTACCATTCCGGGCGAGCCGAACAGCAGGCCACCCACGAGGAAGGCGCCCGTCCGATGTCCCGTACCGATGCCCGGCGGCGCGGCGCGGGGACGCGTGCCCTGTGGGTGCTGGTGCTGGTGGGGCTGCTGGCCTGCGCGGGCCCGGGGGACCGGCCGCACCGGGACCCGTACGGGGACCGCGCGCGTGCGGCGGACGCCGTCGCGGACCGCGCCCGCCCGTCGGACCGCGCCGTCGTCGCGGAGGCCCCGGCGGCCGCCCCGACCGGG
>JAAXOU010000317.1 GCA_012396115.1 Streptomyces somaliensis DSM 40738 | reverse complement strand
CTTACGAGGTGCCTTGCTGATTGGGGCCGATGGAAGCCTGAAGAACTCCCATCATCCCAGGTCAGCGGGCACCTCTTCTATATCCGAGGCCACCCAAACCGATCACCACGCGGTGGATCCAGGCTGAACGCACCCCCGGCGAACACAAGCATGACAGTTTGGCCCATTTCCAGCCCATGGAGCGGGGTGGCGAGCTGGAGCAATCTGTTCGCGATGCTGTGCGGGAGATGCCAGGCAGGACACGGCCCAAGCCGAATGTACTGGATCGCGCTCTCGACAACCTGGCGGAGAGCCCCCGTGGTCGACAGGCAGCCGAGGTTATAGCCTCCGGACGTTTCAATTTAAGCGACAACTTTGCGCAGGTGGTTTCGAGTCTCGGAGCAAAGAAGCTGCAGATGGTCGAACCAGGTATCGACCAGATCGTTTTTGCCGATGCCCTGGCGCGCAGCGGATTCTCCGGTGATCGAATCGCTTTCGAGGTGAAAAGCCCCCAGGGTGGCGACATGGATGTGCGCCTGGTGGATGATGACGGGAGCGTCTTCGGATATCAGATGAAGCGTCTCGATAACCCTATAGACCCTGTCGGGGAGATCACTCGGGGTAAGTACTTAGGGCAGCTTACTTTGTCCGAAGCGGACCATCGCATTATGCTTGTCGATGGGCAGGGCACTGTGGCGCAGTGGGTAGACGAGGGGTCTGTCGAGAAGTTGATGGATATACACCAGAGCGGTCGAGGTGGGCGGCAAGCTGGCTTGGGTGTCACCTTCGTCGTGAGGCTGGATGACGGAACGCTCGTGGTTCCTCCAGGGGCAAAGACCGATCCTAAGGGAATACTTTGATCACTACCGACCCTGTGGGTGAATGGTTCTGGGAAACGACGGTAGATGTCTCCGATGGGCGAGGTATGCGTCACGCCATAGAACTTTTTGACGAATTGCAATCCCTCGCTGCGCGCCTTGGAATCGTCGATGGATGGGGGCGTTCAGGGATGCGGGTCGTCACCGTCGATGCGCCGCGCCGGGAATATTACAAGTGGGAAGGAGTTGGCCCTGTAGGCAGCGCGGTCGAGATCGATGATGTGCAGTTTGTCGACAGGACTACTCTGCAGGTCTGGTCTGAACTTCCCGGGAATTTGCTCCGTTCAGGAGTCGCTCATCGAGCCGAGAAATTGTTCGCCCTAAGGCTCGTCGTGTGGGATCAGGGAGGTGCAATGGTGACGCTGGCGACGTACTCCGACGCATGGCTTACTCTTGACCTCCGTGAGCGCCCCCAGCCTGACGTTGCCGCGTCCAACGCACCGCGCCTGGCAGCCTTCTTGAATGCGGTGTCAAAGTTGTTGGGCGCCGAAACCGAGCCAGGCGACCCGACGTTCTATGGCCGTCCCGCACGGTGGGGCTTCGAGGATCTCTCCGTCGAGGGAGCCGACTACGCTGACGCCTGGAGTACCTTCGCGATCCCTGCACGTTGGCAGCATCTAAAAAAACTTCTCCCTGACGGCTATGAGGAGCAAGCCTACGACGGCTGGACCGACGGGCCCGTCAGATACTTCTCGGTTCACAAGGAGGGCCACACTGTCGGCTACCTTTGGGCGGCTGTTGAAGATGATGCCGCTGGATATGAACCGCGTACCGCCGCTGGCGATGCGGCTTTCTCTGCCGGTGTGCCGCTCCTGCTCTCACTTGCCGAAGCTCACCAAGCTGGAACCCCTTCCCTCGATGCACTGAAAAAGGCCGCACGCTCGCATTCCGGAGCTGTGATCCGAATTATGGAGTCGCTCGACGCTCTTCAAGAGATGTCAGGTTCCTAGAGGGCTCCTGTGAGTTGAAAGCAGAGTCATGTTCAAGCTGCATGCGGCTTGACACGTGTGGGGGCCTGACAATGGAACCAAGCCAAGCACTGGGCTGCGGAGCTGACCTGCCGTCCCGGCCTGAGCCCACGATCGGCAAAGACACATGATCAAGGACGGCCTGCCACACGCAGGCCTGCTCAGCCTCCCCGAGCGCCTGGTGTACCCCGACCGGGTTGCCTTGATGCCGCATGACCAGCGCACCACGGGAACCCGTGCAGTCCGAATACCGCTGCACGACCTTCTGACCCGCACCTGACTGGGTGTGACCCCCATTCCGGACGACTTACCGGGTGCGTGCCCGTGAGGGGCCGGCCCGGCACCCGGTCGTCATTCCTGGAAAGGTTCTGCTGAGCAGCAACTCTGAGGGGTCCCTCAGGACGTACCTCGATACAGGGCAGGCATACGACACGAGCGGGTTTCTATGGTCTGCCCTGACAGCATTAAAATCATTGCCTGCTTAGGTGATTCGTAATGGCCCCACTCAGGTCCTTCACGATCCGGATTTCGGCATTGTGGAGTACGAATGCCTGACGGGCATGCAGTTTTCGAATGCCGACACTTTTCACCGGTGCCTTCGGGAGAGGCGCTCTTACCTTTTCGGGGGTGACCCAATACGGCCGGTCCGCGTAGAGAAGTGCTCTAAAAGCTTCTGTTTTGTGGCGCTTTCCTCTCCTCGTTGATGTCGTAACCGATGACCTGGTGGATGGATACCTTGGCAGATCTCGCATAAGCGGCAGATCGGCGTGGCCAGCGCATGGTTATCCTCGACGTGCGTAACGCCAACCGGACGGCGATTGATAACATCAGGTCCACCATCGAAAAGAACGGCTGGGAAGGCAATGTCGTTTGGTACCCGTAGAGGCTGGGCGCCGCAGGCATACCCAGCCGACCATAGTGCCTCTCGTCGGCTGCAAGAATGGCTACGGGAAGGCGAAGGAAGTCTTGACGCAGTGGGTCTGGATTTCAGGGGTGTCGATCTCACTGGTGGCGACTTCTCTGAGTCTTGGTTCAGTGGCGCCGTGCTGACGGGGGTTGTGCTGAGGAAAACGGACTTTTATCGTGCGGACATGCAAGGGTGCGACCTTTCGGGAGCTGACCTGACTGGCTCTTCGTTCGTGCGATCCAACCTTGATGACGCAGTAATGAAGGCGGCGATTCTTGATGGCGCAGATTTCGTCAAAGCTTCTCTCTGCGGCGTCGATGCGTCGGCGGCAAGTTTCCGCGGTGCGCAGCTCATGGGAGCCTCCCTACTGGATGTCAACCTGTGTGGGGCAGACCTGACCGGTGCAAAAGTGACGGAGAATTCCTTTAGGGTCAGACTGGACGAGAGTACAACTCTGCAGGGTTTCTCGGGGTCGCTTTTCGGTCCGATTGAAATCTTGACCGGCGAAGGGGTCAGAGAGATCGGTGGCGCTGACCTCGAGCAGTGGATTCGTGAGAAGGGCGGAGCGGTTACCGTTATCCGTCAGGGAGAGCGCAATAATCGCTACAAGCTCGCAATACGATCATGTTCGGGTCTTCTTGAAGCCTCTTCAGCAGATCAGAACGCAGGCGAGTGAGACGAAGGCGTCGTGAAGTTCGGTTCGTTGTTCCAGCGGACGACGAGGCGTTTGAACTGGTGGAGCAGGGCGGAGATCTACTCCACGACGTAGCGGAGCTTGCCCAGACCCTCGATGTTCGGGGCACCTCTGCGGGAGATGACCGGGAGGACCCGGCGCTTGCGCAGTTCGCGGCGGTGGGGCCGGAGTTGTAGCCCTTGTCGCCGAGCAGAACCTCGGGGCGTCGTCGCGGTCGGCCGGGCCGTCCGGCGACAGGCGGGATGCCGTCGGTCAGGGCGAGGGCCGGGGTGATGTCGTTGACGTTGGCCGCAGTGGCGACCTTGACCGGGGTGGCGCGTCCGTCGCAGATCAAATTGTCTGCTGCCCGCTTTGCGCCAGCCGACCGGTGACGGGCCGGTGTCGCCTCTCCCTATTCTCGCGCGGTCGTGGGAGCCGTCGACGCATGCTCTGGACCAGTCCTGCTCGCCGGCCACGTTCAGCTCGGCGAGCAGGATCCGGTGCGACCGGTCGAGGACCTCGGCTTTCTGCCCCCGCTCCAGACGCCGCCAGCCGGTCTGCCCCGAGCCGAATCCCAGCCCCAGAGGCAGCAGTTGCCGGGCGATGTCGTTGTACAGCACGTACAGAACGTCCTACAGACACAGTCGGTCCAGCACCGACCGCGGGCCGGGAGCCTTCTCGGACCAGGACGGCAGCAGCGGCTCAATCAGCGCCCACAGGCCATCGTCCACAATCCACGGCCGGATACTCACACCATCCCGGATGGCCGAATCGGCATACCGGTCACGGCCGACCAGGGACACTCAATAGGATCGTATGACGAGCTCTTACCCAGCTACGGAATTCGGAGTGTGGAGCGGCGGTCGCCAACTACACCGCCGGCGGCCGTTTCGCCCAACTCGCCGCCCCCGGCACCTTCACGAGAGCGCCCCGGCGGTTCGAGGTCGGCGGCATCGTGACCCCGCCGGCCAGGGGACCAGGACACCGCCCCCACGGTTCCGTCGGTATGAGGAACCGGGACCCCGCCCCCGTGCCCACGCGCCGTGGCCGGGGAAACGGCGCCCGGAGCGTCCCGCCGCCGGGTCGGGACCGCATTGCGGTGGCCGGTGGCCGGTGGCCGCCGGGGCCGGCGGCCGGTTCGCGACCGCCGGTACGGAGCGGGGCGGGATCGGCGCCGGGGGCGCGAG
>JAAXOU010000316.1 GCA_012396115.1 Streptomyces somaliensis DSM 40738 | reverse complement strand
CTCCCGGCCGCGGCCAGCCCGCCCGCCTCGGCGAGGGCCGCGCCCGCCGCCGAGGCGGCGGCGCCCGCCCCCGTACCCGTACCGGCCTCCGTCACGGCTCCCCCACTACCCCCGCTCACCCAGGTGGACACGCGGCACGCGCGCCCCGACGCGCGTGACGATCTCGTACGCGATGGTCCCGGCCGCCCGTGCCCAGTCCTCGGCGGTGGGCTCGCCGTCGTCGCCGGGCCCGAACAGCACCGCGCGGGCGCCCGGCTCGACCGTGTCGTCGCCCAGGTCCACGACGAACTGGTCCATCGCGACCCGGCCGGCCACGGTCCGCACCGCCCCGCCCAGCAGCACCGGGCCGCGGCCGGAGGCGTGGCGGGGGACGCCGTCGGCGTAGCCGAGCGGGACGAGGGCGAGGTTGGTCTCGCGGTCGGTGACGTAGTGGTGGCCGTAGCTGACGCCCAGGCCCGGTGGCGCCTGCTTCACGCACGCCACGTCGGCGCTCAGCCGCATCACGGGCCGCAGCCCGAAGTCGGCGGGGGTGCCCACCTCGGGGCCGGGCGAGATGCCGTACACCGCCACGCCGGGGCGGACGAGGTCGAAGTGGGCCTCGGGGAGGGTGAGGGTGGCGGGCGAGTTGGCCATGTGCCGCACCTCGGGCTCGACGCCGGCCTTCTCCGCGTACTCCAGCATGGAGTGGAAGCGCGCCAGCTGGGCGCCGATCGAGGGGTGGCCGGGCTCGTCGGCGCAGGCGAAGTGGGACCACAGGCCGGTGACCCGGAGGTGGCCCTCGGCCTGCGCGTCCAGGGCCTCGCCGACGAGGCGGGGCCAGTCGCCGGCCAGGCAGCCGTTGCGTCCCAGGCCCGTGTCGGCCTTGAGCTGGACGCGGGCGGGCCGGCCGGCGGCGCGCGCCGCCGCGACGACCTCGCCGAGGGCCCACGGCCCGCTGACGGTGATGTCCACCCCGGCCTCGACGGCGGCGCGGAACGGCCCGCCGGGCGTCCACAGCCAGCACAGGACCGGGGCGTCGATCCCCGCGGCGCGCAGCGCGAGCGCCTCGTGCGGCGTGGCCGTGCCGAGCCAGGCGGCGCCCGCGTCGAGCGCGGCGCGGGCGCACGGCACGGCGCCGTGCCCGTACGCGTCGGCCTTCACGACCGCCATGACCCGGGCGCCGCCCGGCTCGACCCGCGCCCGCAGCGCGCGGACGTTCGCGCGGAGCGCGGCGAGGTCGATCTCGGCGCGGGCGCGGGTGTCGAGGAACTCGGCCTCTCGGGTGGCGCGGGGCTGCGGTGTCGTACTCATCGCGCCCAGTGTCTCAGGTGCGCCCGCGGTTCCCCGGCTCCCGGCCCCGTCGCCCGGCTCACGCCCACCTACGCCACCCCTTCCGCCCGTGTTCCGCCCGTGGCCCCGCGGCCCGGCGACGACCGGGCCGCGACCCTCGTCCGGAACGACGCCGGGCTCGTCGGCGCCCGCCCTCAGTCGAGCGCGGCCAGCGCGTCGAACAGCGCGCGGCCCTCGTGGGCGCGGCGCCGCATCAGTGCCGCGGCCACGCGGTGCAGTTCCTCCCAGGCGTGGGGGCGGCCGATCTCCGAGGCGTCGGCGATGACGCCCAGCGCGGTCTCCAGCGCGGCCTCCGCTTCCCCGGCAGCCGCGTACGCACGGGCCAGACATGCTCCGTACCAGGCGCGGTCGCGGCGGTAGGCCGGGGCGAACCCGGCGAGGCCGACCTTCAGGTTGCCGACCGCGCGCGCCCACTGCTCCAGGTGCAGATCGGCCATGCCGCGCTGGGCCGTGAACCAGGACTCGCCGTAGAAGTACAGCCACGGCGGCACGTCGTCGGCGGTGGCGATGATCTGCTGCGCCTCGTCGAGCCGCCGGTACGCGTGATCGGCCTCGCCTACGAGGGCGTGCCCGCGTCCGGCCATCTGGACGGCCATGGCCCTGGTCGCCGCGCTCGCACCCGCTGTCGCAGCCGCGGCCTCCCCGAGCCGGACGCACCGCCGTCCCTGGCCCCGGGACCAGGCGAGGTGCGCCTTCATGCTCATGGTGGTGGCGGCCATGTCCCCGTATCCGGACTCGAGCGCCCAGTCATACGAGCGGTCGAACCAGCCGAGCGCCACCGGGGCGTTGTCCTGGTCCTGGGCCATCCACGCGAGGAACTGGGCGTACTCCGCCATCAGCTTCACGAGCCGATCCGCCAGCGGCCCGCGCGCCTGGTCGTACAGCCCGGCCACGGCCCGGAACTGGGTGAGGACCACGCCGTCCACCAGCCGTGAGCCCAAGGTGTCCTCGGCCCTCCGATGCACGCCCAGTAAGCGGTCCATCTCGTCCAGGGACGCCGCGTCGAGGCGCAGCCCCCCGGAAGTGATCCGGGCCAGCCGGTCCGCGCCGGCCTCGGTGACCACGCCGGGCAGCACGAGCGAGGGCAACGGCAGCTCCGCCTTGGTGCCGCCGAGGAGTTCGAGCGGGACCCCCAAGCCCTCGATGATGCGCTGCCGCACCTCTACCGAGGTCACCGCGCGGCGCCGGTTCTCGATCGCGGACACGTCCGATTGCGCCAACCCGATGCGGGCCCCTAGGACACTCTGACTACTGCGGGTCAGCGCCCGCCACGTCCGCAGCACGGTGGCCCAGTCCTCCGACACCACGGCGGCACGTAGTCCGGGATGCGCCCACGCATTCAGCTTCGCAGCCACTCCTGGAATATAGGACGGCCCTACAGGACGCGGCAGTGGATCGGGACAGCTCTCACTCGCCAAGGTGGTCACCGTGCCCCGGAGACGGCATCCGGGAGCGCTCCCCCTCAAGTGGCCCGGGCACGCTGTCGTGCCCGGGCCGGGACGCGCCCTTGCCGGAAGGAGAACGGCCGTGACCACCCCTTCGCCTCCTCACCGCACGCCGGGTGCCGGCGGACCTGTCCACCCGGCCCCCGAGCCCCGGCCGGGCGCTCCCAGTCGGGCCCTGCGGCTGCGGGCGGCCGACGGCTGGGAGAGGTTCATGCGCCGCGCCGAGGCCGAGGACCAGCGGGAGACCGAAACGTGAACCCGGTCGGCGCCGACGGCCACGAGAGGCATCCGCTCCTGAACACGAAGGTCCGCGACGTCGCGTCCCGTGGGGAGGGCGTGCTGACAGCCGTCACCCACGAACTCCACCACGACGGCCGCGTGGTCCGTGTCGCCCACATCCGGCCCGCGAGCGGCGTCGAGTGGAGCACCGCAGCCGACAACGTCCAGCCCGCTGATTCACACCACTCCGCCCGGAAAGAGAGGAGCGCCGTGCCCGGCACCACACGGCTCGCGACCGTCCCGCGTTCGGTGATCACGAACCGGCCGAGCCGGGACGACTGGAAGAACGAGTAGCCGACACACCGTCCGGGGCGGCCCAGCCAGCCGGGCGGGGCCGCCCCGGTACCACGATGAGGAGCACCAGCATGGCCACCCGTACCTTCGGCCACGTCACCGTCACCCTCCCCGAGTTGGACGAGCCGGGCCTGTACCTGGCGAACGTCGTGACCCTGGGCAGCCCGCGCGGCATCGTCCAGGACTTCGCGTACTCGGACGCCGACTTGCGCTCGCTCGAACTCGCCGACACCCGGCTCATCACCGGCCGCGTGTCCGGCGTCCGCTCGAAGCGCGTCGAATTCGAAGCCGTGAGCCTGCACGGCGTCGAGATCGTCGGCAGCGATCTCGGTTCCGTCCGCTGGAGCGGCGGCAAGTTGACCCGCGTCGTCCTGAGGGACTGCAGGCTGACGGGTGCCGCGCCGCCCGGCACGCTGCCTTCCCTGGTCTGACCCCGTAGGGTCCCGCAGGGTCCCGTAACGGCGGGGCCCCCGGCAGGTCGGGGCTCGCCCCTACGGCTGGGCGTACGGGTCCGGGTCGCCGGTGACGCGGTCGAGGCCCGCGAGGAAGCGGCGCTGCTCCTCCCGCCAGTGGACGAAGCGGACCGGCGGGTCGTGCCAGAAGACCAGGCTGACCGGCGGGTCGTCGTACTCGTCGGCCAGCAGCCGGTGCAGGAACCCCGCCATGCCGTACGGGTGCACGGCGAACGTCGGCGAGGTGTGGCGTCCGCACACGACGACCGGCCAGCGGTCGGGGTCCGGGTCGGCGGTGAGCCAGCACAGGATGTCCGGCCCGGCCGTGGTGCCCCAGGCGAGGAGGTCCTCCGGGTCGGCGTCCAGCGCGTCCCGGCCGCCCAGCGACCGCCAGGCGTACCGGACGTTCGCGGTCTCCTCGGCGAGGTCGGCGGGCGGCCAGCAGGGGCCCTCCTGCGGCAGCGGGAGCAGTACCGTGGCCTCGCCGTTGATGGACCCGCCGCCGTAGCGGGCCATGAAGTCCCGGTAGTCGGCGGGGAACCGGACGCCCCACCGCTCCTCGGCGGCCGCCCAGTCGATGCGTTCGTCCGCCCCGTGGTCCGACGGCATGATGCGCGCCAGCGCGGCGACGTGCGGGTGTTCCCCCACGATCCCTCCCACCCCTGAGAACGAGCAAATCCTACGCAGGCCGCTACGGGCCGGAGGCGGTGCCGTGTGCTCTTCCACCTCGTGCTCCTTCCTCTTCGGGTCTCCCGCCGGGGCTCCGGCGGGAGGTCATGGCCGCCTCACGGCCGTGGGAGAGATGGATTT